>CAZRTG010000141.1:0-9454 GCA_964602895.1 uncultured Wenzhouxiangellaceae bacterium
GGATCCTGTTTCCATATTATGGAAACCGGATCCGACCGCATTGCAGGCCCTCCTTAAAAGACCCCTTATTACCAGCTACTCTCCAGTAAAGCGGGTAGCAACGAACGACGGACAGCTTGAGAAAAGCATAATGCCTGCCGCGTTATAGAAGTCCGCCTTGCCGGTTCCAACATACTCGTTACCGTCATCACTCATCGAAATTTCATTGTGCGCAATCACCCAGCCAATATTCTCGCCAGCCGGGCCAAAACGGTACATTTTCATGGACACATCGTACTCGTCTTTCTTGACACGACTCCAGATTACCATGTGCGCAGAAAGACCTGTGGCACCTGAATCAGGGACCACCTGGCCGGTGCCTCCTGCCTCGTATTTATGCATGGCCGAAAACGTGGCTTTTATGTCTTCAGGATCCGAACAGGATGCGACAACCACATCCGCGTCCCAGATGCCAACGATCTTGCTGTTATGGGTTTTGGCGTTCAATTCATCAGAATCAGCCTTGGCGTAAGCAGACCCATATAAAACGAACGTTCCGATCAAGCAGGTCATCGCGATAGCAGTTACTTTGTTTGGATAGTTCATTGGATATTCCTCTCACAGGTTTCGAGACCGGGCCGAATTGGCCGGTTCCTCGATCAGCAATATCCTCGACCAGGACTGGAATCACCTGAGGGAACACTCAGTTTTTTCTCAGGGAAAAGTTGCCGCCCTATTTTCAAGCACTTGCAGGAAAGAGGCAGACTCGGATTTCCTTCAGCTGGGTTGCTGAAACGCAGAAGTGCCTGGGCTCGTGAAGCATATTCCCCTGCTGTCCTGAGCGAGGTCAGTACCCCGCTTGGCCCCGCTTGCTTATTAGTGAGATGATGGAGATGAAAACGACAGCATTTATTTGGAGCAAATCTGGTATGTATTTCAAAAACGACAGGGTATTTGACTCTGCATTGAGGGTTGTACCCTTCTTTTGGCTTTTGGTTGCAGTATTTTCCTTGGGTCTGCCTGGCACTGCAATGGCTGCAGATCTGGCCCGTGGTGAGGAAATATTTGCGACAAATTGCGTCTCCTGCCATGGCGTGGGAGGCAGCCCCGATCCCGACTCACCGCTGGTGAAAAGTCTGGAAGTCATGCCGGCCAATTTTTCAGATCCATTGTTCAACAGCAGGGAGCCCGCTTCGGACTGGAAAACGGTGATCACCCATGGTGGCCCGGCCCTGGGTTTTTCCGCACAGATGCCGGCTTTCGGTACAGCTTTGACCGAAGAGGATATTGATTCGACTTTGGCCTACATCAAGACGCTGGGTGGTGAGCACGACTATCCCGATGGTGAGCTCAACCTGTTTCTGCCCGTGCGCACCAAGAAAGCGTTTCCGGAAGATGAGTGGGTATGGAAACAGCGCTATGCCGGGCTGGACGGTGATAACACATGGAAAAATACCCTTGAGTATGAATTCCGCGTTGGCAAACGCTTCCAGGGCACGCTGGAAATGACCCACGAAGTAAAAGGCAGCCAGTCCGATTTTGGCCACTTTGAACCCGGTTTCAAATATGTGCTCATGCATGATAAACGTGCCGGATATATTTTCACGCTGGGCGGTAACGTGGGTGTGCCCATGAACAGCGATGCGCATTGGGAGGTATTGCCCTACCTGGCCTTTGGAAAAATCCTCAGTGATGAATGGACCTTGCAGAGCAGTGGGCGGTTAAAACTTGACGTGGAAAACTCGGATAACAGCAGCGCCGAGTTGGCCGGTGTTGTGCATTGGGTGCATACCGAGAAACCACGTTCCATTTTCCCGGCCCTGGAGTTGGTAGCAGAAATACCGTTTGAGCGTGGCACGGGACCGGATCGCAAGGATGCAGTGCAGTTTTCCATCCTGCCGCAGGCCCGGATTGGTCTCAACAAACGGGGCAACATCGCCCTCAACACCGGCTTGGAATTACCTCTGAACGACACGGATCGTTACGACTGGCGAGCCTATGTTTATTTTATCTGGGATTTTGCCGATGGCGGATTGTTTGAGGGCTGGTAGCCAAAAGAAGCTATGCTGGCGCCTAATCCCAATGGCGCACCTGTATGGCTTTAAGTTCGACCATATGTAAATCGAAAATATCTTTGTCTGATCTTGAGCGTAACCATTACGACAGCCTCAATTTGACCGTTGCCCAGCACCCCTCTGAAACCACAGAGCGGTTGATGGTGCGAATTTTGGTGTTTTGTATCAACGCCCAGGACCGGTTGGAATTTACCAAGGGCCTGAGTGCCGCTGACGAACCGGATATGTGGGTCCAATCACTGGATGGCCAACAGGAATTATGGATCGATGTGGGAGAACCTTCGCTTGAGCGAATTAAAAAAGCCAGCCAAATTGCATCAACGGACCATGCAATTCTCTGACACCATTTCAGAAAATTCGGCTTTTATCGCAACCGAACTGGGAGAGTGCGAGCTTTCTTGGGAGTCATTATGAAAGAGGTGATAAAAGCGTCAAATCACTGCTGAATGTCATTTTGAGGTTCAGAAAAATTGGCAGACCGTCAAAACTCGTTAAAATTGGATCCGACCCTTTACTCTGTCCCCATAACTTATGCCCCATTACTCTGAGCGTATGACTTACCCGTTGACAGCCGGAGAGATTGGTTGAACTGGAGTCGTCCTGCCCTTCTGTCACTGCCACCGGATTACGCCCAGCGAAGTCGATCGACCATCGCACTTCTGGTTTTTCTCAGCCTGGCGACTGTGATCCCCTTTGCTTTTGGCCCCCTGCACCTCGATGGTGTACGAGACTTCGAAGCTGCCTGGGACATCATCCGTGGCGCCCGCCTGCCGCTTGCCGGACCGATCATCAATGAAAGCGTGCACCTGGGGCCGGTCTGGTTCTACATCCTGGCCATACCGCTGGCGATTTCCCACTCGCTCACCTTCACCTTGCTGTTCGTCGGCGGGCTGGCTGCGCTCAAGTTCTGGCTGGCCGAGGCCTTGGGAAGGCAAACCATGGGGGCGCGTTTTGGCCTGCTGTTTGCCCTGGCGTTGGCGCTGCCTGGATGGAGCCTGCTTGCACCGATAGACTTCACCCATACCGCCCTGATAGAAGCTGCGATGCTGGCCTCGGCGTTTTGTCTTTTGCACTTGGCACAGGGTCGTTCACCGCACTGGTGGGCGGCTTATGGCCTGCTGCAAGCCCTGGCGCTGCATACACACCCGGCTACGGTGATACTTCTGGTTCTGGTGCCTCTGGTGGGCTGGATGCGCTTCGGACGGGTTGAGCGTGGAGTTGCCGGTGACCTGGGTTGGCTTGGCCTCGGACTACTCGCGGGTCTTCTGGTCTTTCTGCCCTCATTGCTTTTTGAGGCGGAACGCAATTGGAAAGGGTTTGAACAGCTCAGCCGCTTTGCCGCAGATCACTCTCCCTTTGTTGCGATGCTGGCAACACCGACTCTTTGGTACGGCATTGCCCTTCGCGGTCCCGATGTATTGTTTTCGTACCTGGCCTCACCGTTCCTGGGAGAAACGGCTCGTTGGTTGTGGATAATGCTGTTGGTGGCTGCACTTCTGGGCAGCATTCGCGCAGCGCAACGCGTAAGCCAGCGTCGCACATTGCTAGCGATCGTAACGGTGGCCGGTGCAAGCCTGCTATTGCTGGCAGCCTTGCGCTCGCAAACACCGTATTACATGGCACAGGCCTGGATTTCTTTTTGGTCAGCGCTGATTGCACTGGGCTGGTGGGCGCTTGGGCGAAAGGCGGTGGGCCCGGTCATCGCTGGCGTCGCAGTACTGTGCTCCATCGGCAACGTTTCGGTAGTGCAGCGTACGGAACAGGGACTCATTCAATTGCCCATATTATCGGCCTCGAATGTCCAACAGGCCAGCCCCGCATTTGGCTTGCCGGTCATCCCAGCGTGGCGACTTGAGCATTTCGGACGCGATCTCTGCACTGAGCCTGTCCCAACCGTGCTGCATGGCCCGCTTGCCCAGGGCTACGACAACATGCTGGGACTTCCGGGTCGTATGGCTTGTGATGACACACCCTGGGTTACGATAGGCGGCGGTGCTGCAGAGACTGCTGCCGTGCACCTTGTTGGCCTTACGCCGGCTCAACTGCGAAATCTTGGCTTGCAGGATGCCGGATGGTCGGAGACATTTTCGTTGAAGCCGAACCGAATCGTTGCTGCAAGCAGTTCTTCAACGCTGGCTGTCGGGAAAACCTACCCTTTTCGCAGCCGTCAAACCTCCCGACCGCCGCTTCAGACGTACTCATTTGAAACGGCGGGATCGGACAAGGTTGTATTCAACACACTATTCGGCCCTTACGAAGAGTCCACAGTGGTCACGATTGAAGCGAATGGGCATCAGCCCCTGCAACTGTTGCAGGACAGCGTGAGCACCGTATGGCAGTGTGGTGACTGTGGCCCGGAGCCGGTACGCTGGCGGCTTGAGGTACGCAGCCGCAGCGCTGTAGTCGATCTGCTGGTCTTCTGATGTTTGGGGAAAATTCAGGAAGCTCTGAATAATTCAGAGTTTCCTTAATGTGCCCCGTCCCCTTTTGTCCTGTCCCCTTTTGTCCTTTTGTCGGTCCCTTTTGCCCTAGCAACTGAATTTGGTCTCCAATATGACCGAGGAGTTGGTGCGTTCAATTCCTTGCAGAAGACCTATCGCGTCCAGCAATTGGCTCAACTCTTCCATGGATTCGGCTCGAACGATCGCAATCATGTCGTAGTCGCCACTGACCGCGTACAACTCCTTGACCTGCGGCATTTGATGCAAGGCCTTCACCGTTGCAGCCGTCAGTTTCTGAAACAGTTTGATTTGCACTTGCGCCGTTACCAGCTGTTTTTCGAAATCCTTGCCGAGTTGGGTGGTGTATCCCATGATGACACCGGTTTGTTCCAGGCGCTTGATACGTCCCTGCACGGTGGAGCGGGAAACATTCAGGATGCGGGAAAGTTCCGATGTACTTTGCCGTGCATTCCTGCTCAGCAATGCCAATAAACGTTTGTCCAGGTCGTTCAACATATGTTATTCCAGGGTTGACCGTTAAAATGCGTAAATTGATGATCATTTTGACGGAAAACCGCAACAAACTGTTAATTTTTGGACTTCAATTTTAGCCTCAGCTGATTCAATCTGGTAACACTATTGATGATGCAAACAGCGGAGAGCGGTCATGAAAAAGGTTGCAGTAATTGGCGCAGGCAAAGTGGGCGAGATGATCGCGGACCTGTTGCTTTCGTCCGATGACTATCACGTAACTGTCATCGATGCATCAGAAACACAGCTGGCCCGTTTGCCCGAGCGGGAAGGCCTTGAAACCGTGTGCCTGAATGTCAGTGAGGAGGCGGCACTTCTGAAAGTACTCCCGGGTCACTATGCTGTGATCAGCGCTGTTCCCTACTTCCTGACCGTGACCATTGCAGGTGCTGCCAAAGCGGCAGGCGTTCATTATCTGGATTTGACCGAAGACGTCGCCAGCACGCGCGAAGTGCAGAACCTGGCCACCAGTGCAAAGGCTGCGTTCATTCCACAATGCGGCCTGGCGCCCGGATTTATTTCCATCGTCGCCAACCATCTGGCCAGCCGCATGGACGAAATTGACACCATCAACCTGCGGGTAGGTGCACTGCCACAATTCCCGTCAAACTCCCTGAACTATAACCTGACCTGGAGCACCGAAGGCGTTATCAACGAATATTGCGAACCCTGCATAGCTCTCGTCGACGGTAAACTGACAGAAGTGCCCGCACTCGAACAATTGGAACATTTCTCACTGGACGGAATCCGCTATGAATCATTCAACACCTCCGGTGGGCTTGGCACTCTGGGTGAAACGCTGTCCGGCAAAGCGCGCAATATCAAATATCAAAGCGTCCGGTATCCGGGCCACCGCGACATCATGAAAACCCTGTTACAGGATTTACGACTCAGCGATCGACGCGATGTACTGAAAGATATTCTGGAACATGCCATTCCGACGACCTTACAGGATGTGGTCCTGATTTATGTTGCAGTCAGTGGAACAGTCGGCGGACGTCTGATGCAGGAAACCTATGCCAATAAAATTTACAGCAGAAAAATCAATGGGCACATGCGCAGTGCAATACAGATAACCACCGCTGCCAGTGTCTGTGCTGTTGTGGATCTACTGCGTCAGGGTGTGCTTCCCGATTCCGGTTATATCAAACAGGAAGACATCGCACTGGATGATTTTCTGGCCAATCGCTTCGGCAAGAATTTTCAACAAAAAACAGGACCCGACTCCTTCAGTTCTTGAGTTCATCGAACTTTGCGGCCATGGTGGGATTACGTTTGGTTAGCTTCTTGACGGTCAGGTCGTCGGCTTTGTTGTTGGCAAGGCGCAAATTGTTTTCAGAACCGAGCAGCGCGTCTTTGGTCTTCTGCAGATGATCGATGGTCTTGTCGATCTCCGCTATGGCGGTTTTGAATTTCCTGGACGCCAGTTCGTAGTTCCGGGCAAAACCTGCCTTGAATGTTTCAAGATCGTCCTCGAAATTCGTGATATCGATGTTCTGCGATTTCACCAGCGCGAGTTCGGTTTTGTATTGCAGTGAGTTCTGGGCGGCGTTTCGCAGCAGCGTAATGATCGGGATAAAAAATTGCGGACGGACGACATACATTTTCGGATAACGATGTGACACATCGACAATACCGGAGTTGTAAAGCTCGCTGTCAGGCTCAAGCAGTGAAACCAGAACTGCGTATTCACAGTTCTTCTCAGTACGGTCTTTGTCGAGTTCTTTGAGAAAATCCTCGTTCTTCTTCTTGGTCGCTGTTTCGTCGTTCTCGTTTTTCATTTCAAACATGATGGAAACGATTTCGGTGCCAGCCTCGGCCAGATCGCGAAAAATGTAGTCGCCCTTGCTACCCGACCTGGCATCGTTGTCTTTCTCGAAATAGGCTCTGGGAAACGCCGTCGCCCGAATGCGGTTGAATTCGGTCTCGCAGTGCTGCTCCAGGGTTTCGCCAACCATTTTTGTCGACAGACGGGCTTTCATGTCCCGCAGCCGCTCTATCTCTTTTTCACGATCCTTTATTTGCGTTTCGTACTTGTCCTTGAGCGACGTCTCGGCGAGCTGCTTCTCAAACTGTATTCGCTCAAGGTCGCTTTTCAAAGCCTGAACTTCCGAGTCTTTACTTGCAGCGATCTTCTGCAATTCATTCACCCGCTTTGCCTCGGCAAGTTGGGCAGCCGTTAGCTGCTTTTGCCTTGCCTGTTCGAGTTCGTTCGCCAGCCTGTCGCGCTCCTTTTCCAGGGCGCTCAGAGCTTCTGCCACCGCAAGTTTCTGTGTGACCTCACCGGCATCAAGCCTGCCCTGCAGTTCCCTGATTTCAGCATCCCTGGCTGCAGCAGTTTTTTCCAATTCGCTTGTAACCCGGGTGGTCGCCAGCTCAACCGCATTCCGTTTGTCCTGCTCGGCCAACTCAAGCCGTTCGTGCAATTGCCGCTCGAACTCGTGATCGCGAACCTGCTTCTGAATATCCGCGTACCCGGCCTCATCAATCTTGAATGCTTTTTTGCAGTGTGGGCAGATAATTTCATGCATGACTACTGATCCTTTTCAATTTCCTTCCCATATTTGTCAAACTCGCACTCGCATTTTTTGCAGGTCCAACCACCCCACATTAACTGACGTGAGTTTTTTGGCACCCTCACGAGTGGCGCTTTGGTATGACACCTTGGGCAGTGTACGGTCTTGGTATTAATGCCCATTCGGCCTTTGCGTGGCCACAGCCAAAACATAAGTGCTAACGGTGCAATTGGCACGAGAATAACCAAAAGAATGAGGACAGGTGTATCAGGCATTTGGACTACCCTCCAAACTTGGGTACATAGCGTTTGAATTAACCAAGACGGTCAGACATCACGGCAGACCCGGACTTGCCGGGCTGTCCTTGTCAAACACGACCCGCCAGATTCTCGAATCTTCAAGGCGCCAAATGGTAGTAAATCTTGCAACCACTATCCCGGCGGGATCCCGAACCGGGCCGGTACTCAGAGCCAGTGTACCCGAATCCAATACCTCAACCTGATCGGGCTCCCAGGAAAACGGTGGGGTTGGATCGCTGAAGTAACCTGACCATTCTTCAACGATTTGTTTCTTGCCCCGTAATGGCCTGGTTCCGGCAAAGAAAATCGCCTCTTCGGATAAGTGCTCAGCAAAAGCTTCCAAATTGCGATCCGCCATCGTCTTTGCGAAACTTCGCTCGGCGGCAAAAACCTGATCGACGGCTGTTGCAGGATCCGCACTGAGCGGCAATGACATGCTGAGTGCGAGTATCAGTAACGCGAGCATAGCCAGCAGTGATCCGGGTTTTCGGTTTGCCGGTGGCGCGACCAAGTATTGCATTTCAGATGCCTGGGGTTGCAATTCAGCGGCACCCTTTCGGGAGACCGTCTTCAATGAATTGTCAGTTTTCATCTATTACCCGCTCAATTCTTTTATCCGGCACCAGCCACATAAGCGCTACGCCCACATAGATGGCCAGTGCCGCCCGGTGAAACACAAATGACAACCCTATTGCCGCCAGATACAGCACCGGTGACAGCTTGCCTTTCCAGTCTGAACCGATTGCCTTATGAAGGACCGAATTACTGCCATCTGCAGCCATGATGCAGCGTTGCAATAGGTAATAGGCGATAGACGCCATAAATAACACAAAGCCGTAAAAAGCAGTTGGCAATGGCTCAAAATGATTCTCCCCCATCCAGCCCGTAGAGACGGGAAATAAGGAAAGCCAGAAGAGCAAATTCAGATTGGACCAAAGGACGCTGCCCGAAACATGCCCGGTAGCGTGCAGCAAATGGTGATGATTATTCCAGTAAATACCCACATAGATGAAGCTGAGAACGTAACTGAGAAAATTGGGCAACATTGGTGCAAGAACATCTATTCCCGACCCATGAGGAACCTTGAGTTCAAGGACCATGATGGTGATGATGATGGCCATGACACCATCGCTGAATGCTTCCAACCTGCTTTTTCCCATAAGCTGTCTCACTGCATTACCGCCACGCCGGGCGCCCGACCCCGATCGATTACCAGAAACTGTTGTCTTTACGTTCACTTACCGCTTTGAGACGGTGTTCCGTTATCTTGCGAATCAGTTGTTCCGGAACCGGCTTATTGCAAGGTGACGCTCGTCAGATCTCGCGCACTACCTTGGGCCCGATTCGCAGAGCCGCCCCTTCAGGGTTGACCCTCTTCCTCAACCCAAAGCAATTCTTTGATTCCTGGATGCCCCCGGAGAATTTCATCTAGTGCATCCGAAACCCGTGACACATCTGCAACTGTGTTTATTTTTTTAAAGAGCCCTTTTCTAACTTCTGGCTTGCTCGGCTCGATAAAGCAGAGAAAATGGGTGCCACCTGGATCGGTCTGATTGCTGCAGCCGATAAAGATGGGAAAGGCCGAATTGTTGACAGGTATTTCCCAGCCCCAA
>CAZRTG010000142.1:0-9385 GCA_964602895.1 uncultured Wenzhouxiangellaceae bacterium
CTCACACCTGAATCCATCTCAGGCGCCATCGTTTACAGACTGCTGGTTAAAGCGGGTCAGGATGTTGAACAGGGGCAATTGTGGGCAGAAATGGAAACCCTTGAGCTGGCCAAAGCCCATCTGGCAGAAGCGGTGGCTGCTTTGGAACTGGCCGGGCGCCAGGAGGCCGCACAATCAGCCGCAGCAACGGAAGTCTGTGTAAGCGCACAGGTAGCCGCGCGGGAAGCCACACGCCGAACCGAACTGTTGGAACGCGGTGTGGCGGGTGAAGAAGAGGCAGATCAGGCTGCCGGTCGAGCTGAAGCTTTGGCCGCAGCCTGCACCTCGGCCAAAACGGCAGCACATGCATCCGGTGCGGAAGTCATTCTGGCACAGTCCCGGATTGAACGTCGTGAAGTGGAGGTTCAGCGCAGTCTGATACGGGCACCCACGGCAGGCCGCATTCTGGCAATCCACACCTGGCCCGGCGAAATGGCTGCGCTGGAAGGTTTGTTGGAAATGGGCCAGGTCGACAGTATGTACGCCGTTGCCGAAGTTTATGAAACGGATATCGGTCGTGTGCGTGTCGGACAAAAGGCTACGGTCAGCAGTGATGCGCTGGAGTCAGTTTTGACCGGAACGGTAGAGGCCATCCATCAAAAAGTGGCCAAGATCGACACGGTAGGCACCGATCCGGCTGCCCAAAAGGATGCCCGTATCATTGAAGTTGAAATTCGCCTGGATGATTCTGCTGCAGCTGCCAGCCTGACCTATCTGCAAGTCGACATCGAGATCAGCCCATAAAAGTGGATTCAGCGATATGATCCTGGGTTGGATGCAGTTAAAACACCGGCCGATGCGGCTGCTGGTCGCCGTCGGCGGTATTGGTTTTGCCGTGCTTTTGATTCTGATGCAACTGGGCTTTCGAGCGGCTTTGTTTGAAAGTGCCGTCCGGTTTCATGAACGGCTGAGATACGACATTGCGCTGTTCAGTCCGGACAGCGTGTTTATCGTTCGCCCGGAGCCTTTTTCCTTGCGCCGTCTTTATCAGGCCTTGGGTGTCGATGGGGTCCAGGGCATCACGCCCGTCTATATTTTTCCCTCGGTGTGGAAAAACCCCTGGAATAACCAGCGACGAAGCATCAATACCATCGGCTTTGACCCGAGTCATTCTTTACTCGACACGCCCGGTTTTGAAGAGTCCCGGCATTTGTTGCAGCAGCAGAACGTGGTGTTGTTTGATTCGGCTTCGCGGCCGGAGTTTGGCGATGTGGTCGGCCATTTTGACGCGCAGGGTTCGTTCAAAACCGAAATCAATGATCGCCGGATGGAAGTGGTAGGTCTGTTTCAAATGGGCACTTCGTTCGGCATTGATGGTTCGGTCATTACCAGTGATGACAACTGGTTGCGTTTGTTCCCCGAACGTCCACGCGACCAGATCCAGCTGGGTCTGATTCGTCTGGACGATCCCGCCCGGGCCAATGAGATCCGGGATCATTTACGGGCTTATTTGCAGGACGATGTTCTGGTCATGACCCGGGCAGATTTCGTAGCGCGGGAAACGCAATACTGGAATTCTGCCACCCCGATTGGGTACATTTTCGCTTTTGGTGCCATTATGGGGCTGGTGGTTGGGGCCATCATCGTTTATCAGATCCTGTTTGCCGATGTATCCGAACACTTGCGCGAATACGCTACGTTACGTGCCATAGGCTATCGCACCCGATTTGTGTCCGGCATTGTGTTGCAACAGGCTGCCATTTTGGCGGTGTTGGGGTTCATACCCGGAGTGCTGCTGGTGCATTGGCTTTATGGCATGGCCGCAGCAGCCACCAATTTGCCTTTGTACCTCACATTCGAGCGTGCATTGGCGGTATTTCTGATGACCTTGGCCATGTGTGCATTGTCCGGTTTGCTGGCCATGAGAAAAGTACAGAAACTTGATCCTGCAGATGTCTTCTGAGGTAACCATGAACGATAACGTCGCACAATTCGACAAACGTACCCAGGAAATCATTGAGCAATATTTTGATATTCCGGCTGCAGACCAGGGGGAGTTGACGGGCGCATTGCAGTTGATGCGCGTGGAGGGGGGAGACTGGTTGTTTCATCAGGGCGATGCGGCAGATGCGTTTTATATTCTGATCCGCGGCCGGTTGCAGGCATGGTTGGAAAGCCGTGACCGGGTTCCGTTGCGCGAACCCAGGTTGATAGGTCGTGTCACACCCGGGGACAGCGTAGGCGAACTGGCATTGCTGACCCGTGCTACACGATCGGCCGGTATTCGTGCCATGCGCGACAGCATCCTGATCCGAATCAGCCGGGATTCATTCCAGCAGTTGGCTGTGAAGCACCCGCCATTGGTGATGAAACTGGCAGAGCGGGCCGCCAGTCTGGCGCAGAAATCACCGGTTACGGGAGCAGGTGCAACCCGTAATCTCAAGACCATTTGCATTTTGCCGCTGGATGACTCGCCCCAGCAGCAGGCTTTTTGCAATCAGCTGGCGGCTGACCTGGCACGACACGGCATCATCCGCTGGCTGGATCATGCTTCGCTGGCTGAAAGCGGTGCTCCGGTAAGCCAGGTCCCGGCCAGCGGCATGATGCCTGAGTCGCTGGTCAATTGGGTACAGCATCTGGAAGACACCACCCGATTGCTGGTGTTTCATTGCGAGGCTGCGGCCAGTCAATGGACCCGTTTCTGTATACGCCAGTCCGATCTTGTGGTGCTGGTAGCAAAATCGGAATCTGCCAGTACCTGCAGACAATGGGAACAGCAGCTGGGTTTAAACGAAACGGACAGCACGTCTCGAAGAATGCTGGTTTTGTTACAGCCTGGTGCCGCCGATGAGATAAAAAACACCCGCGACTGGTACCAGGGCAGGCAGTTGGATTTTCACCTGCATGCAAGAGATGGCAATCAGCGGGATATCGAACGAATCGGCCGGGTACTGTTGGGCAAGGCCACCGGTCTGGTGCTGGGCGCCGGGGCAGCCAGGGGTTTTGCCCATTTGGGTGTGATCAAGGCATTGGAGAAAGCGGGTAAACCGATCGACTGGGTTGGTGGCTCCAGTATCGGTGCCATAATGGGCACGGTTACCGCAATGGGGATGACAGCAGACCAGGGTATTCGCCTGATGCGCAAAGCTTTCTTACGCGGCAAACCCTTCAGTGATTACACCGTACCGCTGGTCTCCTTGCTGTCCGGAGGCCGTATGCAAAAGCTGATTCTTGAACATGCTGCACGTGAGATAGAGGACCTGGCTTTACCGTTTTTCTGTATTTCCAGCAGTCTGGATGATGGCTCTGTCAATCTGCATGAAAGGGGCTCTTTGGCGCGCGCATTGCAAGCAACAGCGTCCATGCCAGGCATACTGCCACCCACCGTGGTCAATGGCCGCCTGGCGATTGATGGCGCGGTGCTAGACAGTTTGCCAGTGGATCTGATGTGGCAGCAGGCGGTGGGGGAAGTCATTGCCGTGAGCATGTCAACGCATCGTCAGGTGCAGGTGGACTATGCCGACACGCCATCCGCCTGGGCTGTATTGCGTGGTCGCTGGTTGCCTTTCACCAAACGTTATCAGGTGCCGGCCATGATGACGGTCGTTCTCAAGGCCACTGAACTCGCTACCATGGCCAATGTACGGGCCCAGGGCGAGCGCGCCAGCTTGCTGTTGGAGCCCGATGTAAAACGTTTTGGACTGACTGAAGTCAACGCCTTCGATCGTATTGTTGCGGCCGGATATGAATGTGCTGCAGCAGCTTTGGAAACCGGTAAAATCACTGGCTATGGAATGGCAGGTCATCGATAACTTACGGGCATATTCCCGGAATCTGCAGGAATGCATATGAACAGCACACACTACATCTCACGTACGGGATTGGCTTTGGCAGTTCTTTTTGTAACCAGTCTGTCGGCTTGCAAGCCGACCGAGCAAGCTCAGCCTGAATTGCTTGAGGACACTGCAACCATTGAGTCCCCCGCGAAACTTCCCGAGTTCTATCGGCAAGTGGCTTTAACGGATATCAATAGCGGCGCAGCCATGCAGCGTCGTTGTGATGCAGAAGTCGCTGCTTTTGCGGAAGGCATCAAGGCGCTTGAGGCATTCGATGACAACCCGACCGTGGATACGTTTCTGGAACCACTCAACACCATGGTCGTCAATGCGCTGAACATGTCTTTTGCAGCGGGTTCGCTGGCGGCCGTGCATCCCGATGCGGCAGTGCGTGAAGCCGCCGATGCCTGTACCCAGGCTTTGAGTGGTGTGCAATCCGATTATTCACTTTCACGTCCCATTTATGACCGAATCAGTGCCATAGAAGTGGCGCCGTCTGATGCCCAGACACAGCGATTTCTGGAAAAGATGCTGTTGAGTTTCCGTTTGTCCGGTGTGGACAAGGATGATGCCACCCGTGCCCGTATTCGTGAGTTGAATGAAGAAATTACGGCGGTGGGCCAAAAATTTGACAACAATATTCGTGATGACGTGGCCTATCTGGAGCTGGAATCGGTAGAGCAACTGGCTGGCATGCCGGATGACTATATCGCCGCCCATCCTCCCGGTGACGATGGTCTGATCCGCATTTCCACCCAGTACCCGGACTTTTTCCCGTTTATGAATTACAGCGAAAATGACGCGCTCAGGCGGGATCTGGCGGTACTCTTCAACAATCGGGCCTATCCGGAAAATGAGGCCGTATTGCATCAATTATTGAGCCTGCGCTATGAGTTGGCACAACTGCTCGGTTTTGATAATTATGCCGAGTGGGTCACCGCCGACAAAATGGTGGGTTCACCGCAAAAAGTAAAAAGCTTCCTGTCAGAACTTTCTGGTTACACCACGGAATCCCAGCAGCACGAATACGATTTGTTGCTGGCGCGTTTGCAACAGGAGCAACCTGAAGCCACCCGTGTTGAGTCCTGGCAGAAACACTATCTGATTGAAAAAGTCAGCCAGGAACAATTCCAGGTTGACTCCCGGCAGATACGGCAATATTTCAACTACGATGCCAGCCGCGACGGCCTGTTTGCCCTGACCCAGGAACTGTTCGGTGTGCAGATCAAACCCTGGCCTGATGCGCCGGTTTGGCATGAAGAAGTCGAAGCGTTTGAACTGTGGGATGAAGATGAACTGATTGGCCGCTTCTTCCTTGATATGCACCCGCGGGAAAACAAGTACCAGCATGCTGCCGCTTTTCCATTCCAATTGGGCATTACCGGCGTACAGACCCCGGTATCTGCTTTGGTGTGTAATTTTCCGCGCGGTAACGAACCCATGGAACACAGCCAGGTCATTACTTTTTTGCATGAATTCGGCCACCTGATCCACACCCTGTTCGCCGGCGACCACCATTGGTATGAAATCAGCGGCATCAACACCGAATGGGATTTTGTCGAGGCGCCATCGCAAATGCTGCAGGAGTGGGTGTGGGATTACGATACCATTGCCACTTTTGCACGAAATGCTGAAGGTGAAGTGATGCCGCGTGAATTGCTGGACAGGATGATCGTGGCACGCGATTTTGATTTGGGCATGGGTACCCGTCGCCAGCTGTCACTGGCTGCGATGTCCCTGGGTATCTACGACCGCAATCCTGAAGGACTGGATCTGAAAGAATTTACCGATAACATCAGCCGTGAATACACGCTGCTGGAACCGTTGGCTGAAGGGCACTTCTACACCAGCTTTGGCCACCTGAACGGCTATTCAGCGATTTATTACACCTATCAGTGGTCTCTGGCCATTGCCTCCGACCTGTTGACCCGATTTGAAGCAGAAGGCATGCGTAATGTCGAAACTGCAGCTGCTTACCGTGAGTTCATACTGGAACCTGGAGGTGCCAAACCTGCAGCTGAACTGGTTACGGACTTTCTCGGTCGCGAGATCAGCTTCAAACCCTATGCCGACAGACTCAGTGGGGCGGGCTTGCCTGTCAAAGACACCGACTAAGCAAAAGCAATACAGGCTCCGAGGAAATTCATATGAACTCATTGTCCGTTTTCTTCAGATCCGTGGTCGGCTTTTCGGTTGTGGTTTTACTGACCGCTTTACTGGTAGCTTGCGGTAAAGCCGAACCGGTCGCCGCAACGCCAGCCTTGAATGCACCTCAGGTAGCCGATCTGATTTTAAAGAATGGCTACGTCTATACCGTGGACAGCCAGCGCAGTGTTGCAGAGGCGTTGGCTATCCGTGATGAAAAAATCATTTTCGTTGGCAGTAATGAGGATGTGATGGCTTTTGTCGACACGGAAACCGAAGTCCGTGATCTGCAGGGTGCCATGGTGCTACCGGGCTTTCACGATATGCACATACATGCGCTGGGAACGGTGCCGCCGGAAATGTGTGACCTGGATTCGCAAGCCTATTCGCTGGATGAAATGGTGCCGGTGCTGAAACAATGCATCGACACGTACCAGATTCCGGCAGGAGAGTTCCTGATTGTTTTGCAATGGAATTTTTCCGAAGGCAATCAGCCCAGCGAAAAGCTGCCGAATTTACGTGCGGCGCTGGATGCCGTTTCAACAGAACACCCGATATTCCTGTGGGGTAATGATGGCCATCACGGCGCCGCCAACAGTGCCGCGTTTGCGCTGGCCAGCAATGAGCAGGGCCAGGCCATTGGCCTCAGCGCCGAGACGCTGGAAGGTGAATTTGCTGAATACCGTCCCATGGTTGCGGTGGATGAACATGGCCGGCCCAGTGGCGGCATCCACGAATCGGCCCGTATGTTGATACGCCCCGATTTTTTTGCCGATTTTCTGGGTTCCAATGCACGTGCTGAAGACATCATGCCCCAGGTTGCGGCTGTATTGGCCGCCAACGGCATTACGTCCATTCAGGATGCCTTTGTCACGCCACAAGTGCTCAAGTCCTATGACTGGCTGGAACAAAGCGGCCTGATGACCTTCCGCTTGCGCGCGGCCATGTCTGAACCGCCCGGTGGTCGGGTCGAGGACATCGATGCTCATCTGGAAATGCTCAAGACGCTACGCGACCAGCACGCTGGCTCGAGCCTGATTGAAGCCAATGCGGTCAAACTGTTTTCTGATGCGGTGCTGGAAGGCGATCCTTTAACGGCTCCACCCACCTTGCCGGTAGCAGCCATGCTCAGGCCTTACCAGCAGCCCATATTTGCCGGCAGTATGGAAGACGGCAGTTTCGATATCGTTGGCTACGTGGATCAGGGGAGCGAGATCTGCCAGTCCGTGCAAGCCCACCCGGAAGCCTATTCAGCCAAACAGGCCATCCAGACTTTCCAACAGGAGCAGGGCTTTTTTCCACAACAATGCATCCCTTACAGCGGCATACTGGAGCACCCTGAAGAATTCCTGCGCAGCTATATCGAAAAAGCTACAGTTGCAGGCTTCCATGTGCATGTACATGCCCTGGCCGACAAGGCGATCCGTATCGTGGTGGATGAATTTGCCAAGGTAAAAAAATTGGCCGATGCACAGGGTCTGACCCAGAGCATTGCCCATGCCCAGGTGGTTCATCCGGATGAGCAGAAACGGATTGGCGAACTGGGTATTGCCACGGTTTTTACCCTGGTTTGGGCTGCTTCCGGAGTGGAGTACGAAATGACCGTGGCACCGTTTATCGATCAGGTAAAAGGTGTAGCGGATTTGTACAACCCCGAGCACTATTACATGCAGAACGTATATCCGGCGCACAGCATCATGGAATTCGGTGGCCCCTTGGTGCACGGCAGTGATGCACCGGTGGGCACCCGTAACCCGATTCCGCTGGTCAATCTGCAGATGGCCATTACCCGTGGTGCCGGCACCGACGGTATGGTTGCGTTGAACCCCAAAGAGGCCATTGATGTGCATCAGGCCATCGCGGCACTGACCATCAATGGTGCAAAGCTGTTCAAGCACGACGACAAACTGGGAAGTATCGAAGTCGGCAAGACGGCCGACCTGGCGGTTCTGAACCGGAATATTGTGCAGTTGGCCGAGTCCGGACAGGCGCAGCGCATTGGTGAGACCGCAGTAATGTTAACGGTTTTCAACGGCGCTATTGTGTATGACAATTTGGCGCAGACGCCCTAATCCAAAAAGTTCAATCTGCAGTTTGTGATCTTTTGAATGATCTGCGGGTCTATAGCAGTGAGTGATACCAGGAATCGAGAAGCTATGGCCAATAATATCAATCAGATCAAATCATCCGAGATCACCAGCGAAACCAATTTTTTGAAGCGCCGCGAGTTGCTGGCTGCCTCAGGTTTTGCGCTGGCTGCCATGGCGGGCTTACCGCGTTTATCAACGGCAGCAGTGAAGGAATTAGAAACGGTGCCTGGCGCTTTCAGCAGCGACGAGACGCCCAACAGCTGGCAAGACATCACCACCTACAATAATTTTTATGAATTCGGCACCGGCAAGGAAGACCCTTACGAGAACGCGCAGGATTTTAAAACCAGCCCGTGGACGGTAAAGGTTTTGGGTGAATGCGATAAACCGGGTGACTATGCCTATGAGGACATCATCAAGCCGCATGCTCTGGAAGACCGGATCTACCGCCACCGTTGCGTAGAAGCCTGGTCCATGGTGGTACCCTGGGTGGGCTTTCCACTGGGAGACTTATTGAAACGTTTCGAGCCCAACTCCGATGCCAAATTCGTTCAATTCAAAACCCTGTATGACCCAAAGCAGATGCCGGGGCAGAGTCGGCGTGTGCTGGACTGGCCCTATGTAGAAGGCCTGACCATGGCCGAAGCCATGCACCCCTTAACACTGATGACGGTGGGGGTGTATGGCAAAAGCCTGCCTAACCAGAATGGTGCGCCACTGCGCCTGATCATTCCCTGGAAGTATGGTTTCAAAGGCATCAAATCCATTGTGGAAATTGAATTTACCAGACGCCAGCCGCGCAACAGCTGGCAGGTTGCCATACCCAGCGAATATGGCTTTTATGCCAATGTGAATCCGGAAGTCGACCACCCCCGCTGGAGCCAGGCGCGCGAGCGGCGCATAGGGGCCGGTTTGTTCGCCGACAAACAGCCCACACTGATGTTCAATGGCTATGCTGATCAGGTGGCCAGCCTGTATGACGGGCTGGATCTGCGTCGCAATTACTGACGCTGCTGCTTTGAAAAAGCCTGCATTTTGAACAGTCGTTCCTTCAAGTGGTTCAAGGCCGGCATGTTCCTGGTCTGTCTGGTACCCCTGGCCAAATTGTCGCTGGAAACCCTGAATGTCGCCGGGCTCAGCCTGGGAGCCAATCCGGTAGAAGAACTGATCCATCGCTGCGGTATCTGGGGCCTGAATTTCCTGCTCATTACCCTGACGGTAACGCCCTTGCGCAAGCTCAGCGGCTGGAATTGGCCACTTCGCCTGCGCCGTATGTTCGGTCTGTTTGCGTTCTTCTATATCGGCCTGCATTTTTTGATCTATGCCGGGCTGGAC
>CAZRTG010000143.1:0-9373 GCA_964602895.1 uncultured Wenzhouxiangellaceae bacterium
AGGTACGCATAGATGCCAAAGGCAATCCCTATGTGCTGGAGATAAACCCCAATCCATCCATAGGTCCTACCGATTGCGTGCCTTCCGTAGCGGCTCTGGCCGGAATGGAATACGGCGATTTTCTTGAAGAAATTCTGCGACTGGCCATCCGGCGCTACAAAGACAAGCCGCCGTACTACCACCTGCAGATGACTACCCTTTAATATTTAATAAGGGCTCTGAATAGATTGGAGGTTCTCTAAGTCGGTTTGCAGACTTGCTGGATACGGCCGGGCAGGGCTTGTAGCGTTTCATTCAGGGCGCGCTGGTGTGCCGCGACAATTTCGGTAAGGCTGCCGGAGCCAGCGCTTTTGCTGCTCTCCAGCTTGAAAACATCGCTGTTATTGCCACAACGAATGGTTCCTTCCAGTTGCATCAACACCGACGCTGTAGCGCCTGCGTTGTCCTGCACACCATAAAATGCCTGTAACTCCAGTTGTAACTGCCAGTCGTCAGGTCGTGCCAAATCGCCTAATACCACGCTTTGAAACAGCCCGGAGTCCATCAAGGTGCGTCGACTCAAGGAACTCATGACCTCGGGAAGGTTGTCGGCCCAGTGGGCATTGGCCACCGGGATCAGGCGGGCATTGGGACCCAGTACCTGGATATCATCCGTGTCCAGTCCGGGCACAGTAATCAAAGACAACACCAGTTTTGCAGGGGCCGCTACAACGGTGCTGGTGCCACCGTCTGGCGGTTGCAACAAATAGACTTCACGTGCGGGCTTGTTACTCTCCAGCACACCCGTGCAGCCGGTCAACAACAGACTGGTCAACAGCGGCAAAATTGTGCGAATCAGGCACGCTACAGCAGCTTGCTGGCAGATTTCATTCCTTTGCGGCATGGGCTTGGCCATCAGGGATTTACCTCCAGGGCATCGCTGGGTGGACGGTGAATCAACTGCGATGGATCATCCTGCAACTGCCGTAAAAACTTTTGCAGTTCACGCAGGGTGCTGCGCAGATCGTAGATCATTTCCGGTACCTGACCCAGACCATTATCAATAAAATGTTCGAATTCGGCCTGGTTGTTTTTGATCAGCCGATCCAGATTGGCGCTGAGTTCCTCGGCATTCGCCGTGGTTTGACGTGCATGTGCCAGTGTGGCTGTCAGGTCCGGTTTGATTTCGACCACGGCGCCGTTCAATTCGGTCATCATCGCCCTGGCGTCGCCAATCACGCGTTGTAACTCGCCCGGCAGCGCAGACCAGGCCTCCTGATCCGCCGCCAGAGCGGTGGTCAGGGTCTCCACGTTGCTTAAAGACTGACTGATTGCCGCCTGATTTTGCTGCCCCAGCAAGAGGTTGACCTTGTCCAGAACCGCGTTGAGTTTTGAAATGGTAACCGGCGCCTGGGCCAGCATCGCCGACAATCCCGTTTCCCGCACCGGTATCAAGGGGTGATGATCGTCCTCGGTTTTTTGCAGCGGCGCGTGCTGGCCGGGTTCGGCAGAAATATTGATTACATTGACACCGGTAATGCCCTGTGCCATCAGGCTGGCGTACGAACCTTGATCGATAGGTGTGGATGCGAGCACCTGGATATCGACGCGAACCTTGACTGGATCGCCTGCAATCAATTCCATGCTGGATACCCGACCGACGCTCACGCCCATGAAGTACACCGGGCCGCCCAGTGACAAACCGCTGATATCCCGCTCGAACAGCATCGAATACTCTGCCATCGGTTCATTGCCTTTGGTACCGGCCAGCCACATGGCAAACGAGGCCAGTGCCAGCAGCGCCACGCTGACAAAGATACCTACAGACAGGCTGGGGTTACCTTTGAACATGACGAGCCCCCGCCCGTCGCGCCCGTACCGCGCGAGGATCTCCGAAATATGACTGTATCCACGGATGTGGGTGTTGTACCAGTCGTTCCGGTGTATCCACTACGATACCTTTGTCAACCAATACCGCGATACGGTCACAAATACTGAACAGGCTATCCACGTCGTGAGTCACCATGACCACCGTCAGGTCGAGATTGCGTTGCAGGTACGATATCAGTTTATCGAATTCTGTGGCAGCAATCGGATCAAGCCCGGCGGTAGGCTCGTCGAGAAAAAGGATCTTGGGATCCAATGCCATAGCCCTGGCCAGTGATGCGCGCTTGCGCATACCACCGGACAGTTCGTTGGGGTATTTGGAAGCGGCTTCGAGGGTCAATCCAACCATAAAAATTTTCAGGCAGGCCAGTTCGCGGCGTAAATCCAGCGGTATGTCGGAATGCAGTGCTATGGGCAGTTCGACGTTTTCCTGCACCGTCAGTCCGGACAGCAGGGCACCACCCTGAAACAGAACACCCCATCTTTTGAATGGTCCCGGTTTTTTAAATTCAATAGTTTGTTCCAGTACTTTGATGCTGCCCTTATTGAAATCGTGCAGGCCAAGGATGCTGCGTAACAGTACGGATTTGCCCGTGCCGGAGCCGCCTACCAGGCCCAGGGTTTCATCGCGCCTGACGTTGAGGCTGAGGTTCTCATGCACGGTCTGCTGACCAAAAAGATTGAACAGGTTGCGAATCTGGATCACATGCTCAAAACCATCATCCGTAACATCGTTCAGTTGTGCGGTCTGTATGACTTCTGCGTTCATATCAGATTCCCATGCGTGAAAACAGGATGGTGAAAAACGCATCTGCAATGATAACCAGAAAAATGGACTGGACCACCGCAGTGGTTGTCAGACGCCCCAGTTCTTCGGCAGAACCCTTGACCTGCATGCCGCGCAAAGTGCCCGTGGCTGCGATCAACAGGGCAAAGAAGGGTGCTTTGATCAGCCCGACCCACAGATCCATCATCACCACGCTGCTGGCCACCCGTTGGTAAAACTGCAGCAGATTGATGTCCAGCGCCACAACACAGATAAAGGCTCCACCGGCGAGGCCGGCGACATTGGCAAACAGGGTGAGGAAGGGCATGGCAATAACCAGGCCCAAAACACGCGGAGCGATCAGCACCTGGTTGGGGTTCAGTCCCATGACCTGCAGGGCGTCGATTTCTTCGTTCAGTTTCATGGTGCCCAACGAAGCGGCAAAAGCCGAACCCGAACGGCCCGCTACCATGATGGCAGCCAGCAACACACCGATTTCGCGCAAAACCGAACTGGATACCAGGTCCACAACGAAAATGGTGACGCCGAATTTGGCCAATTGCCCGGCACTCTGGTAGGCCAGCACAATTCCCATCAGAAAGGAAATAACCATCACAATCGGTATGGCTTTGGCACCGGTTTCATTGATCTGCCGTAGCGTCTCACCAACCATCAACATGGATGGCTTGCGCACACCGTTCAAAATGGCCTGCGCAATATCACCAAAATGTTCAAAACCGCGCAGGGTTGCGCTGCCGATTTCTTCCAACTGGTGTTTCAGTAAATGGCGCGGTACGGGCTTGAAAAAATCCGGGTCGTATTCATTTATCGCGGCTACGTCGATGATGTGTTGCAGAAATTTCAGGTGGCCGGCTTTGAAATTGACAAATTCGGACTCCAGTCCGCACTCCTCCATATCCAGTGACTTGTCATATAGGGCCCAGGCGCCGGCAAGATCAAACTCCTGTAAACCTCCGCAACGGAATTCGACTCGCTGAAAACCTTCGGTGGGCAATGAGTCCAGTTCATTTTTAAGTTGGGTGAGATTTGAAAACAGCCAGTTGTGCTTCAAACTGACAGACAGCGTGTTACCACTGTGCTCTACTGTCAGGTACTGGCTCATTTGAACCCCCAAATGCCGGATGTCGGGGGAAGTCTAGCAAATCACAGTGGGTTTACGCTGGTTTATAGCAGAACCGATTTATGTCCAGTTGATTGGAACAGGGGGTTAACCTGCCTGGGTGCCGTATGCAGGTTAACTCAATGACCGATACAACGCTGTTTCAGTTTTTGCAACAGGCTGGGTGGGTTTGCCTCAAGCAATTCATCATTGGCTGCCTGAGCCGTATTGAGTTCGTACAGGCGGTACAGCAAGGCTGGCAACACTCCGATCAAACCCAGTTCCGGGCCGTTGTAGGTGGTAATTTGGTAAGGAGCAGACTGCTGTAACTGGCCTGTATAACGCCCGTTGAATATGTAAATTTTGTCGGCCTGGAAGTAATGCAGGTGTAGCGGTGTAACGGACATGATTCTGGCCCTCCCGGCCGGTTGAGTTCCCTGTTCGAATCGCATTGAATATGCGGATCTCATAACAAGTAATGCAGAATGCGTGCCAAATCCTTCAGAACTATGCAAAGTTCCTGATTTTAATATCCAAGACATTGAATATAAAAGAAAAATATCTGAAAGACCTGAGCCGGTATCGAGCTCCAGAGTTGTTCCCGCCTGGACTTTTTGGAACACTAACTGCCGTGATTTGTCAGTCTGTCAGCGTCGCTTTTGAAGAAACCAATCTTTGGCATTGAATTTAGTGTCTCTCCGGGACGTCTTGCGCGGTAGTATCACCTCTGGGTAGTTCATCCGAATTCGTTGAATGATGATGCGTGCAACTGAAGACACGGGCCGCAAAAGGCGGCAGCGCGGACTGGTCGGTGTGATTGTGGCGATGGCCATCGTCAACCTGGTCTATGGCATTACCTTCCCGTTGTTGGCGTTGGTATTGGACGGGCAGGGGGTGAGCAAAACCCTGATCGGACTCAGTACGGTCAGCCAGGCGGTGGCCATTCTGGCGATAGCCCCATTCGCACCCGCCTTGCTGCAGCGTTTTGAGCCGGCCCGTATCATGCAGGCCGTAACCGTGGTGGTGGCCATCCTGTTACTGGTGATCGGTAGCTTTCCCAATGTTTGGCTGTGGTTTCCCTTGCGCTTCCTGATCGGTGCCTTCAATGCCCTGTTGTGGATCGCCAGCGAAGCGCTGATCAATGAGCTGGCAGAAGAACGAATACGCGGCAGAGTGGTCGGCATTTACGGTTCTGCGGGCGCTGCCGGTTTTGCTTTGGGTCCCCTGTTATTGATCATTACCGGCTCACAAGGACTGTTGCCTTTTGCTGCAACCAGCAGCCTGATTCTGGCAGCATCACTGCCGCTGTTTTTTGCCCACGGGCAACGCATGCAAAGACATGAACTGCGATCCGAAGGTATGTGGCAGCTTTTCCTGCTGGCACCGGTGATCATGTTGGCCAATATCACTTATGCAGCAGCAGCAGAATCCATGATTACCTTTTTCCCCCTGTTTGGCATCCACCTCGGCAGCACCGAAGGCTTTGCCCTGTTCCTGCTGACCATGCTGGGTGTGGGCAGCATGGTGTTGAACTTGCCACTGGGTTGGTTGGCGGATCATGTCAATCGCATGGGTTTGCTGTTGGCCTGTGTGGTTTTTACCATGCTGGGCATGTTGCTGATGCCTTATGTGCTGCACAACAACCTCTTGGCCACGCTGTTCTTCTTTGTCTTGGGTGGTGTGGAAGGAATGATCTATGCCCTGGGTGTGATACTCGTGGGTGAACGCTTCAAGGGACACCAGTTGGCCACTGCCAGCACCGCCTTCACTGCCTGCTGGGCAGTGGGTACCATCATCGGGCCGTTGCTGGCCGGAGCGGGTATGGATCAATGGGGTGCTGACAAACTGCCACTGATCATCTTCGGCTTCTTCCTGCTTTACCTGCCACTACCCCTGCGTGAGTGGCTGGCGCAAAGGCGCCAGCACCCGGAAATTAGCCGCTAAACAAGGGCAACTCAGACTATAGCCGGGAAGAAGTCAGCTCTATATCTGCCAGACTCCAGGCGTGGTTGAACATGTCCTGCTGCGCTAAAGCTTCTTCATCCTTGCCCTGAGCCTGCAGGCTTTGCATCAAGCCAAAAATTGACCAGCCATTGTGCCGGTAGATTTCCAGGTCGCGGCGGTATACCGCCTCGGCTTCAGCGGGCCTGCCCGCGGCCAGCAGAGCTTTACCCAGCGATTGGCGATTGGGGTAATACCAGAACGGTGGTTCGGTATAGGGCAGGGCATCCTGCGCTTCAACGGCCGCTGCGTAATGTTCTATTGCGGAATCAAGCTCGCCAGTGGCCATTGCCATATCGCCCTGGATCAATTCATCCGCAATCAACAACAGTTGGCTGGCCGGATACATCACACCATCCAGATACAGTACTTTTTCCGAGTTGCGTAAAGGTTGTAAAGCGCTGTATTCGGCGCGGGCAGATTCGAGGTCACCTTTGGCAGCAAAAGCGGTGGCCCGTACGTAATGCCAGATGGCATTGGAATAATCCAGTCCGGCAGCCGGTTGGGGCTCCTGCAGGACCTCATCCCAGCGGCCGAACTGGGTCAGCGCCAGCAGTGGAATGGTGTGGAAAAATTCCACCATGGGAAATTCATTGATCACTTCTATCTGTACATTGGCGGCCACGCGCCTGGCAGCCTCGATGGCTACGGCACTGCGGCCTTCCATGCTGGAGGCCGCCCACAGAAAGTGGATGTTGTGTGGATAGTACAGTGCCGGATAAAAGCCCTGGGCATTGCACTGTGCGATGTATTTTTCATCCACGTCAGCTGCGCGCACATTGGCCTCGGAAGCGTCGTGATAGCGGCCCACCCGCCAGTAGATATGTGCCGGCATATGGACCAGATGGCCGGCACCGGGCACCAGATCAGCCAGCATATCGGCTGCTGCTTCAGCCCGTTCCGGGCTGGAAGAGGCTTCTACGGCATGCAGGTAGAGATGCAGGGCCATGGGATGATCCGGTGATCGTGCCAGTACCGTTTCCAGCGCGGCAATCACTTCCTCGGTTTCGGGTTTGGGGTGTTCCGGATCCAGCCAGTAATCCCAGGGCATGGTAGTCATCAGGGCTTCAGCAAACAGGGCAGCCGCATCATCGTCGTCCGGATACTTCTGATACAGCCCACGCATGGCATCGGCATAGGCCCGGTCCTGTGGCTCACGCGGCTGGCTGATGTCGGCGCTGTAGCGGGTAGCCAGTGCTGCGATATAGTCCTGCTCCTTCGGGCTGGCATTGGCCTGCAGTTGCAACGCTTTCTGGATCGCTGCATAAGCGGCGGTCTGCGAGGCTTCGTTCATCACTGCCTTGCCATTGCTGGTGACATTGATGTTGGGGCCCCAAGCCAGGGCTTCACCCCAGAAACACATGGCACATTCAGGGTCCAGGGTTTGTGCCGCTTTGAAAGATCGTACTGATTCGGCATGGTTGAAAGCAAAATCAATGATCAGACCCTGGTCAAAATATTTCTGCGCCCAGGGATCATCCGTTGTGATGGCATGATGATGATTACCCATGCCTTCAAACAAGGGGGCACCAGCGCGTTGGATGACCTCAGCCTGGGTTTCAACTACCGCCGTGGTGGCTGCTTGCGGAGTGGAAGCAGTTTCCTGCTTGCAGGCCGTAAGTCCCAGGCAAATCAGCAGGACAATACCGATTGAATTCAATTGCTTGTAATTCGCCATGAACAGTCTCCCTCAGTCAGATTGTGGGTTTACCACAAAGTATAGCGGCTGCTTTTCAAACTGCCACGTCAACTGAGGAAGCTCTGATAATTCAAGGATAAATTATTCAGAGCTTTCCTGAACCGTACTGATCAAGCGATCATCAAGTGACCCTGAAATGGTTATCAAACAGCCAGGCTGGCGCCCAGTTCAGCCAATGGCCGGGCCATGCGTCCGGTAGCAACGGCCTGGTCACTGGCTGCATTTCCATCCAATGCCCGCTGCATTACTCCCTGGCAGATGGCGGCCAGCCGGAACATGCTGAAAGCCAGATAGAAATTCCACTGCGTGATACCGTTCAGTCCGCGCATCTCACAGTATCGATCTATCAGAGCCTGCTCTTCGGGTATGCCTATTTCTTTCAACGACAGGCCGGCCAGACCCTTGATTCGTTCCGTGCGGGTTAGCCGCAGGCACATGCAAAAATAGGCCAGGTCGGCCAGTGGGTGGCCAAGGGTGGATAATTCCCAATCCAGAACCGCCAGTATCCGGGCCTTTTGCGGATGAAAAATCAGGTTATCCAGTCGAAAATCACCATGGATCAAACTGACCTGGCCGTCATCGCCCGGCATATTGGCTGGCAACCACTGCAGCAGATGTTCCATGGCCGGGATTTTTTCGGTTTCAGCGGCACGGTACTGTTTACTCCAGCGGCTGATCTGGCGTTCAAAGTAATTCCCGGGATGGCCAAAGTCTTCCAGGCCCACAACAGCCAGATCGACATCGTGAATGGCAGCCAGCACACGCAACATTTCTTCAAAAATCCCGCTGCGTTCCAGCTTGTCAACATCGGGCAGGGCCGGATCCCAGAATATGCGTCCATCAATATATTCCATCAGATAAAACATACTGCCCACCACGCTGTCGTCGGCACAAAGCAGCAGGGGTTTGGCGACAGGGACAGAGCTGTGTTCAAGCGCCTGTAGTACGCGAAACTCACGATCCACCGCATGGGCCGAGGCCAATAATTGACCGGGTGGTTTACGGCGCAATACGTATTGACCACTGGGACTGGTCAATAGATAAGTGGGATTGGACTGGCCACCGGCAAATTTACGTGATTGCAGCGGACCTTTAAAACCGGCCAGATTTTCTGCCAAATAGTTTGCCAGCGTGATTTCGTCCAGTTGCTGAATGGTGTTGTCCATGGGTAGTCCTTTTGGGCGTAGGCTCGATTCTGGACTGCCGGGCGGTATATGATCAAGTTGATGAGCCCAATATCCAAGAAAGCTCTGAATAATTCATCCATGAATTATCAGAGCACGCAAAACAAAAAGTGTCATTTTTGGTTTGCTCCATTTTCAATGGCTTACAGCCATCGAAAATGCTGGCACATCCATGTGCCAAAGAAACTCTGAATGAATCAGAGTTTCCCCAAAATTCTGAAATACGCGGAGTCCCTGCGCTTTCCCTGGCTGGTCCTGTTGACGGGTTTGTTGTTTGTGGCTGACGTAATCGTGCCCGATATCATACCGTTCGCGGATGAATTACTGTTGGGCCTGCTGCTGGTTGGCCTGGGTCGATTGCGCAAGCCCAAAGTGCCAGCAGCGAGCGGTGATAGAAACATCGGTAAGCCATCCGGTAGAGCCGACTAAAATCAAACAGACTATGGATTCAATCTGGAATCTCGGGATATTGGCAAGGCGCCCACTGCTTTTTACGTTTATGTTCACCATACTCTGTTCATTTTCTGTCATATCTAACGAAAGCGCTTCCGCAAAAATTGCAGAGGAATTAATTGAAATGGCTCAGCTTGATCAGGATGCTCGGAAGATCGGGGACTGCGATAAGGTGGAGGAAGTCGACCAAGTAAACACTGAGAGACTGAAGCAGATTCTAAGAGAACATGGTTGGCCAAAAATCAGTGTCTACGGTCCACAAGCCGCGCGGGCGGCTGCCAGCC
>CAZRTG010000144.1:0-9359 GCA_964602895.1 uncultured Wenzhouxiangellaceae bacterium
TGGCCAAGGCGCTGCGTCCCTTGCCGGAAAAATGGCATGGTTTGACCGATACCGAGCAGCGCTATCGCCAGCGCTATGTTGACCTGATCATGAATGAAGAGTCGCGCCAGGTTTTCCGTACGCGTTCTTCCATCATCAGTTATATCCGCGCTTTTATGGAAGCGCCCGGGCGTGAGTTTCTGGAAGTGGAAACGCCCATGATGCACCCGATTCCCGGCGGCGCCGCTGCACGGCCTTTCGTGACCCATCACAACGCGCTGGATCTGGATATGTATTTGCGTGTGGCGCCCGAGCTGTATTTGAAACGCCTGATCGTCGGCGGCCTGGGCCGGGTGTACGAAATCAACCGTAATTTCCGCAACGAAGGCGTTTCCACCCGGCACAATCCCGAATTCACCATGATGGAATTTTACTGGGCCTATGCCGATTACGAGGATCTGATGGACCTTACCGAAACGCTGTTGCACGACCTGACACAGCACGTGACCGGCGGTGCATCCAGCCTGGTATACCAGGGCCAGGAAATCAATTTCGCGGGCCCGTATGAGCGTTTGCCGGTAGAAACCGCGGTACGCCGTTATGCCGAAGATCTCAAAGATGCGGATTTATTCGATGAGCAGGTGCTGCGTGCTGCCTGCACGGCCAGGAATATCCACATGGAACAATCCTGGGGCCCCGGTCGCTTGCTGATGGAACTGTTTGACGTGGTGGCGGAGCCGCATTTGCAGGATCCGGTCTTCATTACCGCCTATCCCACCGAAGTGTCACCCCTGTCGCGGCGCAACGATGAGAACCCTTTGATTACCGACCGTTTTGAGTTGTTTATCGGCGGCCGTGAAATTGCCAATGGCTTTTCCGAGTTGAATGACCCGGAAGACCAGGCCGAACGGTTCCGTTTGCAGGTTGAAAACATGGATGCAGGCGATCTCGAAGCCATGCACTATGACGCCGATTACATCCGTGCACTGGAATATGGCATGCCACCGACAGCCGGTGAAGGCATAGGCATAGACCGGCTGGTAATGATCTACACCGATTCACCGTCCATTCGCGATGTGCTTTTGTTCCCCCACATGCGCCCGGAGCAATGAAATGCAGTTGTTGATGGTACAGGCCCGGTTGCGTTGGAAAGACCCGGCAGCCAATCGCGATCACCTGGCGCAATTGCTGGCGGATGCACAGGCACCTTTTGACCTGGCCCTGTTCCCGGAAACTTTTACCACCGGATTTCTGGGTGATACCGACCTGCCCGAAGAAGATATGAATGGCCCTACGGTACAGTGGATGCAATCCATGGCACAGCAATACAGTGCAGCCATGGCAGGCAGTGCGGTCATTGTTGAAAAGGGCAAGCGCTACAATCGATTCATCCTGGTCACGCCAGAGGGCACTGTACGCCACTACGACAAACGGCATTTGTTCGCTTTCGGTGGAGAAAATACCCGTTACGTGGCTGGCAGGCACCGCCATCTGTGGGCATGGCGCAACTGGCGTATCAATCCACAGGTCTGTTATGACTTGCGCTTCCCGGTGTGGTGTCGCGGCCGCAATGATTTTGATTTGCAGCTTTTTGTCGCCAATTGGCCGGAAAAGCGCGTGGAACACTGGATGGCGTTATTGCGTGCCCGGGCGATAGAAAACCAGGCCTTTGTGGTGGGTATCAACCGGGTCGGAGCAGATGGTAACGGTTTGGCTTATCCGGGTCGCAGCCAGGCTTACGATCCCCTGGGTAACTGCCTGGCAGACCTGCAGGATATGGAGCAAACGCTTGTGTTAAGCCTGGATCTGCAACAGGTGGCTGAAACACGACGGCAGTTTCCGTTTCAGGCCGATGCCGATGGGTTTACGTTGAACCTTCCCTGAGCCACCCACCAGCCGTTCTGGCGCACCTCAGGATTTGCGCTTGCGTGCAATCCAGCGGAAAAATGCGCCACGTGGCACATGTTTCCCGGTGGCGTTGGCGATGACGACATCCGGCTCGGTCAGCGTCCAGGCTATTTCAAGCCGTGACGAATCCCTGCCAGCGAACAAAAGCTGATCACCGACGTGCAATTCCTGCCCCAGTTCCGGCATGAAGACCCTTCCGGCTCCCCGTTGCAATAACAGACACACGCAAGGCAACGCGGGCATGTCCGTGCTGCGCGAATTGAAACTGATATGCTCCAGGCGCACTTTGACCCCCATCTGCTTGGCGGTATAAAGGCCTTCAGCCAGCTTCCCACTCAATTCCTGGGTCCAGATACTGGGTGCTTTGCCCCGGAGCGCGGTTCGTAAACGCGCAGCGACGTGATGGGCAAACTCTTCTTTTTCCTGCACCAGGTGAGACAAAAAAGTCTGTAACAACGGTGTGGTACAAATTGACAGAATGCGTCTGGCCACAATCAGGCTGCGCTTGGCCACCAGATGGGCATGCGATGCCGTAAACAGCTGATCATTCTCCTGACGCTCCTGCCGGGCCACCATAAACAGGTCTGGATTGAGCTCATGCGCCGTCATCAGTATCGACAGGTTGTCCACATCGTCTCCAGTCCCTGCCACAATACCCACCGCATTTTTGACACCGGCCTGTAGCAAGGTGCTGGCTTCAGTACCGCGGCCCAACACACCGTTTTCCAGACCCGCGACCCGATCATTGTGTACATCGATTACGGTATAGGGCAATGCGGCTTCGTCCAGGCGAGCCGCAATTTGACTGCCGAAACGACCCAGGCCGCACAAAAGCCAATGGCCTGTCGGTGGGTTCAAAGGCTTGCGCAAGTCGCTGCCCGGTACGCTGATCAGCCAATCCTGGACCAGATACTTGATCGGTGAACTCAGCGCCAGCAAGAACCGTGCAGAAAATATCGCGTAGGGGTCCACAATATAATCGGTGCCGAACGAGGCCATATTGGCTGTAGCCATGGGAGACTCGCTACGGGCCATGACTTTCAGGTCCGGCTTCAACAGTTTGCTGGTAATGGCGACGGTCAGATTGGCATGGTCTTCATTGGTAATCGCGATGACACCTTCGCATCGGGGATTCATCAGACCTGCCATTTCCAATAAACGCCGGTCGCTGACATCGCCCGCCAGGGCCGGAATATGGGCCAGTTGTTCTTTCAGTGCCATGCCATGAATGATGTTTTCCTCGCGCTCCAACACCACCGCTTTATAGCCACGATGCAGCAAGGCACCCACGATCATGCTGCCGGTGTTGCCAAAACCGCAGACGATGAAGAACTTGTGTGGCAGGTTTGCGACCTGTTGCTGAAACCGTGCCCGGTGCACCACCTTGCGGAATTGTTCGTCCAGCAATAAACCCAGGATCGTGCCGAAGGAATACAGCCAGGCAGCCACATTGGGCAGCAAAATCATGAATACATACAGCCTCTGAGCCGGGCTGAACGCGTAGGGCACTTCACCAAAACCGATGGTGGTTGCCAGAATGGCAACAAAGTAGGCAGCATCCAGATAGCTCAGTTTTATGGCCTGGCCGTTATCATCCACTCCCGGTATCAGCACCATGCCGATGACCGACAGAAAATAAATGATGATCAGGACAATCAGCGGCACACGCAGCCGCCGGATGGTCAGCCAGATGATGTCATTCATGGGCGGCCTGTAATCGCGCTGTCATGGCCTTGCACATCACGCTGTGCCCAAAAAGCCCCGAGGCATGATTCCCAAGGTCCCGGGATCAGCGTCTGATGCTGAGGGATTCACCCACCAGCAAGGTTACCGAAACCAGGTTGGCCAGCAAGGCTCCGCCTGACATGGAGACCACGCTGGCAACGACATCGTTGGTAACACCCTGGTCCGAAACATTGGCGGCATACATCCAGGTCAATCCGGCTATCAACAGCTGCAAATCAGCCACCAGGCTGGTAGCCAGCATGACATTGCCCAACTGCGACCGGTCTCCGAATTTCAGTATCGTCGCGATGAGACTGACGAATAAAGCGGCACCCAGTTCAATGGCATGGTGGTGGTCCGGATTGTCCAGTTCACCGATAAAAAATCCAAAATTCAGGGTCAGCGCCAGCACGATAAAAAATGCAAACAATACTTTTTCCAGATTCATGACTTTATTGCTCCGGTTCTGACCATTGATTTGCTGGTCGCCATCAGGGGTTAATCATCAGGGCAGTATATGGCCATTTGCGTCCATGTTCTGTACGGCTGCAAGACCCAGTTGTTGCAGACTTTCACGTATCTGTGTGGCATCGCCTACGACAACCCAGGTCAGCGCTTCAGGGTGCAACACGTCCTGACTGGCGGCCTGTATGGTCTCCAGTGATAATGCCTGGTATTGGCCCGGCAAGCTGGCAACATAATCATCCGGTCTGGCAAATCGGTTATTGGCCAGCATGGCATTGAGTACGGCACTGTTGGTTTCATACTGTCCGGGCAGGCTGTAAACGTTGTTCTGAACCACACGATGCAACTCTTCAGCAGTGGCCGGCTTTTTGCCCTCAAATTGCTGCAATATTTCGACCAGTTCTTTCATCGCAGCCGCTGTTTTATCGGTTTGCACGGGCGCATAAACCATAAAAGGCCGTTGACCACGTGCATCCGAAAGCAGGGTATAGGCGCCATAAGACCATTGTTTCTGCACCCGCAAGGTCTGGTTCACCCGTGCCGAATAGGTGCCACCGACGATATCATTCATGGCCTCAATGGCAATGTTGTTTGCCACGCCGGTTGGAGGTGCCACGTGTCCGGCGAGAATCAGTGATTGTGGCGAGCCGGGCTTGTCGACCAGAAATAACCGTGGCTTTTCAGCCAGAGGCACCTCGTATATTTTCTTGGCAGCTGCTTTTTTGCCACGCACTTTCCAATTGCCAAAAGCGCTTTCAAGCATCGGCATGACTTCATCCAGGTCGGTTGCACCCACCACCAGTATCGTTGCGTTGTCGGGGCGCAACCAATCGTGATGGAACTGTTCCAGATCATCGCTGTTGATCGCGCGAATGGATGCCTCGGTACCGCTGCCGGTGAATGGAATGCCGTAAGGGTGATCCGGGCCGTAAATCAAGGGCGGCAAGGTGCGCAAGGCGATACCTGCGGGTTGATTTTTCTCCTGTTCCAGGCCGGCCAGGCGACGTACCCGCATGCGTTCAACCTCATCTTCCGAAAACGCCGGATTGCGAACCACGTCTGCAAACAACCTGATGGAAGGCGCCAGGTTCTGCTGCAGTGCCGCCAGGTGAACGGTTGAGGTATCCAGGTTTGAGCCGCTGCTGATTTCTGCGCCCAGCCGTTCCGCCTCGGCACTGATTTCCAGAGCCGTGTGATTGCGTGTACTTTCATCCAGCATGTCAAGAGTAAAACTGGCCGTGCCCAAATGCAGGCCCTGGTCAGCTGCGTAGCCTGCATCGAACTGGATGGCAATATCAACCGTAGGCAGGGCAGGTCGATTGATCAGCACTACCTCAATACCATTTTCAAGATGCCCACGCTGTGGCAGCGGGAAATTCAGAGCCGGGATGTCTCCTACCGCCGGTAAACCTTTGCTGCGATCCAGGCCTGTACTTGCGCTGGTGTAGTCGGGGTAGGGCAATACATCCAGCTGATAACGGCCGTCCGCCAGCCAGTCGTTAGCGGCCTGGCGGATTTCTTCTGCGGTGGCCTCATTGATCCATTGCAGCATGGTTTTGAAAAACACCGGATTGCCATCGTATAACTCACCTTGAGCAAGCGTTGCCGCTTTGCCACTGAAACCACCCACGGCTTCCAGCCCGCGAATGACTGAAGCATTGATTTTGCTGCGGGCTCGCTGCAATTCTTCCTCGCGCGGACCGTTTTTCAGGAACGTTGCAAGTTCATAGCTGATGATTTCATTGACCTCATCCAGAGAAGCCCCTTCCCGCAGCGTGGTGTCTATGCTGAAGATGCTGGCCAACTCATGGGCTTCGACAGATACATCCAGACTCACCGCATTTTGTGTCTCATAGATCAGCGCTTGATACAGGCGGGAGTTTTTGCCATCGCCCAACACCGATGCCACCAGTTCCAACAATGCCCGCTCGCGGGTGGTTCGGCCCGGTACCGCCCAGTTCTGGAAACTGCGAACCTGCGGCACCCGGTCAAACATCTGCTCGCTGGTGTTGCTGCTGCGGTCCGGAACCCAGGACCGAAGGTGTTGCAAGGGTGGCCCGGCAGCGATATCACCGAAATATTTTTCAGCCAGTCGTTTGCCGGTAGCAGCATTCAGATCGCCCGCCAGAACCAGTACGGTGTTGGCTGCACCGTAATACTGTTGGAACCAGGCGTGCACATCGTCCAGGCTGGCGGCATCCAGATCTTCCATTGAGCCGATGGTGTCATGCCGGTAAGGATGACCGGGGGGGTAGAGGCCTTCCAGTATACGGTAGCCCACCGTGCCATAGGGCTGATTGTCACCCTGACGTTTCTCGTTCTGCACCACGCCGCGTTCCTGGTCCAGTTTTTCCTGGGTCAGAACGCCCAGTAAATGCCCCATGCGATCGGATTCCAGGAATAAAGCCAGTTCCAGGGCCGGGGTAGGCACATTTTCAAAATAATTGGTGCGATCAAACCAGGTCGTGCCATTGAGTGAAGTTGCACCAACTTCTTCCAGTGGCTTGGAAAACCGGTCGTTATAGTTTTCCGAGCCTTCAAACATGATGTGTTCAAACAAATGGGCAAAACCGGTACGGCCTTCGGGTTCATCTTTGGAGCCGACGTGATACCACACGCTGACCGCCACTATGGGTGTCTTGCGGTCTTCATGCACGATCACCCTCAGGCCGTTGTCCAGCGTGAATTTCTCAAAGGGCAGATCGATCTCACTGCTTTGTGCCGCCAGCAGGGGGGTGCTGAACAGGGTCAGCAGCCACAGTGCTGCAATCAGGCTGGTTTTCAGGAAGAGGTCAGCAATGTAAGGCAGTTTGGTTACGCGCATTCGTTTCTCTCCAGAATGTCAAAAAACGGATCAGAAAGCCGGACCAGGTACCGATTCAGAATCCGGTTCTGAATCCGGTCCTGATTGCGGTTCTGACGGGGCTGGTTCGAATTCAGGCTGGGGGCTTTCTGCTACGACATCAAAGCCGATGATATAGGCCAGTACACCGATAACAGGGCCGTCAAAATATTCCATTTGCTCTGTCCTGATTTGACGCCGCTGCGCAATGCGGTAGATGCGGAATGAGGATGCCTCGGCAGCCGGGCCACGTTTGAGGTCCGTAACCGGTTCCATCAAGCCGTCACTACCGAATTCCTCTTCTGTAACGATGCCACCGTCAGTTTCTGTCACCGGAAAGCCGGTTCCGGACAACCCATTCCTGGAAGGCTCCGGGCCGGATTCGTACAGCGGTTCCCGCAACTCAATATCCAGATCCAGGTGCAGAAAGCGGCTACGGGTTAATGTGGCCGTGCCATCAATGCGGTAAAAATACCGAACCGGTGGAAGCTCCGGCGATTCGCCGGTTTCCGGCAATAAACCGGACTCAGGTTCACGTTGCACCGTTGCATCACTGAATACCAAAGCGCCGTATTCGTCGACAGGCACTTCTGACAACAGGGGGGCCGGGACGATTTCAAACAGTACCTCATCGTCATGTATGCGTAATTGTGGAAAAGGGCCGTCACCCGATTGCTCCCAGGCACGGAACAGCTCGGGTCTGAATCCGGCGCTCAAGCGCAGACGCCGCCAGGCTTCGCGCATGGTGTCGCTCATATCATCGATGCGCACCGCCACAGGCTCTGCTACGGCTGCTTCATACAGTTCACCAGCTGTCATTTTATCGGTTGATTCGGCATGTAAATCGATTCCGGACTGGGGCTGCTCTAGCGGTGATTCTTCAGGGTTTGTACCCTCGGTTTCATCTGCCGGAGCATAGAGATCGAGCACATCGGTCAGATCCCGCAGTTCCTCTTGCGGTGCAGAATCGGAGTTCCCGGACAAATGCCGCACCACGATCAATTCCACACGGTAATGCCGTTCAACATCCTGTTGTGCCGTGGAAGCCAGGGGCATCGACATGAGAAATATAATTAAGAATAGCTTATAACTCTTTGTCATTATTAATAATTAATCAATCTTGGCTGTGTGAGTTTGGCCGGTCAGGACCGCCAGAAAGTAGAGTGTAATGGACTCAGGGCAATCCGGCATCAGGCGTCAGCGCCTGCAACAACTGTTCGGCCCGTTTTATTCGGTCTGCCGGATTTTCCAGGCGAACCAGCAAGCGCAGCTTTTGTGGTCCGTCCAGGCGATAGTCTGCGGGCGCGCTTTGCATCAGTTTGATCAGCTTCTGTGGGTCAACACGGGTGTCCGAAGCGAACTCCACGCGACCACCCTGTGGGCCCAGAACCAATTTTTCTATACCCAGTTGCTCGGCCATCAAGCGCAATTCCGCAACCACAAACAGGTTTTTGATCGGATCCGGAAGCAGGCCGAAACGGTCTATCATTTCAACTTGCAGTTCCCGCAAGGCCGCTTTACTGGAGGCACTGGCAATGCGCTTGTATAAAGTCAGCCTGGCTTGCACATCACCCAGATAGGTCTCGGGAATCAGCGCGGACAGGTGCAGTTCCACATCGATACCGCGATGCAAGGGCATATCCAGGTCGGGCTCTTTACCGCTTTGAAGTGCTGCCACCGCCCGCGCCAGCATATCGCTGTAGAGGCTGAAACCGATTTCATGAATCTGGCCGCTTTGTTCTGCACCCAGCAACTCACCCGCACCGCGGATTTCCATGTCGTGGGTAGCCAGGGTAAAGCCGGCGCCCAGTTCTTCCAGTGAGGCAATGGCTTCCAGCCGTTTGCGCGCATCCGCGGTCATGCTGCGCCGATCGGGCACAATTAAATAGGCATATGCCCGATGGTGTGAGCGACCGACCCGCCCGCGCAATTGATGCAACTGGGCCAGACCGAACTTGTCGGCCCGGTTGATCACAATGGTATTGGCTGTAGGGATGTCAATACCGCTTTCAATAATGGTGGTGCATACCAGCACGTTGTAGCGCTGCCGATAGAAATCCAGCATCACCGACTCCAGCTCCTTTTCGGGCATTTGTCCGTGTGCAATGGCAATGCGGGCAGTTGGCACCAGCTTCTGTACATCGCGGGCAATGGATTCGATATTGCGCACTTCATTGTGCAGGAAAAAGACCTGCCCGCCGCGTTGCAGTTCACGATGGATGGCATCGCGGATCAGGGCCGGATCCCAGGGTGATATCAGGGTTTTCACCGCCATGCGCTTGGCCGGCGGTGTGGCAATGATGGACAGGTCGCGGATGCTGGCCATGGCCATGTTCAGCGTGCGCGGTATGGGCGTGGCCGTCAGCGTGAGCACATCGATTTCGGCCCGCAATTGTTTCAGCCGTTCTTTCTGCTGTACGCCAAAGCGGTGTTCTTCATC
>CAZRTG010000145.1:0-2521 GCA_964602895.1 uncultured Wenzhouxiangellaceae bacterium
TGGTATACAACTCAAGTTGATAACCCTTGCTATTAAAAATAACTCCTCCAGCCGTGTACGCGCCGAGCAAGAGACCGCTCGCATCAAAGATAAATGGGTTTTGATACAGCACGACTATTTCGTTTGATGATGCGGCTTGGACATTATCCGAGACTGCCAAATGCATAGCGGAAATCCAGACGGTAGCAACCAAAACTAGTTTTTGTATTCCAGTTTCCGCAATCATCTAAATAGTTCCTTGTTCATTCGGAGCCATAACGATGATATGAAAGTGGTACTGGGTAAGGATTTGCAACTGAACCTAAATCGTTTGGCACACCTGTGATTTCTGGATCATTGAAAAATACAGGAAAAAAATTACCAAGCGTTCCGCCATCAATGCAACTTCCTCCCGGCCCAGGATTAGCGATTTTATAGGTTTGTGCGAGGTAGGTTGGACCGACCGATTTCTTGATATACCTGATATCGAAATCGCCGCTAATATTGGTTGTACTGAACACATAACCTCCAAAGTTATATCCAGAAACAAAACCTGCTCCTGAACAGTCAGGACTGTCGTAGTAGATCGGCCCGCCAGCATTGAGTAAGCCGGTTGGACGACTCACACTAAACACATAGCCTTTTTCGTTTATGATTTCCCCTGTAGGACCAGAGCCCAACACTCGTCCACTTGCGTCTTTCACAATCGCGTTCAAATAGGCTGGATTTATATCTGATGGCAGCCCTGAAGGACAACTTTCAAAACTGCTACAGAATAAAATTTCTTCGCTAAATGATGGTGTCACGAACCCAACAAAGGCAGCAGAAGCGATAGTCAAGAGGTGTTTTCTAGTCATGTTGGTTCCTAATCTGCAGCGTCTTCATCTAAGCCATCAGATTATCAGTAAGATAAATAGTTGCGCTGGCAGATCATATTCCGCCACGGTGTTAATTGATGTTGATTTGACTAGGACTTCTGACCTTTATTTGTGGCTTTCCCTGATAGCTTTCCACAAGACCAGTGACACAAATATCGCTGCCGTTGAGTGATTCGGGGGGGTAATCGAAGTTACGGCGATAGTCATCGAAGATGATTGCCGTAAAGATATGGTTCGGGTACGCCTTTTCCAGATTCAGAAAAGTAGGCTTACCCCGAGACCCTGTAGAGTAGTTTGCACTTGCAACATTCCCACAAACTTTAACAGTGTTTCCGACATGTTCGGCAGCCTCAAATGCAGTTATTTGGTTTACTTGTAATGCCATTGCGGTGCTTACTAGCATCGCATTAACCAATATAAAAACTAAGGTTTGATTGATTGTTGGCTTCATTTTACTTGCCTTGGCTATTGATATGGCTCAATGCTATGCAATCCAATTGATAAGTAATTTACTTTAAGTCGTTTAAATTTCCTAGAAACAAACCCGCCAGGCTTTGGCAGGATGAACACGCGGCCTAACCCCAACTCACTCCCAAGCTGCAATCCCGGGACTCCTCCTTGCCAGAGCCTTTTGTTGCCACCCAGTATAATTTTCCCAGACGAACTCAAAGTCCATCTGATATACTTTCCACGTAATGATTGTTTTGTTGAATGTAACCGGAGACCTGAGGTGAAGAATCAAGTGGTTAGCATCGACTTTCGCCAGGGTAAATCGACTAAAACGTTGAATGTTCATGATTCGGTTAACCGCTCACGAGTGGCCAATGATGAATCGCGAGGTAAGCGGCACCTAACCGACCAGGAGGTGGCGAAGGTCTGCGGGGCGATTCAACAGAGCGCCCGCTATTCGGACCGCGATGAACTGATGGTTTGGATGGCCTTTCGTCATGCGTTACGGGTCTCTGAACTGGTCAACGTTAAGTGGCAGCACATCGACTTGAAGGCTGGCCAGATGGCCATCAAGCGCATGAAAAATGGAATCGACACTTTGCACCCGATTTCAGATAAGCGTGAACTTCTGCTGCTCAGGCGAGTTCACCGGGACCAAGGTAGGCCCACGACCGGGTTCATCTTCAATAATGAACGTGGGAATGTTGTTTCAGCCAATGGATTTCAGAAGATGTTCGGGAAGTTTTCCGAGGAAGCCCTGGGCGTCAAGTGGAATGCTCATGCGCTTCGCCATGGCTGCGGGACTGCGCTCATTGATCGTGGGCACGACCTGCGTACCGTGCAGGTTTATATGGGCCATAAAAACATCCAGAACACCACCAGGTATCTGCACGAGAGTGTGAAGCAGTTTGCAAAAATTGAGTGGTGAAATCAAAGCCAACCCACAAACAAAAAAGGACAAGCATCCGGACTGCGCTGTGGCATTAAGTGCCGCCGGCCAGACAAAAACCTACCCCAGCTTGGAGTCCTCGGAGACACGGCGCATTTTCCAGAGACCAAATTTTGTTCGGATGCGGCTAGGTGAATTATTTAAGTATTCACGGTGATTCAAACCCATCCGAGAACATGACGTCCGTTTCATCGTCCGAGTTGGTGACACTGACATCGGCGGCATTGAACCCGTTGTAGTTAACATCACTGCTGGTCGCCGCTGC
>CAZRTG010000145.1:2621-9318 GCA_964602895.1 uncultured Wenzhouxiangellaceae bacterium
GTCCCACCTGCCTCCGTCGTGTTGCCGGAAATAGCCGATACCGTAATGCCAGCCGTATCGTTGTCGATGTTGGAAACATTGACATCGGCGGCATTGAACCCGTTGTAGTTAACATCACTGCTGGTCGCCGCTGCCGTGACGATGGTGTACCCCACATTCCCATCCACCAGATTGTCGTCAACCCCGGTGACGGTCACCAGCTGGGCTGAGTTCCAGTTGGCGTTGGTGAACACCAGGCTGGGTGGGGACACTGTGCCCTCGGTCGTATCATTGCTGCTGAGCCCAATGGTGACGTCGGCGGTTGGCTGGCTGTTCAGCACCACCGTGAAGGTTGCCGTCCCACCTGCCTCCGTCGTGTTGCCGGAAATAGCCGATACCGTAATGCCAGCCGGAATCCCCAAGGGAGTGACGTTTACATACACGCCGCTGGGATATGGCGATTCATTGGGATCGTTTGAATTGATCAGCAAGCGCACTTGCGACGTGCCCGCTGGCGCACTGTCATAATCAATGACTACGCTAACCACTTTCAATTCGCCCCGCTGAACTGTAAATGGCGCTTGAGGTGACCAGCTTATCCAAGGCGCTGATGTTTGCGGGCTTATCGAGGATATATTCAGGGCTGCAGGACCTTCGTTGAAAATGCCAAAGGTGGTGCGCGGCTGGCCGATTGCCAGATCGAGATTAATCCGGGGCATATCAGTCGCTATGCCGCCACTTCGCAGGTCATCAACTGGCGTCCCGGTATTTTGAAGAAGAGCCAGTATTTGACTGACAGTTGCCCCCGGGTTTATCTGTTTCAGCACCGCCCACGCGCCGGCTACGTGGGGGGCCGACATTGAAGTGCCATTAAATGCGGCAGTGCCCCCGCCGGGAACAGAAGATGTGATCGCCGTCCCCGGAGCGAGCAGGTGGATCTGAGGGTAGATGTTGGAGCTAGGCGAGATAGCATCAAGGTCGGTGGTGTTACCTACGCTGATCGCTGAAGAAATACAACCGGGGGCTCCTATGCTGTTTTTATATCCGTCATTTCCTGCTGAAATGACTGTAGCAATGCCAACAGATCGGAGGTTGTCTATTGCTGCTTTTGACGAGACGTTTGCTGCATCGCAGGCGGCTTGGTTAAAGTATTGCCCACCACCCAGACTCATATTGACAGCCGCAATATCATACACACTGCGCAGAGCATAAACTCGTTCCAAGGCGCTAATTAGATTTGAAGTGAAAGCGGTGACGCACGGAGCAGGTCTGGTACCACAGTCAGCCTGGCTGTTTAATCGTGAGAAGACTTGGATCGCAATGACGTCTGCTCCACGAGCCACACCAAAATCTGTCCCAGCACCGCTGTTTCCTGCAGCTGTTCCCGCCACGTGGGTGCCGTGATCACAGCCTGAGACTGTACCACTGCAATTCACTCCTGAACCAGCGGCAGTGGAACTAGCAACACCGCCCGGACAGACAGATACCGAATATGCAGTAGTGCTGGAATAGCAAGCCTCCGAAACCACTTTACTGCCGCCGGTCGCAAACCAAGGGTGAGTCTTGTCCACACCGGTATCCAGTATTGCAACCGTTTGACCCGCGCCGTCATAGCCTTCAGCCCAAGCTAAGGGTGAGCCAATTACGGAGTTACTGCTGGCCATTGTTGGAAACGACCGCTTGTCTTCTTCGATACTGGTAACAAAGGGTAAACTGGCAAGGCGCTGCAAAGCATTGGAACTCACAGTGAGCGCCATGTAGGGTATAAATTGAAATCGTGCATTTTCTCGGAAATTGAGCCCGGCTAACGCGCCGAGTACTTGACTGCCACGAGTTTGAATGGCCTGTCGTTGGGTTTGCCTGTTTGCCTCTGAGAGCAGTCCATCCACTTGAGTCCCTGTATCAAACCCAACAATCACGCGCACAAGTCCTTCACTTTCTGCTTTTGCCATAAGGCTAGGCAGTACAGCCTGTGTCATCTCAAGAGGAGTTACGGTTGCTGTTTGATCGTAAGTCTCCGAAGTCAAGGTTGGGGCTTGCTCGACAAAATCTAGCACCAGAGGTCTGATCTGAATCTCCGGTTGATTTGAAACTGTGATGGGAATCGGGTCATAAGCGACATTATTTGTGTTGTTGGGGTCTGGAAAATTGTGTCTGACGCCAATGTAATAATTACCGTTCGCAAGATTCCCAGGAATCGTTGCTTGCAACGGGCCATCAATGTAACTACCTGGTCCAATAACTGGATCTACCCAACTTCCCAGCAATCGATCGGAAGTAGTGATGGTTGTATCAATTGATGCATATACATCAAACGTGCTTGTGCTTGATGCGGTGGCACCAATATTTTCAGTGCGAACCCGAACTTGAAGGGCGCTACCGGGGACGTATGCCCCGTCAGTGGCATCCACCAGAACAACAGCCAAATCCGCCGGAGTAGTGACGTCCCAAAACATGCGCAGTGCCGCAAGGTTGTACCCTGCGATGTCAGAGCCGCCGAGTTCCAAACTTGCGACCCCAGACAGGCTTGTGGAAGTGCTTGTATTGGAGAATAGGGCGTATGTTCCAATCGCGGTACCTGCGCTGTTAAAAGCCGTCACGCCGGAACCAACTATGGTTGTTGGATAGATGAATTGGATTGGATCTATACCTCCAAACGTTGAGCCAACATCAAGACGCCACTTGACAAGACCATTCCCTGCCCAACTGCCAGAAACCCATGGTTCCAACGTACCACCAGAATTTCTTGTGGCCACATCAACCTGATATCGATTAATCCCAGCACCGAGAGAAATTGCGGTTTCAGTAACACTTATCCATCCACCGGCACTACCAAAATAATTCCCTCCCCCCGAACTGGATGCGCCGTCAAATGTGTGAATGGTCGGCGCCACGAGTGTTGAGAGATGGTATGTGGTCGATGAGGTTTCGACAAACGGAGCAAGCGAGTAGGTTTCACCCGCTCCCAGTGGCCCATCCAATGATGCCTGCTGTTCATTCAACTGGAAGACGTCAGTAGGGATGCTTTGCGGGAAATTAAGATCCGCAGTCACCCCGTCGAGCGGTTCACTTGCAGAGGAGGCCAGGTGAACGCCAAAAAACAAGCTAACTGTAGCCAGTTTCGGCGCCAAACTTCGTAATCTTGATTTTGTGTAAGAGCCTGACAGATTCAATGTGGTCCCCCGGCCGCAAAGACAGACACTTTCTAACGGGTGGTTAAAGGCGCATATTAGGCGCATATTAGGCGCATTCCACTGGTCTTGCAACCAAATTCATGGCTGGAAGTGACAACGAACACTCAAGGGGAGCAGACGGCCAGCGAACCCCGCCAAAAGCTCACCAACGGGGCTTACAATTCAAGAAATCAACGCACCGCGCCATGCCTCAATTTCTTCGGCCCGCCACCGAACAGCGCGCTCACTGATGCGAACTGGGGGCGGAAATGTGCCTTCCGACATCCACTTATAAACCGTGGATCGAGAAACGCTCAGCTGCGCAGCGCCTGAAGGGTCTTGATTTCGTGGAGTGCATCCTGGCGGTCTTGTAACAACTCTCCCAGCGTTCGCTTGCCGGGATCGATAGACAGTCGATCAATGATGTCCATAAGTATGGTAGTTATACCTGGTTTCAGTTCACTACTTGCTTGCCTCGCACTACCGGTTCTGCTTCAGGTTAGCCAGTGCTCTTGCCTTACCCTCAGCGGAGCGAGGCCCGGTACTAAGCCCACCGTGATTTGGGCATCTTCCGTTCACCAACGCTTTACGCTTACACGGCTTACCCGTGGATCTTGCGAATGCTCCACATTCAGTTTGGGGATTATTTTTGATTTGCTGAGGTGTCATTGCATTGCCTCCGACTGACGGTGTGAACTATCAAAAAGTGCCAGCATATCCAGGCGCCTCCGAAACCGAACCCCAAGACGCGCAGGCGCGCGCGCGCGGAAAGGGTTAAGAAACTACCCCGGCAGATTATCCATAAACCCAAACAAAATGGCCCCAAAAACTGTGGCTTCAACATGGAATATCTTTGTGCCTGCATAGGGGATTTTGAATTGACTCATTACCCCCATTGAGTGCTTGCCAACACTTTATTTTGAGACTAAATCGTCATTTCGGAGGGAAGTGCCAATACCGCTTTTCGTCCCGATTCACGGCATCCAGAAACCTATCCTTATCAATAGACGTCGAATTGAATGAAAAAAATGACTTCACTGGGAAAGGTCTTGGGCGCGAATCAAAAGCGGTACATAGCTTTGCGGAACTGGAATAGGCTACTGGAATTTCTAGTTCGTATAAGATGAACTGCGTATCAACAGGTAGGTCGTCCAGCGACAGAACTTCGTCATCGTCAAACGTTTTCATCAACTGTAGTGTACCAAGATGAGACTCGGATTAGGAAGTAATGCCGCACCCAACAGGTGTACAATTTTTAGCCATGACTGAGCGCCTTGGCAAATACGAGGTAAATGGAGTGGCTGTGCTGCAAAAGCGATACAAGCCACTTACAACGAATGTGACGCCCAACCGTAAGGGCAATATACTTTCGTTGAGTCGGTCCCGTTGGCGACTTCTCAGATTGTTATATACGCGCCTATCGACGGCCCATGATTGAACTAGGGCAACTCTGATTTATTCATAGTTTGAGTCATAATATCCGCATTGCGACTTTGATAGGTAGACTGCCATGCGCCAAGCGACACTTTCCGAAAATGGATTTGAGAAGTTTCGCAAGAAGACCCGCAAGGAACGATTTCTGGATGACATGGAAGCCATCATTCCCTGGCAAGGGTTAAGCGAAGGGTTGGAACCGTTCTATCCCAAAGCCGAAGGCCCTGGACGTCCCGCCATTGGTTTGGAGCGCATGCTGCGCATTCACTTTATCCAACACTGGTTCAACCTGTCCGATCCCGCTGTGGAAGATGCGCTGTATGATTCACGGGCCTTGCGGGCGTTCGTGGGTATTGACCTGGGCCGAGAGCCGGTGCCGGATGAGACCACCATCTGTAAGTTCCGTCACTGGTTGGAGCAGCACAACCTGGGTGATGAACTGTTCCGTTTGATCAATGGCTACCTTCAAGAGAATGGTCTGAAGCTGTCGCGTGGCACGATTGTCGATGCCAGCATCATCGGTGCACCGAGTTCCACCAAAAACCAGAAAAAGGAGCGCGATCCGGAGATGCACCAAACGCGTAAGGGCAATCAATGGTACTTCGGCATGAAGGCCCATATCGGCGTGGATTCCGGTACCAAGATTATTCACTCCGTTGTCGCCACAGCAGCGAATGTGCATGATTCACAAATACTGGGCGATTTGTTGCACGGCGACGAGACCCGAGTGTGGGGTGATTCGGCCTACACTGGTCAAAAGCATGTCCTGGCTGAGGTGGCACCTAAAGCCAAGGACTTTACCCAGGCTAAGGGTAACCGCCACCGGTCACTGACCGAGCAAGAACGTAATCGCAACCGCAATAAGTCACGGGTACGGGCCAAAGTGGAACATCAGTTTGGCATCATCAAACGCCAGTTTGGTTTTAACAAGGTACGCTACCGGGGCTTGGACAAGAATGCGCACTGGCTCTTTATCACTTGTGCGCTGAGCAATCTGGTGATGGCCAAGAAGACCCTGCTGAAGCGAAAGCGACGACTTCTGCAGGCAAGCTATGCCTGAAAGTCGTGTTTGGGGTGACGAAACACCCCAAACACCGAGTTAAAGCAGGAAAAAGCCTGATATCAGGCAAAGCCTTTGAATGAATTGGTGCTAATAAAAATGGAACCTCTCAAATGCTCAATTTTTCAGAGTTGCCCTAGATCCTTCCGACGAGCGAGAACTGGCGTTTGCCGTGTTGAAGGCTTACAGGCGCTCTGGGCTAAGTCTTGAACAGATCAGCGATCAACTTAGCCACCAGTACGGCATAAAAATCGGGCCTACTGCTGTTTCTCACTCAATCAATCGCACGGGTATTAGGCTGCAACGCGCGTTGCAGATTCTAAGCATATGCGGTGAAACCGAGATTAGGATTCGGCATGTACCGAAGTAGCTTAGCCGACCGTGCTGCTGATTCAATCCTGCCAAAATCTGGGTGGGTCATCCGTGGGAAATTCATTCAAATTTTATAAGCCTTTGGCTATTAAAGCAGTTAATTACTTGTTGCATATGGGCCCCGCAGTTGCAAAGTACCGCCCGCGGATGCCTAGCGATGACTTCGTATGAATAGCTTGGCGCTTTCACTTTCTCCTCTTGTCCGGTTCTTGTCCGGTTTCTGTCCGGTTTGTCCGGTTTGGTTCCGTTGTCCGTGTCCGGATTGTCCGGTGTGTTTATAGACACCGGACAACCGGACAAAAGACAGCACTCACTAATCGTTGTTGGCTGGACCTTTCAAACTCACATGGTTGCCAATAACCTCAATCAATCCGATATCGGCCAGGCTGGTTTTTGCGTCATACCATCGGGGCCTGGGCATATTTTCATCGATGCATGTGTTTTTCCAGTCTGCAACCGTGACTTTCGCTGTTTCGGGCGGTAGTCCGCTTTTAACGAGGTTCTCTCTGTGCTTCTGGAATAAACGCTCCAAACAGTCCAGGGCATGTTTCTGGTGTTTGCCTGTAGCCTGTGCCGGTTCTTTGATTACCTCAGCGGGTTGGAGTACCGCGCTGGTTGCCGGGGTTCCATCATCGTTATTGAATCCCAGTTCAACGGGGCGGAACATAAAGGCGTAAGG
>CAZRTG010000146.1:0-9288 GCA_964602895.1 uncultured Wenzhouxiangellaceae bacterium
CAGCCTGCTCTTCCTGGTATTAATTGCCTTGTCAGCTTGCCAGCGCTCAGAAGAACCGTCTGCAGAGCCCGTTGCCAGCGCCCCGCCCACAGAAACAGAAACGGAAACAGAAACGGTCGCCGCCACTCCGGCAGAAGCAGCCGAAAGCTTGCCCTCACGCTACGACATTTACGCCACGGTACGCCTGACTGCAGATTTGAGCTCGCTGACGGAAAACCAGCAGAAAATGATTCCTTTGCTGATTGAAGCTTCTGCCGTCATGGACAAGCTGTACTGGAAACAGGCATATGGCGATAAAAACAGCTTGCTGGCCAGTATCAAAGACCCGGCTGAACGCCGCTTTGCTGACATCAACTACGGCCCCTGGGACCGCCTGGCCGGCGACCAGCCTTTTATGGAAAGTGCCGGCGAAAAACCCCTGGGTGCGCAGTTCTATCCCGAAGACATGAGCAAAGAGGAATTCGAGGCCTGGCAACAGCCGGGCAAAGACGGGCTGTATTCCCTTGTCACTCGTGACGCCAGTGGCGCACTGCAACTCATACCCTACAGTGAAGCCTATGCCGCCGATTTGCAGCAGGCCGGCGATTTGTTACGCCGGGCAGCCGAGCTGGCTGAAGATGAAGAGTTTGCCAATTACCTGGTGATGCGCGCACATGCGCTGGAAAGCGACAACTACCGGCCTTCCGATATGGCCTGGATGGATATGAAGAACAATCCCATCGAATTGGTGATTGGCGCCATCGAGACTTATGAAGACCGGTTGTATGGTTACCGGGCTGCCTACGAGGGCTATGTGCTGATCAAGGATCAGGCCTGGAGTGAACGGCTGGCACGATTTGCCGCCTACCTGCCGGAACTGCAGACCGGCCTGCCCGTGCCGGATGAATACAAGCAGGAGAAACCCGGCTCGGATGCCGATCTGAATGCCTATGACGTGGTGTATTACGCCGGCCACTGCAATGCCGGCTCCAAAACCATTGCCATCAACCTGCCCAATGACGAACAGGTGCAGCTGGAAAAAGGCACGCGTCGCCTGCAGCTGAAAAACGCCATGCTGGCCAAGTACAACCAGATCCTGCTGCCCATTGCAGACATGCTGATTGCTGATGATCAGCGCCAGCACGTCACTTTTGATTCATTTTTTGGCAACACCATGTTTCACGAAGTCGCGCATGGTCTGGGTATAAAGCAGACGCTGGATGGCACGAACACCGTACGACAGGCATTGAAGGAACACGCGTCCGCACTGGAAGAAGGCAAAGCCGATATTCTGGGGCTGTATATGGTTCAAAAACTGCGGCAAAAAGGTGAAATCACTGAGGGAGAGCTGATGGATGATTACGTCACCTTCATGGCCGGTATTTTCCGCTCGGTGCGTTTTGGTGCGTCCAGCGCGCATGGCCAGGCCAATATGATCCGCTTCAATTTCTTTGAGCAAGCCGGCGCTTTCAGCCGCGATGAAGCGACCGGCAAGTACCGCATCAAGCTGCCCGAGTTTGAACAGGCTGTAGCAGACCTGAGCCGCACCTTGCTGACGCTACAGGGCAATGGCGATTACGATGCGGTCAATACCTTTGTTGACAAGATGGCAGGCATCAGCCCCCAATTGCAAGCCGACCTGGACCGGTTGGCAGCTGCCAGCATTCCGGTGGATATCGTGTTCGAACAGGGCGTGGAGGTGTTGGGACTGGCCGACTGAATCGTACGGGGTCCGGTTGAATCGACCCGATCCTTTCGAACAGTACAAAGTTCCTGTCGTTTGATATTGCCATGTTAAGTACACAAGACAAAAACAGACTGGTGGTCAAAGTCGGCAGCCAGGTACTCTGTGATGATGACGGCGCACTGAATTTGCCGGTTTTGGCCAGCCTGGCCGAGCAAATCAGCCAATTGAATGCCAGGGGCTGGCAGATTGTGCTGGTATCTTCCGGTGCTGTGGCCTCCGGGGCCGGCGTGATGCGCAATGAGCCGGGTGCCCGGAAGCTGAATCAGATCACCAATCCAGTGGTGCGGAAGCAAGCGCTTGCCGCAGCGGGCCAGGTTCGGCTGGTAGAATCATGGCAAAAACTGTTCAGCCAGCATGGCGTGGCGGTAGCCCAGGTTCTGGCCACCCGGAGTGATTTTCAGACCCGCCGTCACTACCTCAATATGCGGGCCTGTATTGAGGCGCTGCTGGATGCAGGTTTGGTACCCATCGTCAATGAAAACGATGTGGTGGCGGTTACCGAATTGATGTTTACCGACAATGATGAACTGGCTGGCTTGATTGCCGGCATGGTTCATGCGGATTATTTGATTCTGCTCAGTACCGTACCCGGGGTATTGACAGGCAAATCCGGCAGTGACGAAGCCAGCTGCATTACACAGTGGGATGAGGCAAAGCACAAAGCTGACGATCTGGTACTGAAAGGAACTTCTGCAATGGGAAGAGGAGGCATGCGCAGCAAGATCGCCACGGCCCGTAAAGTAGCCGCTCTGGGTACCGAAGTGGTGATCGCTGACGGCAAGGTGGAGCACGTGTTGCAATATATCCTGGAAGGCAAGCCAGTCGGTACCCGTTTTGCGCCAGGCTCTGATGTTTCACCCGCCAAACGCTGGCTGGCCAGCGCCCAGAGCCAGGCAGTTGGCAGTGTGGTGGCCAACCCCGGAGCAGAGGCCGCTTTAATGGATCAAAGTCGATTGGCCAGTCTGTTACCGGTGGGCATCAGCCAGATCAATGGCCCGTTTGAGTCAGGCGACGTGATCCAGATCCGCAATGAGGCCGGCCAGGTAATTGGTTGCGGGCGTTGCCGGTACAGTGCCGATGAAGCGGCAACCCTGTTGGGAAAACGCGGCCAGAAGGCTTTAATCCACTACGATTATCTTTATATGTTGGAAACGAACAAAGATTGATGAACAGTTCAGAAACAATCAGTGAATTACAAACACAACTGTTGGCTACGCGCGAAGCGGCCCGCAGCCTGACGAGCTGCAGCGCTGATGCGGTCAACGAATTGCTGATGGCGTTGGCTGCGCGACTGGAAGCTGCAAGTGCTGAATTACTGGCTGCCAACCAACTGGATTTGCAGCGTATGGATGCTGACGATCCACGCTACGACCGCTTGCTATTGAATGAAGAACGCATTGCCGGTATTGCTCGGGACCTGCGTAACGTAGCCGCCCTGCCCTCGCCGGTGGGCGAGGTGATGGAACAGCGCCTGCTTGATAACGGCCTGCAATTAAGCAAGGTTCGCGTGCCGATGGGAGTGATTGCGGTTATTTTTGAATCACGCCCCAATGTAACTTTCGATGTGTTTGGTCTGTGTTTCAAAACGCTCAACGCCTGTGTTTTGAAAGGCAGTCGCGATGCGCACGACACCAACACGGTGGCCGTGCGTTTGATGCACGAAGTACTGAACGAGCAGGGCTTTGATCCACGGGTGGTTTATCTCGCGCCACCCGAGCGGGAATACCTGCCACAAATCCTGCAGGCTAGCGGTATCATCGACCTGGCAATTCCCAGGGGCTCACGCGGCTTGATCGATTTCGTGCGCGATAATGCCCGTATTCCGGTGATCGAGACAGGTGCCGGCATTGTTCACACCTATGTTGATGCATCGGCAGACCCGGATAAAGCAGCCGCCATTATCACCAACGCCAAAGCACGGCGGGTGAGTGTCTGCAATGCACTCGATACTCTGGTTGTACACCATGACCTGCTACCGGTACTGCCCCGATTGATGCAGACATTGGGTGAACAATTCCAGGTAGAAGTATTTGCCGATCCGGCCGCATTTGACAGCTTACACGGCAAGTATTCCGGACCTTTGAACCTTGCGCTGGAGGAACACTATGGACAGGAATTTTTATCCTTGCGCATGTCGATAAAAACGGTTGACAGTCTGGATGATGCGCTGGAGCATATACACCATTACAGCTCACGGCATTCTGAGGCCATCGTTGCTGAAGATGCTTCAGTCATAGAAAAGTTCTTACAACACGTGGACGCAGCAACCGTATATGCCAATGCATCAACCGCATTTACCGACGGTGCACAATTCGGATTGGGAGCAGAAATCGGCATCAGTACACAGAAACTGCATGCCCGTGGACCCATGGCTTTGGCCGAGTTGACCAGTTACAAATGGGTGGTGCGTGGTGACGGGCAGGTTCGTGCTTAAATCTGTATTGGAGTTCCAGCCCGACGCGGCCCCTGTATCCCTACCTGTATCCCTACCTGAATCCGGGTCAATCTGACGATGTCAAAAGTTCTGGTATTCCAACACGTAGCAGCAGAACCTCTGGGGACACTGGATCCGATGTTGCGTGATCGCGGTCACCGCATACGCTACGTCAATTTTCACCGTACACCGGATGCCCAACCGGATGTAAGCCGCTATCAGGGGCTGATCGTTCTGGGCGGCTCTCAGATGCCTGACCAGCTGGACCGATACCCTCATTTGCGAACCGAAATGCGCTGTATTGAGCAGGCACTCAAGCTGGAAATTCCGGTTTTGGGCATTTGCCTGGGCGCACAATTACTGGCGCATACGCTGGGCTCTGCGGTTCGACCGATGAAAAACTGGGAAATTGGCTGGTATGACCTGCAACCTACTGCAAAAGCGGCAGCAGATCCCATGTTTTGTGCGCTTACCACCGCCCGGCCCGTTTTCCAGTGGCATGGTTATACTTTTGATCTGCCCGACCAGGCAGTTCACCTGGCACGCTCCAATGATTGCGAAAACCAGGCTTTTCGCTATGGCCCGAACTCCTATGGCCTGCAATGCCACCTGGAACTGGACAGCCGCCTGATCAATCGCTGGTTGCACTACCCGGAATACCAACAGGACCTGAACGACATGGGTCGCGGCAAGGATGCAGAAACCATCAAACGTGACACGCGCGAACTGATCGACCAGTCCATCAAACTCAGCTACGAAATGTTCGGGCAATTCCTGCGACCACTTGGTGCACCGAATTTACGCCACGTGTTGCCCTCAAGGTAACGGTCGGCAGCGCGGCTGCCTCCTACATCAAGCAACCATGCTGTGGGAGCGGCCCACGGTCGCGATTTGGGATAATGGTCGGCAGCACGGCTGCCTCCTACACCGAGCGCAAAATGACAATTTTTGTTTAGCCTCATTTTCAATGATTTACAATCAAGGAAAAAGGCGGGACATTCATGTGCCGCATGAAGCCCTGAATTAATCCGGGTTTCCTAAAATACCAAACCAGGGAGCAAGGGCCATGTTACGAATAATTGTGGGAATATCCGGGGCAAGCGGTGCGATATACGGGATTCGCCTGCTTGAAGCTTTGCGCAGCACCAGGCAAGTGGAAACTCACCTGATTATTTCCAAGGGTGCGCGTCTGACCATCGCATATGAAACAGAATTCAGCCCGAAAGAAGTCAAGGGGTTGGCTGATGTCATCCATTCCAACAGCAATCTGGGGGCCAGTATCTCGTCCGGTTCCTTCAAGACCGATGGAATGATCATCGCGCCGTGCTCGATGAAAACCCTGTCGGGTATCGTTCATTCCAATGCCGACAATTTGCTGGTTCGGGCAGCAGACGTTGTGTTAAAGGAGCGCCGTCTGCTTGTTTTAATGCCGCGCGAATCACCACTGCACACGGGGCATTGCAAATTGTTATACGACGCATCTCAATTGGGTGCTGTGATAGCGCCCGCAATGCCTGCGTTTTATGGCAAGCCGGAATCCATAGATGACATCATCAATCATTCGGTGGGTCGTATTCTTGATTTGTACGGGCTGGATACCGGTGCCTTCAAACGCTGGCAAGGCACGCCCCAATGACCTACCGGGACGCCAGCGACCGGGACGACCGACAACGTATTGAGGAATACTTGCCCTGTCACAACACCATGACGCTGGCCACCTGCAGTGATGGTGCTCCGTGGGCCGCAGCAGTGTTCTATGCACACGATGCCGACCTGACGTTCTATTTCAAGTCCAGCCCCAAAAGCCGGCACATACAGGACACCCTTGCTGTTCCCGATGTGGCCGCAACCATACAGGAGGATGGACAGGACTGGAAAGCGCTTTGTGGCGTGCAAATTTTTGGGACCTGCAGCAGGGTCAGTGAGCACGATCTTGTCAGAGTCAATCGCTGCTATATTGAGAAATTCCCCTTTCTGGCTGCCGTCACAGAGCATGCCGGGGATGTCGACGAGGCGATACTTGCCGAGCGTCTTAAGACCACGCCTTTCTACCAACTACAGCCGCGTTGGATAAGGTTCATCGACAATGCCCGGGGCTTTGGCCACAAAACCGAGATCCGGTTGGTAAACCCGTAAACACCAGATTCCTGTCATCCCGGCATGTAGGAGCAACCCATGCTGTGGAAGCGAGCCATGTTGTGGGAGCGAGCCATGCTCGCGATTTACGGCAATGGTCGGCAGCGTGGCTGCCTCCTACATAAAGCGAGCCATGCTGTAGGAGCGAGCCATGCTCGCGATTTACGGCAATGGTCGGCAGCATGGCTGCCTCCTACATCTGATTTATACCACGGTCGGCAGCGTGGCTGCCTCCTACATCTGATTTATACCATGGTCGGCAGTGTGGCTGCCTCCTACAGTGGGAGGCAGCCATGCTGCCGACGTGTTATTGGCCAACGGTGAAGCTGAACTGCTCCCCATCCACATCGACCTTGATGGTATCGCCCTGATCGAACTCACCGGCCAGAATTTTCTGCGCCAACGGATTTTCAATCTGCTGCTGTATGGCGCGCTTCAAAGGCCGGGCACCATAAACCGGGTCGAACCCGGTTGCACCCAACATCTTCAAAGCGGCTTCAGAGACTTCCAGCTCGTAACCATGCGAAACCAGGCGTTGCTCCAAATGCTTGAGTTGAATGGCAGCGATCTCACGGATCTCGTCTTCATCCAGCGGATGGAACACCACAATCTCGTCTACCCGGTTAATGAATTCGGGCCGGAAGTGTTGGCCTACCACCTCCATCACCGACGATTTCATCGTTTCATAATCCCCACCTGAAGTGGCCAATTCCTGAATACGGGCGGATCCCAGGTTGGAGGTCATCACGATGAGGCTGTGACGAAAATCGACCGTGCGGCCCTGGCCATCCGTCAGGCGACCATCGTCCAGCACCTGCAACAGGATGTTGAATACATCCGGATGTGCTTTTTCAATTTCATCCAGCAGGATCACCGAATACGGGCGGCGACGCACCGCTTCGGTGAGGTAACCACCTTCTTCATAACCCACATAGCCTGGAGGCGCACCGATCAGGCGTGCGACCGAATGTTTTTCCATGAATTCGGACATATCCAGCCGCACCATCGCCTCTTCGGTATCGAACATGAACTCGGCCAGGGCTTTGGTCAGCTCGGTTTTTCCCACACCCGTGGGACCCAGAAACATGAAGGAACCCATGGGTCGCTTGGGATCGGACAAACCGGCACGCGAACGACGTATCGCATCGGATACCGAAGTAACCGCCTCATCCTGACCGACCACGCGCCGGTGCAGGAATGACTCCATACGCAATAATTTGTCGCGCTCCCCTTCAAGCATGCGCGATACCGGTATGCCGGTCCACCGTGAGACCACCTCGGCAATTTCGTCTTCGGTGACTTTGTTACGCAATAACTGGAAGTCGGTCTGTTCACCCTGCTCTGCTGCTTGCAGCTGCTTCTCCAGTTCGGGCAAGCGGCCATACTGGATCTCGGACATGCGTGCCAAATCCTGTGCTCGACGGGCCATTTCCAACTCGGCTCTGGCGCGTTCGATTTCTTCCTTGATGTGTGAAGTACCCTGTACCGCAGCTTTCTCTGCTTTCCAGATTTCTTCCAGATCGGAAAACTCACGTTCCAGTTCCTCAATATCCGCCTCAAGCGCTTCCAGGCGTTGCATGGACGCGTCATCCGTTTCTTTTTTCAGCGCCACACGCTGGATTTTCTGCTGTATCAGACGACGTTCCAGACGGTCCAGGGATTCCGGCTTGGAATCGATTTCCATGCGGATACGTGAAGCGGCCTCGTCCATCAGATCGATGGCCTTATCCGGCAGTTGCCGATCACTGATGTAACGGTGTGACAGGGTGGCCGCGGCCACCAATGCCGGATCGGTGATTTCAACGCCATGATGGACCTCGTAGCGCTCCTGCAGTCCACGCAGAATGGCAATGGTGTCCTCTACGCTGGGTTCGCCCACAAATACTTTCTGGAAGCGCCGTTCCAGTGCCGCATCTTTTTCTACGTGCTTGCGGTACTCGTCCAGAGTGGTGGCACCAATGCAATGCAGTTCACCACGCGCCAGGGCTGGTTTGAGCATATTGCCGGCATCCAGCGAACCTTCTGCCTTGCCGGCTCCGACCATGGTATGCAGTTCGTCGATAAACAGGATGACATTGCCTTCCTGCTTGGCCAGGTCATTCAATACCGCTTTAAGGCGTTCTTCAAACTCACCACGGAACTTGGCACCGGCCAGCAATGAGCCCATGTCCAGGGACAGCACGCGTTTGCCGCGCATACTCTCGGGCACTTCGCCATTGACGATGCGTTGTGCCAGACCTTCAACGATAGCCGTCTTGCCTACGCCCGCCTCGCCTATCAATACCGGGTTGTTTTTGGTTCGCCGCTGCAAGACCTGTATGCAGCGACGGATTTCCTCGTCGCGGCCGATGACCGGATCCAGCTTGGTCTGCTCGGCTCGCTCGGTCATATCGATGGTATATTTTTCCAATGCCTGGCGATTTTCCTCGGCACTTTGATCGGTAACCTGCTCGCCACCACGCATCTCGTCTATGGCTTTTTCAATGGCATCCTTGTTCGCACCCGCCTGTCTCAGGAGGTCAGCCAGTGGGCCTTTGACTTCCAGTGCTGCAAGAGGAAACAGCTCGGATGAGATGTATTGATCACCCCATTGCTGCGCCATTTTGTCACAGACATTCAGGACTTTTACCAGGTCATTCGACAGGCTGATTTCGCCGGCAGCGCCGCTGACCTTGGGCAGGCTGTCCAGTTGTTCGCCCAGCGCAGATCGTAGCTGGCTCACCCGCACACCGGCCTTGGTCAACACATGCCGGGTTGAACCACCGTCCTGATCGAGTAATGCCACCATCAGATGGACAGGCTCGATCAACTGGTTATCCAGGCCACTGGCCAGACTTTGCGCGTCCGACAGCGCTAACTGAAACTTACTGGTTAGTTTGTCCATTCTCATGTTGGAATCCTCAATTATTTTGGGCCGCTTAATGGGACCGATCTGGCTACTATTTGAGGGTATTTGAGCTGGATATCAATGCCCTTGAACGAACCCGGCTGT
>CAZRTG010000147.1:0-9272 GCA_964602895.1 uncultured Wenzhouxiangellaceae bacterium
AAATGCCAGGCTCGGATCCCAGTCACCGGCAAAATCAAGAAAAGCCAGTACTTTGGCGGGATTGAGCATCTGGCTTAAGGCCAAACCGAAGCCAAACACGGTTCCACTCAGAAGTGCCAGGTAATTCTTATTCATTGGAAACCTCACGCAACATGACGGGTGATATAAACCACGATGGCGGCCGTCGACATAAAGGTCAGTGTTGCGACAATGGAGCGGATCGAGCCGCGAGAAATGCCACAGACACCGTGACCGCTGGTGCAACCACCACCCATGCGGGTACCGAATCCGACCAGCAGGCCGCTGACCACCAGTGTTGTGGTATCAGAGGTAATGACAATCCGGCTGGTATCGCCCCCCACCCAGGTGTACAAAACAGTACCCAGCACCAATCCGGCGATGAACATCCAACGCCAGCTTTCTGCTTTACCGGCTGGCTGCAGCAGGCCGGCGGCGATTCCGGACACACCAGCGATGCGGTTTTGAGTCAGCAACAGGATGGCCGATGCCAGACCGATCAGGCCGCCACCCAACAGCGCGGTCCATGGAGTAAATTCAGTCATGACGTCAGGTTCCTTCCATCCGGGTCAGAGTTTCCAGCCCAGGCTGAACGATGCGCCGACCTGCTGCATGCGTAATGAAATTTCCTGTCCGGGTCCAAGTGGGTTGTGTCCCGTCACCCGCTTTGATGGCGAGTAAAATACCATCGCGGATAACTGCAGCTTTGCAAATTGATGGGTAAAGCCGCCAGTGATATGCCATTCCTGTACCCCGGGTGCGAGTATATTGAACAGCACTTCGCTGTCGGGAATGGGCTGTTCGCCATAGCTGACGCCAGCCCGCCAGGCATGGTTGTTACTCCGGTCCCATTGCCAGCCCAACTTGTAAGTCGTCATGTCGTCCCAGCCGAAACCGGCGCCGTTGTCGTCACCCAACCTGGCCAGCTGGAGATTGGGCAGCATCGGCGCACCTACAGCGTCAATTTCCGAGTACCAAACGTGGTTCACGTCAAACAGCAAGTGCTGTTTGTCAGTAAGCTGCCAAGCCAAACCCACATTGAGCATGGCCGGGATATCGAAGTCGCCCTGTTCGGCGAACAAACCCCGGTAGCGATCGAATTCATCCATGTAAATGCGCGAGCGATAGCTGATGCCGCCACGCAATGATTCGTTCAGTTCACCCTGCCAACCCACCTGGATGCCGAAACCCCAACTCTGGTCGAAACCACGATCTGACAGGTTTTGGGGGTCCGAGGAAAAAGCCGCAAAAGAACCGACATTTTTGATCTTGAAACGTTGCCAGGCGATGATGGGCGCGATGCCAATCGCCTGATCTTCGGCAAAACGGAATGTCCATGACGGTGAGATAAAGACCTGCGCCAGATCGACACCGGTCTCGCTATCAGCGCAGGGTGGGCAGAAGGTACTCTTCGGATAATTCGTCTTCATGCCACCGTTGGCAAAAATGGAGATACCCACGGTCTGCCGTTCATTGATCCGGCGATTGTAGCCAAAGTCGGGTATGAGGAAGTGTTCCGAGTCGCTTGTGACCTTGCCAGGCTCCAGGAAAAAAGTACCTGGGGGTGGCGAACTCATTCCACCCTCTACCGAATAGGATCTGCGGGGAGAAAACCATTCTGCGCCGATGTCCACACGATCACCCACAAATGCCATGCCGGCTGGATTGAGTGCGGACGAAATGCTGTCTTGCGACCAGGCGGTGCCGGTTCCAGCCATGCCCATGCTGATCGTGCCCCAACCGTGGCTGAAATAACCATTGGTGGCAGCTGCTTGCAATGAAAAAAGTAAACCCGGAACCAGACAAACCAAACGGAGATAATTCAAGACGACACCCAAAAATAAACTTTAGAAATTACTTAATGTGTGGAGCAATCCTAAGGTCGGTGCAGGCAAAGTAGAACGATTTACTTGTGATATGCACATATGGAATTTGCATAAGCGCATTGGGTTTGGCGATGGCGATGTTCAACAGATAAAACCGGAGAAAAGCAGAAAACACATTGAATATGACGGATAATTGATTGCTCATAGCAAGGTTGTGGGTTCAGGAAGTTCAGCATTGATCAGAGTTTCCTTAATTCATTACCTGAAATGACAGACAATAGACTGGTTCAACAGACAAAATACAAAAAAGGAAATGACACATGCACAGTAATTTGCAATTCCCCAGACACAAGTTGCCCCAACTGATCCTGAGTGCAGCCTGTTTTGGGTTCGTCATGGCGGCACCACAAACCGTTTTTTCACAAACAACTTCAACCGCAAGCCCGGCAGCAACCAATGTGCTGGAAGAAATCACAGTCTATGCGCGTAAACGCGCTGAGAACCTGCAGGAAGTACCGGTCTCGATCACCGCATTCAGTTCTGCGGACATCGAATCCGCCGGTTTTCGCGATGCAACGGATGTGGCGGCAATGACCCCGGGGTTCAATATGGCACCGCTGTTTGGCGGAGACGCGGCCACACCCGTTATCCGTGGTCTGTCCACTACCATCGGCGAGCCGAACGTAGGATTTTTTGTTGACGGCGTTTACCTGGGTTCCCGCTTGACCATGACCCGTTTGCTGGGCATCTTCATTGAGCGTATCGAAGTGGCCAGAGGCCCGCAAAGCGCACTTTACGGCCGCAATACATTCGGTGGCGCGATCAACTATGTCACCAAATCGCCCAGCGCAGAGTTTGAAGGCGACGCAGAGGTATCTGTCGGCAGTGATGGTGCTGTGGTAACGAGAGCGACCCTCGGTGGTCCATTGGGTGAGGGCAACTGGTCCTATCGTCTTGGCGCCTTGTATGACGAGTTTGACGGCTATTACATCAATGAACTGACGGGACGCAACCTTGACAGCCGTGAAAACGTGGCCTTTCTGGGTTCCTTGATGTGGAACAGCGACGCTGTTGACGTTACCCTCAATCTGACACATGACAATGTCGATAACGGCGATTCTGCTTTGAGGTTCCTGCCCAACAACAGTAACTTCGCATCGTTCCTCGGCCGGCCACCGGCCAACCAGATGTATACCGGCACTGTTCCAAGCTATACCTCGGGTTATGCGGTTACCCCAGGTGGACTGGATATAAGCCATACCTTTGGTTCACTGAATATCAACTGGGACCTCGGCTCGGTATCGTTCAATTCGACTACGGGTTACAACGGTTTTGACCATGATCGTGAAGCGGATACGGACTATACCGCCCAGGAACTCCACTATACGACGACCTATACCGATCATACCGAATGGAGCCAGGAGTTCCGCTTGACATCAACCACTGATGGCCCGGTGCAATGGATGGCCGGTGTGTTTGGCTATTCAATGGATGAGGACATTGACATCACTGCGGCTTATGTTGGGCCATGGCTGCCGGTGCTGGGTGGTACCAATAACCTGACCAGCCAGAAAACCACCAATTGGGCGATTTTTGGTTCTGTGAACTGGGATGTGACCGATACCGTTGCCATGACCCTCGAGGCCCGTTACGGCAACGAGGAAAAGAAAGTTACCGCAGTGGACACCAACGTTATAACGGGTGCAAAGGCAACTTTCCAGGACAAAAATGACTGGTCTTCTTTCCTGCCCAAGTTCACCCTCAGTTGGCAGGCCAGCGATAGCCATATGCTGTACGGCAGCTATGCCTATTCTGAAAAGTCCGGTGGATTCAATATCGTCACCGCCAGCGGCGCGATTTTGCCTCAGGAGCGGAGCTACGATCCGGAAGACAGTGACAACTTCGAGCTTGGCCTCAAATCCACCTGGGCTGGCGGCCGGGTATTAACCACACTGAGCGGCTACTACATCAACTGGGATAACCAGATCGTGCGGGCCATTGGGCAAACCGGCGCATTGCTGAATACCAACGCCGGCAAAACCACTTCGAAAGGTATTGAATTCGATATGATGGCGCAAGTAACCGACAAGCTGGATATCCGTGCCGGTGCTGCCTACAACCAATCCGAATATGACGAGTACCTGTTCGCCATTCTGGGTGCCATTGGTATGGACCCGGTGCTGGATGGCAACCCCCTGCAATACGCGCCGGAATGGACCTATAATCTTTCAGCTACTTACACCCAACCGGTTCAATCAGGTTGGGACTGGTTTACCCGGCTGGATTGGGATTACCTCGACAGACAATCCATTGTGCAGACCGCCGATGCCTGGACCGCCTCTTCCGACCGGCTGAACCTGCGTACGGGTTTTGAAAATGGCAACTGGACCATCACGGCCTGGGTTTATAACCTGCTGGACGATGATGAAACGGTAACGGGCGTCTTCACCTTCGATCCAGGCCAGGTGCCCAGGTTATTCAGCGGACAGGCCTCAGGCATCTCCGCTTTCAATGGCCTGCTCTCGGCGCCGGTTTTGAGGTCTTACGGCCTGACGGTCAGATACAGCTTCTGATCCGTTCATGATCTGGCTGGCGCCCGGTAACTAGGGCGCCGGCTTTTTTTACCCGCTTTTTAATGTCAGCTTTTTAAAGGTGTTCAGTTTCCAGCCTGGACAGCAATCGCATCAACCTCAACCAGCACCCCTTTGCCCCACTCCACTCCGGGGACCGTTGTCCGGGCTGGCTGATGATCCGGGAAAAACTCCAGGTAAACTTCGTTCATGGCCGGAAAATCTTCCGGATTCTGCAGATAAACATTAACCCGCAGTGTGTGTTGCAGCGACGAACCCGCCGCCTCCAACACGGCGCCGAGGTTTTTCAGTGCCTGGCGTGTCTGGCTGCGGACTTCATCACCGACTATCTTGCCTGTGTTGGCGTCAAAGGCAATCTGGCCCGATGTATACACGACTCCGGCAAACACCGTGGCGGGCACATACGGACCAAGTGCGGGAATATTTTCACCGGTAACAACCTCTATATCAGCAGCCATTGCAGTACTCATCAGCAATAAAGCGGCCAGGGTTGCGAGAGTTTTTGAAAGGCTCATGATGTGTGTCCCGTATCTCTTGTGACGGTGGCAAAAAAGCGCATGAAATTCCCGCCCAGAACCTTGATCAACTCTTCGTCGGTCATTCCTTCGCGTTTCAAGGCAATCGGTATATAAGGCAACTGGCGGTAATTGGTAAATACCGGTTGATAATTGGCATCCATGTCAGTGCCTAAAGCGACATGGTCGATACCAAGCAGATCTACCAGACGTAGCAACTGTCGGATAAAGGACGGGAAATCGGGATTGCCGATACCGGTGGGCCAGGCACCGACCAGGCCACCGGTATCGGCCACCATGCGGGCATGATCTGCACTCAACAGGCGGGGGTGCTGGCTACCTTCATCCGCAATATAACTGTGCGAAACCATGATGGGCTGACTGGTTATTTCTGCCACGTCCCGCGTGGTTTCGAAGGTCGCATGCGCCAAATCAATGAGCATGCCCAGTCGATTCATTTCCGTAACCGTCTCGCGACCGAACTCGCTCAAGCCCTTGTGTTTTGGCTCTTCCGTCTGGATGTCACCCAACTGGTTGACGTGATAGTGCACTAACTGGATGGAGCGGACGCCTGCGTCCCAGGCTTCAGCCAGGCGCTCAACTTTTTCTTCCAGAAAATCTCCGCCCTCGCAGGTAAAAATAGCGCCGACTTTACCGGCCTGTTTGGCGGCGGACACGTCAGCCACCGATCGGACGGATGCCACCAGACCGGTATCCACCATGTTTTGCAGCAGGGCTATCTGGCGCAAATGACTTGCGTAAGCTTCGCCTGCCTTATATTCCCTGCGTGAGTAGAGACCACGCTCATTCATGCCGATCAGATCAACGTCTGCCACGGTTGCGAACAGGGCAGTACTGAGTTGACCGGCGGCCATATCGGCAACGGTTCGTTGCATGAACCCGGCCATGGCGGCCATTCTCTGAACCCCCGGGTCCTCGGACGTCATGCCTTCGAAGAAAAACATGCCGGGATGGCAATGCAAATCAATGCTCAACTGCCGGGTCAGGAACTGCTGTGCCCAGGCAAGCTCCTCGACCGTAGCCAGCTCTGCGCCAGGCGGGATGGTCTGGTCAGGAGCGGTCGGGACGGGTGCGGCTTCCGGTTCAACGACGCTGGACGCCTCAGCCTCAAGTTCCGGTTCTTCTGAGGGTTTGCAACTGGTGGCGAACAGTGCAGTAGCAATGGCACCACTGACACCTCCCAGCAACATTCTTCGCTGCCGGCCCCGTTGATCAATGTCATTATTCATGGTTTTTCCTCTGGGTCACTCAGTGAGTATGTGAATGTATGGAGAGCAATCGTTTTATTTCATGAAACTATATTCGCTATGGTGCCATGATTACACTCATTACACTGTTCGTTGGCATGGAAAAAGAATGAATAAAGGCTGAGCCTGTTGACCTGGGTGTGATCGCCTGCCAGTTAAACAACGGTAGACCGGTGTTCAGATCTACCGTCATGCGGCTTGTTCAATCCATCTTTTCTTCTGCTGCAATCACCCGCCCAGGCAAGGAGAGGTCGCCTGATGCGATATCGTGAACTCCGGTCACACAGAGCAGCGGTGCGGTGCCACTTTCGTTGACCTGTAGTTCTGCAGTTACCGCATCAAATGAAACATTTTCTGTTGCTGACACGGGTACAGTGATGGTTGCCCGTTTCCCATCGAGGATGGGGCTCATGCCTGGACTGTCGAGTGCAATGGGCAGTTGTGGTGCTGTGGCAGGAAGCAAGTCAACACCGGGCGATACATCCCGTACTTTCAATCCTGCACCACAGGCCTCGTCCTTGGCCAGTACCACCCAGTGGGAATGCCAGTCAGCCCCATCGTTGGCCGGATCGCCATCCTGATTTTCATCAAATAGCGGCGTGTCATCAAAATCAGGATGTGCGGTAATTGCCAGGGAAAGAATGCCGGAAGCTTTGTCAAAACCTACCACTTCAGGATCCAGGCTGGTAGGCCATACATAGGATTCAACCCGCGCACCGGTCAACTGGCCGATCGGGACCGGTTTGATGCTTCCGGCATCACCGGCCAATTCCATGATGAACGTTATCAGCCTGCCATCCGAGCTTGCGCCTGCACGTGTTATATCAAATGCGGGCGCAATATTCGGGTCTATCGTACTGGTGATTTCATGAGCGAGAACGGGCTGTAGAGACAAACTGGTAAAGATGAGAACTGCTAATGTGCGTTTCATATGAATCTCCATAGTATCGAGTCGATACCAATATAAAAATAGCAAGTCCTACTCCCGATTGCAATAAAAAAGGGGACGGGGCAAATTAATTTTATTTAATTTGCCCCGTCCCCTTTAATGCTGGATGCCAGAATCAGTAGTTCGCATGTTGACATATGTCAGGATGATATCTTCGTGACCCCCCTATACTTCAGTGACTCACATTGTGCTGAATGTTAAATGGGGGAGTTGCTGGATTGGTCAGAGATTACTTGACTTGATCAGGAGAAGATTGATGATCTGCCGGAGATGGGCACCCCTGTTTGTCTTTTTAGCCTTGGTCAGTACGACATCTTCTGCCGGGCTGGTCGGTGGGCCATTCCATATCACCAACAGCACTGTTGATGGCGGTGGAGGCCGTTCCACCGGAGGGCAGTTCATTGTAACCGGAACAATTGGTCAGCCGGATGCCGGGGTACAGTCGCTATCAGGCGGCGCTTTCCAGCTTACTGGCGGATTCTGGGCCAATGGCAATGCAGTACCGCCTGATGAAATGCTATTCAAGGATGGTTTTGAGGGGCCCTAGTCGCGAAAGAAGGGTTGTTCAAACTGAACATCCAATAATTTGGACAACTGGCCAGGCTTTGCTCCTTTCGGACAGAGGTGTGCTGTGACGTTAAGAAACACATGTATAGCCATTCTGCTGCTGGCAACAAGCTCAGTAGCAATTGCTGAGGATCTGGCTACCGGTTTCACCTACCAGGGGCATCTGCAGTTTAACAATACCCCGGCCAACGGGATTTTCGACTTTCAGCTTGCGCTATATGCCGCCCCGACTGGTGGAACGCCCATCGGTAGTCTTGTAAGTGTCGAAAACATCACTGCAGTGGATGGGGTGTTCACTCTGGAACTGGATTTTGGCGCCTTGCCATTTGATGGCGATCAATTGTGGCTGAACATTGGTGTCCGTGAAGGTGCCAGCATTGGGAGTTACACAGGTCTTGCGCCACGGCAGAAAATTACTGCCACACCGTATGCTTTGCATTCCGAGGCCGTCGCAGTGGGCGCTGTGGGCAGTGCGGAGATCGCGGATGGCAGCATCGGTGCCGTAGATCTTAACCCCAGTCAGAGCTATACACTGGGTGGGGCAACCATCAATGGTTTAACAAAGGTAAACGGAAATTTCACTGTCAATGGTGGCGGAAATTTTTATGTTAACAACGGGAAGGTTGGAATCGGTATTGCATTTCCATTAGCTGCTCTTGAAGTGAAGGATAGCAATACTTCGTTTCTGAGAATGTACACAGCAACTACGGGAACAGGGGTAAACAACGGACTTGGGATAGGTATTTATGATTCCGATAAATCTGTAGAAGTTTTTAATGCTGAGAACGGGGACTTATCATTTGGCACCAACAGCATCTATCGAATGCGGATTCTGGCCAACGGGAACATCTACATAAGCAAACGTTTGTTGGTAGGTTCCTGGGGTGATGCCAGCGCGGGCCTACATGTAAAAGGCGCAAGTTATCCCGACAGCTTTATTTATCTGGAATCAAATGTCGGGCAGGATGCCGGATTGCGCTTATATGAGGGTTCAACGGCAAAATGGCATATTTTCAACAGTGCGACAGCCGGCGGATTGCAAATTTATAACACAGGGATAAAGACTGCCATTTTTGCAAAACAATCCAATTCGTATGTAGGAATTGGGACTACAAATCCAACCTATCCACTTCATGTTAACGGAGATGCAGCCAAAAGTTCAGGTACCACTGCCTGGGTAATTTCCTCTGACCGCCGCCTAAAAAACATTCATGGAAGCTATGAGAAGGGATTGTTTGAGATTGTTGCCTTGCAACCTATAAAATTCAGCTACAAAGAAGGCAATCCAAGGCAACTTCCATCGGATAGTGAACTGGTTGGCTTTGTTGCCCAGGACGTTCAAAGAATATTCCCCGAAGCAGTTTCTGAGGCAGAAGACGGATACCTCGATTTTAATATCCACGCCATTAATGTAGCTATGGTAAATGCCATCAAAGAATTGAAACTTCAAAACGGTGAGCTTGTAAAACAGGTAGGCGATTTGGAATCCCGGCTGGAAAAATTAGAAGCTTTTCTAACTGTTAAAGATGTTAAAGGGG
>CAZRTG010000148.1:0-9207 GCA_964602895.1 uncultured Wenzhouxiangellaceae bacterium
TGTGGCAGCGTATGGCCACAATGTCCCTGTAGGAGGCAGCCATGCTGCCGACCAGTTTGAATCGCGACCATGGGTCGCTCCCACAGCATGGCTTGCTTGTTGTAGGAGGCAGCCATGCTGCCGACCAGTTTGAATCGCGACCATGGGTCGCTCCCACAGCATGGCTCCCACAGCATGGCTTGCTCCCACAGCAAGACCCCTCCTACAGCTCATCCTTATAAATAGAAACCTGGATCTCACCGGTGGTATCCACGCTGGCCCGGTACATGCCTTCGGTGTTGAAAACCAGCGCGAGGTTGCCTTTGTTGTCTATGGAGATGATGCCGCCCGTGCCACCCATTTTGACCAACTGGTCCATCACCACCGCGTCCGCCGCCTGCTGCAGGCTGACGCCCTGGAATTGCACACGGGCGCAGATATCACGTGCAACGGTGGCCCGGATAAAGTACTCGCCGTGCCCGGTAGCGCTCACCGCACAGGACCGATTGTCGGCATAAGTACCGGCGCCGATGATGGGCGAGTCGCCCACGCGGCCGTAGCTTTTGTTGGTCATACCACCGGTTGAGGTTGCTGCCGCCACATTGCCGTGTGAATCCAGTGCAACAGCGCCAACGGTAGACAGCCAACGGTCCGGGTACTGCCAATCCACAGCGGCCGATATGTCTTCGCCTTGCAATTTGGCTTGCTGCAATTGCTGCCAGCGGCGTTCGGTAAAGAAATAATCGTCATCGGCAAATTCAATACCCTGCTCGCGGGCAAAAATCTCGGCTCCTTCACCCATCAGCATGACATGCGGGGAGGCGGTCATCACCTTTCGCGCCAACAGAATCGGGTTGCGGATGTTGTGCACTCCGGCCACAGCGCCAGCCTGTAAATTGGAGCCGTCCATAATGGAAGCATCCATTTCATTTTTGCCATCGGCATTGAACACCGCACCTCGCCCGGCATTGAAAAATGGCGAGTTTTCCAGGCGGGTAACCGCTGCTTCTACCGCATCCAGGCTGCTGCCGCCGAGTCGTAATACGTGGTGACCGGCCTGCACAGCTTCCAACAGCACGCCGCGTATCTGGGCCTCTGTTTTGTGATCCATTTCATTTTTATCCATGGTGCCGGCACCGGCGTGGATGGCAATGGCTACAGGTGCTCCCGTATCCGCGGGCACATTCATGGCTGGCAACAATGACAAGGTGGCAAACAGGAAAACAGGCAGGTGGACAAAAAGGCGTTTTTGGGGCATGGGGTACTCCGGTTCATGGATTTCACTGTGGACATCAGATCAACGGCTCAAAATCGCTCTGGCCAATGATGCCATCGTCACCCCGGTGGCCCGATGGGTCAAGTTCCATAACTTCGCAGTTGTGCAATACTTGGCTCCAGACAACAACCAGGAATAACGCCATGAATCTGGAAATCACCGCCATTTATGCTGCTCTGTTGGGTCTGCTGTTTTTGTTGCTTTCTGTGCTGGTTACCAAACACCGCCTGCGCGCACAGGTTTCATTGGGCGATGGTGGTGATGCCCGTCTGGGGCAAGCGATACGGGCTCAGGCCAATTTTGCCGAATATGTACCGATTGCATTGATATTGATTGCGCTGGCGGAAGTTGCCGGTGCCAGCGATATTCTGATGAACAGCCTGGGCGGCGGCCTGTTGCTGGGTCGCCTGTTACACGCCTGGGGCATGAACCAACCCAGAGCCATTCACCTCACCCGCAAGATCGGCATGATGCTGACCTGGTTGCCGATTTTGCTGGCATCCGTATTCCTGTTGTATTCACAAATAGCTGCCTGACTGCTTTTGCAGCCAGTACAGTGCGGTATAAATTTTTGGGTCTACCGGTCTTCCGGCACGAATAACGTCGGATAACCATTCATCTACCTCGGTGACGGGAATTTCATGCACGGTGATATTCTCTGAGGCATCACCCCCACCCGGGCCCTGACGTTGTAAATTTCGCATCCGGATAAAACTGATGATCTCATCACTGGTGCCGGATGAACTGGGGCAGGACAGCAGGAATTCCGGATCGTCACTGTAATAGCCGGTTTCTTCCAGCAACTCCCGCTGGGCAGCGTGCAGCATGTCCTCATCAGGATCTTCCTGATCTCCGACCAGTCCCGCCGGCAACTCGATGACCGACTGTTGCAGAGCGGGGCGGAATTGTTCAACCAGCAACAATTGCCGGGCATCGTTTACTGCAATCATGACCACCACCGCAGAGGCATTCTGGCGACTGATGAATTCCCAGCCATTCACTTCGTACAACCCCAGATAACGGCCCGCATGCAGGGTGATGCGATTTTCAGTGGCTTTCTTTAGCGGTCTTTGTGGTGGGTTCTTCATTGCTGTGGCCTCTGTTAGAATGAGCCAATTGTAGCGTTCAGTTTACTTTTCAGCCCAGTATCCAGTTTTGGGGTCCGGTTTTGGGCTTCGGCCTGTCGATAAGTTTTATCGCAGTTCTTTGATTTCATTTTGTGCGGAACCAAGCGGCCATTGATGGCTCAAAGGCCGAAGCTTAATACGTCCCAAATACCATTTTCAGGAATATCTTATGCAAATCCGTTCATTCACCAAGCCACACGTGCTGGCTCTGTTGCTGGCCCTGCTGGTTACATCCTTCAGTTGGGCACAGGAAACGGCCGCGACGCCGCCGGAACCGGCTCAACAACAAGCCCCACAGCAAGCCCCACAGTCAAAACCCAAACCGCTGACGATTGCCGAAGTTGCAGAACAGCAAAAATTGGCCATTGAGGCCTATGAGGCGGGTGAGTATCTGAGGTTTGTCCAGGCCACCATGCGCTTGCGCAATGCGCGCCCCTATGAACCACAGTATCTGATTGGAATGGTGGTGGGTGGTGCACTGGTTGGCCGGCCGAAAACCGCATACAGCTATATGCACATGATGCAACAACAGGGCTTGAGCTATGACTTCAATCAAACCGCCGACACGGAGAGTATCCGGGGTACGGAAGTGTATGATTACCTGAACAATGTGTTGATCAAGGCAGGCGAGCCGTCAGGTATGGGTAAAATCCTGTTTGACCTGCCAGAAGCCAAAAACTATCCGGAAACATTGGTGTGGGACGCCAGCGCAAACAGGTTCCTGGTCGGCACCCTGGAAGGTGGAAATATTCTGGCCATCAGCCTGGATGGCAAAGTCAGCAAGTTGCTGAGCTCCAACCAGGATAACGGTTTGCGGGCTATTTATGGCTTGGCTGTAGACGCTGAACGCCAACGTTTGTGGATCGCCACAGCAGCAACGCCCGCTTTTGGCGAACTGGTTGAAGGTGAGTTGGGCCAGACTGCCTTGCTGGAATTTGATCTGCAAAAGCTGGAATTGCTCAATCGTTTCGAGCTTCCGGTGGATCAGTTCCCTCATTTATTGGGCTCCATTGCCCTGACGCCGGCAGGCGATGTTTTTGTGCTGGACCGGGCAGTGCCCCAATTGTTCATCAAGCCTGCCAAAAGCGACTCCTTGCAACTTTATATGCAGAATTTCGAACTCACCGGGTTGCGCGATCTGACCATCTCGGAGGACGGGAAGTTGCTTTATCTGGCTGATGCAGCGCTGGGCATCCTGGTGGTTGATCTGGAGCAGGGTGCGGGTGGTATGTTGGCTGTTCCCGGCAACCTCAACGTTGGCGGCATATCCGGACTTGATTACGCCAATGGCAAGTTATTCGTGATGCAAAATGGCATTGTGCCGCAACGTTTGCAACGACTGGATCTGGATGGAAACGGTACAGCCGTTACCCACTTTGTGCCCTTGGCCAGTGCACTGGAGCCGTTCGATTTTCCTTCTTTTGTTCGGGTTCAGGGTGAAGATGCGTACTATTTTGCAGGCAGCAATCTGCAAGGTGAGCATGAGGGTAAAATCAAACCCGTTATCATGAGTACGCCTACAGAACCTTCGGCTGATGAGTTGACGCCGGAACAGCGCCAAATCAAGGAAATGAATCTGAAAGGTGTCAATCCATAAGTATGGACTGGCCGCGCCGGAGTGGTTGAACCCAGGGCCTTTTGGTTCAGGCCCGCAAACAACGTTGCCGCAACATGCCGCCGAACTGCAATTCGTCGAACAAACGATTGAGCATCGCAGTATCTACCGTACCCCGGGTGATGTCTGGAGAAGCAAGTGCTGAAGCCACATCGCGGCAGATCAGTGTCAGTTGCCTGGCCAATTCTGCTGCCGGACGGTGATCCTGCAGTTTTCTGTGTATGGATTTGGCGCCGCGCAGGCTGAGAAAAGCCACTTCATCCAGGCGTTCATACATGCTGTCCATGTCACCGAAATGCGTCAGCAGTGCGGCAGCCGATTTGGGTCCAATGCCCGGCACACCCGGTATGTTGTCCACCGCATCACCCGTCAGTGCCAGAAAATCCGCCATTTGTTCCGGCATCACGCCGAATTTCCTGAACAACTGTTCTGTACCCAGTTTCTGATTGCGGGAAAAGTCCCACCAGTAATCGCCTGCAGTGATGAGTTGAGCCAGGTCTTTGTCACTGCTGACGATACATACCGGGTGTCCGCGTTCGCGCCAATAATCAGCCAGTGTGCCAATCAGGTCGTCCGCCTCATAACGTGGATCGGAATAACAGGACAATCCCATGGATTGAGCGACATCGCGGGCCCATTGGAACTGGCGCTTGAGATCCTCCGGTGCCGGGTCCCGATTGGCTTTGTAGGCCGGGTAGATATCATTGCGGTAGCTCGAACTCAGTGACTCATCAAAAGCGATGGCTACATGTTGTGCTGATGTTTGTTCCAACAGGCTGCAAAGAAAACCGGAGAAACCATAGACCGCGTTGGTGGGTTCACCCTGAATATTGGTGAATTCGTTGGGCATGGAAAACCAGGCTCGAAACAGGTAGACGCTGGCATCGACCAGATAGACTTGCGGAAGACTCATGGGACCGGATTATGGCAGATCAGGCGATTAATTTCTGACCCAGTTCGACACGTTGACGCAACATGCTGTTGCGTGGAAAGTGAGCCACCAGAAATTCCATTTGGTCAGCCAGAATGCGCTTGCCCTGCAGATAAATGTACTCGGCATGGGTGGGTGTGAATGGAATGGCCAATAACTGCATGCCGGCTTGCTCCGGCGTACGTCCGGCCTTGTGGTTATTGCAACGCTTGCACGCGGTAACCACATTGCTCCATTTATCCCGGCCGTTCTGGCTCAGGGGTTTGACGTGGTCACGCGACAGCAGGAAGGCGGGAAACTGCTCGCCACAATACAGGCACAGCGATTGATCGCGTCGAAACAGGGCCTTGTTGCTTAAAGGCGGTGTGTAGTTTTCTGCAAACAGCCGGGTATGAGGATGCTGGCCTATGCTGGCAATGATGGCATTCACTTCGATGCTGCTCTGCACTCCGGAGATGGCGTTGATGCCACCATGAATGCAGTAGAGTTTTCGTCCCAGGGAATAGCTGACCTGGTCCAGCGATATCAGGCGCACGGCCTCCTGGTAGCCGATCCATTCAAGCGGCATACCGGATACATCGGTGCGTAACACCTGTTGCTGAAGGTCACTCATTTTTACATTCAGTAGTCTCTAAAGGGTTCAAACGGGAACCAATAGGTGTATTTTATTGTTTGAATTTGTCGGTGTATATCGGTTTTTTTCGCAAATAGCAAGAAAATATCCGACCCTGCATTGCAATTCTGAGCGCTTGTTGGCAAGGTCTGCAAACCATTTTTCTACCAGAACCTTAAAGCCTGTCGTTGGTCATACAGCCAATCGCCAATTGAATACTGGACATTGAAATCCATGATGAAAAGCTCCGTTGTGTTGGTCACATTGTTTTTGCTGCTGTCTCCCCTCGCTGCCCCGGCTGACATACCTGCAGCAATTGATGGCCAACCACTGCCGTCACTGGCACCCGTGCTGGAGCGGGTAACCCCTTCGGTAGTGAATATTTATACCCGGACACGGGTACGCATCAACAACCCCTTGATCAACGATCCGTTTTTCCGACGCTTTTTCAACATACCCGACCAACCGCGAGAGCGCGTGTCACAAAGTCTGGGCTCCGGTGTGATTGTCGATTCCGAGCAGGGCTACGTGCTGACCAATAACCACGTCATTTCCGGTGCCGATGAAATATCGGTGACGCTGGCCGATGGGCGCAGTTTCCAGGCCGAGGTCATCGGTACCGATCCGGATACCGACCTGGCCATGGTGCGCATTCCCGCTGAAAAACTGCAGGCCTTGCCCATGGCCGACTCCAACCAGTTGCGTGTGGGAGATTTTGTGGTTGCCGTGGGCAACCCTTTTGGTTTGGGCCAAACGGTTACTTCAGGCATCGTCAGTGCTCTGGGCCGGGCCGGATTCCGTGGGCTGGAATTCCAGAATTTCATTCAGACCGATGCCTCCATCAACCCCGGAAATTCCGGCGGTGCACTGGTCAATTTGCGTGGAGAATTGGTCGGTATCAACAGTGCCATTTTTACACCCAGCGGTGGCAATATCGGTATCGGATTCGCCATCCCGACCGCCATGGCTTCCTACGTGATGGAACAACTGGCCGAATTCGGTGAAGTACGTCGTGGCACCCTGGGTGTTTACGTACAGGACCTGACTCCCGAGTTGGCCGCTGCACTGGGCATTGAGAACACGCGGGGCGCACTGGTGGCCGAAGTGGTGAAGGGCGCTGCTGCGGACCGGGCCGGGCTGGAAGCCGGCGACGTCATTACCGCGATTTCAAATTACCCGGTACACAATATGCAGGATTTTTATGTGGTTGAGGGCCAGCTGCCGATTGGTGAAAAAGAGCAGTTGAGCTATTTGCGCAACGGTAAAGTACGCAAAACAAAACTGAGTGCCCTGGAAATGCCGGTTTTGAACGGTGAGAAGCTGGATGCTCGCCTGCAAGGTGCCGTGTTTGAAGAGCTGCCGGCCAAGATGCGAACCGGGCAGCTGAGTGGCGTGATCCTGTCTGAACTGGACGGGCGAAGTCGCCTGGCACGTTCCGGGCTGCGCCCCGGAGACATCATTAACGGCGTTAATCGCCAGCCCGTCAAGGGTTTGGGCGATTTTGAAGATCAGGTGAAGTCGTCGCGTGGCCCGCTGCTGCTCCAGTTGCGGCGCAATGGTGAAGACTATGTGGCCCGTATAGACTGATATAGTTGCAGTTCCGGGAACGACACATGCATCAGGAGTTGTTGTGAGCTACAGGATCAATAAAAGCAATAAAGTCGACTTGAAGGCTATCCCCATCAAGCCACTGTCCAAAGCCTCTTTGAAAGACTGGCTGAGCAAAGCCAGCAAGCCGCAAAGCCAGTGGCTGGCAGCTGCAGGCTTCAAGGCGCAGCCGGGGCAGGTGGTTATGCTGCCGTCGCCGCAAGGTGAATTAAAGGAAGTGTTGTTTGGGGTACAGGAAAGTGGTTATCTGTATCAGTTGGCCACCATTTATAACAGTCTGCCGGCAGGCAGTTATCGCCTGGATTGTGACTGGAACCCGGAACAACAGGAGCAGGCCATATTGGGCTGGGGTCTTGCCGCATATCGCTTTGAACGCTATTGCAAAAGTAAAAAACCGCGGCCAAAACTGAGTCTGCCTGGCGAAATCGGGGCAAAGGTAAAAGCCTTGCTGGATGCACAAGCCCTGGTGCGTGACCTGGTCAATACGCCCACCGAAGACCTGGGGCCGGCCGAATTGGCTGCTGCGGTTGAGGCCGAAGCCACTCTATCCGGTGCCACTACACGAATGCTGAGCGGTGATGAACTGCTGGCACAGAATTTTCCGGCCATTCATGCCGTAGGCAGAGCTTCACACCGGCCACCCATGTTGATAGAAATGGACTGGGGTGAGAAAGGCAAACCTCTGCTGGCATTGGTAGGCAAAGGGGTCTGTTTTGATACCGGTGGTCTGGATCTGAAAAACTCATCCGGCATGGCGTTAATGAAAAAAGACATGGGTGGTGCCGCCCATGCGCTGGCACTGGCGCGTTTGGTGATGCAGGCGAAATTGCCGGTGCGGCTGAAATTACTGATACCGGCGGTTGAGAACTCGGTTGCCGGCAATGCCTATCGCCCCGGTGATGTGATCCCCACCCGCAAAGGCTTACAGGTTGAAATCGGCAATACCGATGCCGAAGGACGTGTGGTATTGTCCGATGCGCTGGCCTATGCCTCCGAGTTCAAGCCGGATCTGATGGTGGATTTTGCCACTCTGACGGGTGCGGCCCGGGTTGCGCTGGGAACGGATTTACCCGCCTTGTTCAGCAACAACATAGCGCTTGCCAGAGCAATTCAGGATGTGGGCGACAGTTGTGAAGACCCGCTTTGGACCATGCCTTTATACCAACCGTACCGTGAGTTGATTAAAAGCCCGATTGCCGACATCAATAACAGCGCCAAGAACCCTTATGGTGGCTGCATTACGGCCGCATTGTTTCTGGAATATTTTGTGAAAGCCAGGACCGATTGGGTACATCTGGACACATTTGCCTGGAACCAAACGTCACGTCCCGGGCGACCCGAAGGCGGCGAGGCCCTAGGTTTGCGCGCCATGTTCCGCTATTTACAAAACCGCTACATCAAAAAAAGCTCTGAATAATTCATCCATGAATTCTCAGAGCACGCCAAACAAAAAGCGTGGTTTTTGTTTGGCTTCATTTTCAATGACTTCCAATCATTGAAAATGTTGGCACATCCTTGTGCCAAAGAAACTCTGAATAAATCAGAGTTTCCCTAAAGCAATACAAAGCTCGCCAAAGCTGCACCGGCGGTGACCGTGGCCAGCAGCACGATGTAGGAAATGCCCATCAGCAAGTATTTGACCAGCGTTAAAGCCCAGCCCTGTTGGTAGACTTTTTTGAGTGAAAACAGCAGGTACAGCGGGATCCAGATCATTAAAACAGCATCCATCCAGCCGGAAACCTGAGTCCAGAAGCCCTGGTCTGAAGGTTCTAACAATCCGGCCACAGCATCTGTCAATATCATCAGGATAAACGCCACAAACAGGAATGCGTGGTTGTGCAGCGCATGAATCAGATGTTCTACGTAGTAATGGCCTGAAAACAGGTACCAGAATTTCAGCAACAACGCGACCAGCGGCAGCATGATAAAGACGGCTACCGGAAGTACATCCATCAACTTGTCGACAATGATATTCGGATTGGCTTCGATCTCGCGGCCTTTCCTGGGTGATTCTTCGATCTCGTCATTGATCCAGTCGTTGATGAAATCCGGTGCGCC
>CAZRTG010000149.1:0-9189 GCA_964602895.1 uncultured Wenzhouxiangellaceae bacterium
AAGAACACGGACAGCCATCAAGAAAAGAACACGGACAGCCATTATTTTGTGCCAGGAAACCAGCCCAAGAAAAGAACACGGACAGCCATTATTTTGTGCCAGGAAACCAGCCCAAGTAATCTCAAGCACAATTGAATCCCTGCAGAGAGTTTGAAGTTACTGAGGTGCTATAAGTTGATTGATCAGAAATATATTTCTGGGTTCTTTAATATGGCTGTCTTGGCTTTCATATGGCTGTCTTGGCTTTCGTTGGCTTTCTTCTTGAATATGGTTGTCTTGGCTTTCTTTGGCTTTCTTTTCTTGGCTTTTGCAGTCGCTCGTCTCGGCTATACTTGCGTACCTTCGAAACAATCTAACGCTTAACCTGCCAACAGAAGGACAATTTCATGCCTGGCTTACTCCCCAACATTGATCCCGATGGTCTGCTCGAATTTTCCGTGGTTTATACCGACCGTGCACTGAACCATATGTCGCAATCCTTTCAAGGTGTCATGAAAGACATCTCTGGCTTGTTGAAGGAAGTCTACCAGGCCGATGGTGTCGTGATTGTGCCCGGTAGTGGCACTTTCGGTATGGAGGCGGTCGCGCGCCAGTTCGCCACCGATAAGCTTTGCCTCGTGGTACGTAACGGCTGGTTCTCGTACCGCTGGACGCAGATTTTTGACATGGGCAACATTCCCGCCGACAGCGTTGTGCTGAAAGCGAGTCAGCAGGCGGACGAAGCACAGAGCCCGTTCGCGCCCAGCCCAATAGACGAAGTGGTCGCCACGATTCGCACGCGCAAGCCAGCAGTCGTTTTTGCCCCACACGTGGAAACGGCATCGGGCATGATGTTGCCCGACAGTTATATTCGAGCAATGGCCGATGCGGTGCATGAAGTCGGTGGCATGCTGGTCATCGACTGCATCGCATCGGGCACGATCTGGCTGGACATGAAAAAACTCGGTATCGACGTGCTGATCAGCGCGCCGCAAAAAGGCTGGAGCGCATCGCCCTGTTGCGGCCTCGTAATGCTCAGTGAGCTTGGTCTGCAGCGCACACGTGCGACAACCAGCAGCAGCTTCGCCTGCGACCTTGGCAAATGGCTGCAGATTATGGAAGCCTACGAAAAAGGCGGCCACGCCTATCACGCGACACTGCCAACCGACAGCCTGCGGGTATTCCGCGATGCGATGCAGGAGGCGCGTGACTACGGCTTTGCCAAATTATGCGAACGGCAGCAGTTGCTCGGAGACAAAGTACGCGCACTGCTGGAAAACCGCGGCTTTCGCAGCGTCGCTGCCGAGGGTTTCAAGGCACCGGGTGTCGTGGTCAGCTTCACGACCGATGCTGACTTGCAGTCAGGCCGGAAATTCCTCGCGCAAGGTCTACAGATTGCCGCCGGCGTGCCGCTGCAGTGTGACGAGCGTGAAGACTTCAAAACTTTTCGGCTGGGTCTATTCGGACTCGATAAGTTGAATAACATCGACCGCACTGTGGCGCAGTTGGATGCGGCGCTAAATGTAATTGCGTAAGAGTCTCTGAATAATTTTAGGGACTCGCTGGTGCAGCCCATGGGTGTCTGTTAATGCTTTAACTTCGAAGATTCGATGACGCAAACTCATGGCTGTCCGTTAAAACCATGGCTGTCCGTTAAAACCTCCGTAAAAAACTTTAACAAGTTATGGGTGTCCGTTAAAAAAGCGCCAAGTTATGGCTGTCCGTTAAAAACTGTTAAAAACTGAAAAACTGATGGCTGTCCGATAAAAACATCCGATAAAAACTTTGGGTAGTCCGGAAAACGGGCATGCCTTAACCCATAACTCGCCCTATACTTTGTCCACAAGGTGTTCACTGGTGTCACCCCAGGCAAAATCCGATACGAGGAGTAAAATCACATGTGCGATAAAGACCACTTTCTGGACGACCTTCAGAAGTACCTGACCAAAGGAGCAGTCACGCGCCGGGAGTTCGGCATGCTTACTGCCGGTGCCGGCATGATGATGCTGCTGCCGAGTGTGGCAAATGCACTGGATGTCACTGAATCGGATGTCGAGATCACGACACCGGACGGAGTCGCTGATGCCTATTTTGTGTATCCAGCAAGTGGCGCCCATGCCGCCGTGTTGGTTTGGCCGGATATCCTGGGTCTGCGCCCGGCATTCCGGCAGATGGGCAAGCGACTCGCAGAGTCGGGCTATGCCGTGCTGGTGGTGAACCCGTTCTACCGCAGCCAGAAGGCACCGGTGGTGCCGGCAGGGGCCAGTTTTGCTGATGAAGCAACACGCAACATTGTCTTCCCGCTCTACAAAACGCTGGATGCGACCACGCACGTTACCGATGCCACGGCTTTCGTTGCCTGGCTTGACCGCCAGCCGGCGGTGGATACCTCTCGAAAAATCGGCACGACGGGCTACTGCATGGGCGGTCCGATGGTCATGCGCACAGCAGCGACTTTGCCTGATCGCATTGGTGCCGGAGTGTCGTTTCATGGTGGCGATCTCGCCTCGGATGCCGCCGACAGCCCGCACCTGCTGATCCCGCAGATGCAAGCACAATTCCTCATTGCCATTGCAGAAAATGACGACGAAAAGGATCCGGAGGACAAGGACATGCTGCGTGAAGCCTTCGACGCGGCCGGTCTGCAGGCAGAAATCGAGGTTTATGCCGGAGCGGCTCACGGCTGGTGCCCGCCGGACTCGCCAGTCTATAACGAGGCGCAGGCTGAACGCGCCTGGAGTCGCATGCTGGTGCTGTTCGAAAAAGCGCTGGCCTGACCCCGGTTTCCTGCGTTTTGTGGATAGTGGGGTTGCGAACTGGATAGCGGATTTTGATATGTGACCCTAATGTTGTCTAATATTGAATCAATTATCCCGGTATTCCGGGTCGAACTACGAAGACAATCATCAAGAGGCTATTATGAACAACAGTTTGGTCGGCCGTACAGCGATCGTCACTGGCGGCTCAACACTGATAGGACACGGTGTCGTCGAGGCCCTCCATCGCGAAGGCGCAACCGTGATTGTCGCCGACATCGATGAGGAAGGCGGCCAGCGGATCGTCGATGCACTAGGAGCTAAAACCGAGTTCCGCAAAACCGATATCACCGACGACACTGCCTTGAGTCGACTGGCTGCAGAGGTGGGCGCAGCCCATGGCGGGATCGATATTCTGGTCAACCTTGCCTGCTCCTACCTCGACAACGGATTTAAAACCTCACGCGCCGATTGGCTCAATGCGCTTGATGTGAATCTGGTAAGCAGTGCCATGGCAGTACAAGCCGTTCATCCCTGGCTCGCCGCCAGCGACCACGCCGCAATCGTCAACTTCACTTCGATTTCTTCAAAAGTGGCGCAGACCGGAAGGTGGGTTTACCCGGCCAGTAAAGCCGCCATGGTGCAACTCACCCGATCAATGGCCATGGATCTCATCGCCGACGGTATCCGCGTCAACTCGGTGAGTCCGGGTTGGACGTGGTCCGCCATCATGGACACCCTCTCGGGCGGCGACCGGGCCAAAACGGATGCTGTTGCAGCCCCGTTCCACCTGACTGCACGGGTCGCCGACCCGATTGAAATCGGTAATATTGTCGCGTTTCTGGTCTCCGATGCCGCATCGGTGGTTACTGGAGCCGACTGGGCCGCCGACGGCGGTTACTCCTCACTCGGGCCGGAGCGAAATGTCCCTGCAATACCCCAGCTCGAGGCCTGACAGATGGATGCCGGGAATAGAAAGGTAAGTTCATGAAAATTGCCATAATCGGTGCCGGTTTCGCCGGATTGGGTACCGCCAAGATACTCCGCGAGTTTGGATTTGACGTAACCATTTACGAGAAGGAGGCCGACGTGGGTGGCGTTTGGAGCCGCAGTCGTCGCTACCCGGGTGTCCATACGCAAAACAACAAAGGTACCTACTGTTTTACCGATCTCAAGATGCCGCGTTCCTATCCCGAATGGCCAAGCGGGCAGCAGGTGCAGGAGTATCTGGAGCTTTATGTCGCCACCTTCGGCCTGGAGCCATACCTTCGGCTCAACAGCAAAGTGACCGAGGCTCGGTTGCTTGAAGATGAGAGCGGCTGGGATGTGACATCTCGCGGTGCTGATGGAACATTAAACACCGAACGGTTCGACCATATGGTTGTGGCCAACGGAATCTTCTCTGAACCCTTCATCCCACCGCTGGACGGCTCGCAGGATTTCCAGGCTGCCGGCAACAAAATCGTCGCAGCCGGAGAGTTCAACGACATCGAGGATGCCCGCGACAAACACGTACTCGTTCTGGGTTATGGCAAATCCTCCTGCGATGTGGCCATACCCATTAGCGATGTGGCTGCCTCGACAACGGTTGTGGCCCGCCAGCTGATTTGGAAAATGCCAAAGCGGCTCGGTGGTGTCCTCAATTACAAATATTTGATGTTGACCCGCATGGGCGAGGCATTGTTTCGCTACCAGACCCTGCGCGGATTTGAAAAGTTTCTGCACGGTCCAGGCGATGCTGTTCGGCGCAAAATGTTGGGCAGCGTACAGTCAATTGCGACCAAACAATTGAAGCTCGATGAGATAGGTCTGGTGCCGGACGGTACGTTCGAAGACATCGGGCGAAGCACCGTGAGCCTGGCCACCGATGGATTCTTTGAACGGGTCAAGGAAGGGCGCATCGCTGTACGCCGCGATAGCGCCATCACCAAACTTTCTGTCGACAAGGGTGTTGGTCACGCAAAGCTGACCAACGGCGAGACGGTACGGGCCGACCTCATCGTCTGCGGTACCGGTTTCCAGCAGGTTGTACCGTTCTTCAACGAGGAGTTGAACGCGCGCCTCACTGATGAGGAAGGAAACTTCCTGCTCTACAAGCAGATCCATCCGATCAACGTTCCGAACCTGACGTTTTCGGGTTACAACTCGTCATTCTTCAGCCCGCTCAGCGCCGAGATGGCTGCGGTATGGATTGCCAGTCATCTGCTGGGCGCTCATACCTTGCCGCCCGTCGAGGAAAGACTTGCCTATACCGTCGACAGGGTTGCCTGGATGGCTGAACGAACCAGAGGCCATCATGCGCGCGGCACCAACGTCATCCCGTTTTCCATGCACAACGTCGATGAGATCCTTGACAGCATTGATCTGAATATCGGTTGGTTCGCACGTTTCATGCAGTGGTTAGGGCCGGTGCGCCCGTCTGCCTATCGGAATGTTGTCAAAAAGCTGCGTCAACGAGCCATCAAGCGACAATTGCTCTCGCCCGACGTCAAGCCGCAAAAGCCCAAGCCCCAAAAGCCCAAGCTACGAAACGCCAAGCCCCAAAACAAAGTGTCAGTCTAGGAGAATATCGTGAATCAACAGGTTGACGCCATTGTCATTGGAGCAGGCATCAACTCGATGGTCGCTACCGCAGAACTGGCAATGGCCGGCTGGTCGGTCACCTTGATCGACGAGCGCGACCGGGTCGGCGGCTTTGTGGCGTCCGGCGAACTCACGCTGCCTGGATACATTCACGATAAATTTTCTTCGTGGCACCCGCTTTTCATGGCCGGAGAAGCGTATGGGGTTCTGGGCGAGAAGTTGCACCAGCATGGCCTCGAATATGTCAACACGGAAGACGCAGTCACTGCAAGCGTATCCGGACGGCACGGCACCGTGATGGCGTATCGCAGCGTTGAGCGCACCGTTGAGGGTTTTACGAATCTGCAGGACCGGGACGCCTATCTGGCGATGATGGATCAGTTTGGCCAGGACGCACCGCATATCTTCGGTGCTCTGGGAACCGAGTTGGGACCGATGGCGCTTGCTCGCCTGGGCTGGAAATTGTGGCGGCAACAAAAGACCGCCGGGGTCGAGCGTTTGGCCCGCAGCATTGCACAGAGCGGCCGTGCCTATGGTCGCGAGCACTTTGATGGCTGGGAGGCCGACCAGTTGTGGACGCCGTGGTTGCTGCATGCCGGTTTGGCGCCCGATCAGGCTTCGGGCGGACTGATGTTCCCGGTGATGGCGGCCACCATGCATGGTTTTGGTCTGCCGGTAGTGGTTGGAGGTGCCAATCAGTTCGTTATTGCCTTCGAGCGACTGTTTGCCGAATACGGAGTCAACGTCATAACGGGCTCCCGGGTCGATTCCATTGAAGTCCAGGATGGTCGTGCCGTCGGCGTGCGAGTGGACGGCAAAAGCCTCAAAGCCGGCAAGGCAGTTCTTGCCTCAACCGGGCCGCGACAGCTTTATGAAGAGTTACTCGATGAACACAATGTGGCTCCTCAGACCCGGGCAGAGGTTGCACGCTATCGACCCGGCCGGGCCGCGATGCAAATCCATGTGGCGCTGTCGGCACCGCTGGCGTGGACGGATGCGCGTCTTGACGCCGTTCCCCTGATCCACGTGAGCAGCGGCTCGGATTCGACGGGCATCGCCTGTGCACAGGCCGAGGCAGGACTCCTGCCTGCGGCGCCAACGGTTGTCGTTGGACAACAGTATGTTCTTGATGCCACACGGGTGCCGCCCGGCTGTGGCACATTGTGGATTCAACTGCAGGAGCTGCCTTTTGCTCCACGTGGAGACGCTGCAGGCCTGCTTGACACTGGTGCGGGGTGGACGCCTGAGCTGGTCGAGGGGTTCGTCGAGCGGGTTTTCGACCGTATCGAAGAACATGCGCCGGGTTTCAGGGCTACCGTGCAAAAAACGTTCACCCTGTCTCCGGTCGATCTGGTGGCTTTGAATCGCAACGCAGTCAATGGCGACCCATATGGCGGATCGGCAGAACTGGACCAGAACCTTTTGTGGCGGCCGACCCGGCACACGTCACGACACCACACCGCTATCAACGGGCTGTGGCATATCGGTGCAGCAACTCACCCTGGTCCTGGTCTGGGCGGCGGGTCGGGGCACTACGTCGCTCGTCGCTTACTGTCCAAACGCCGGTAAACGGTTATGATGGTCTGAATCTCGCTACGGGGGTCGACCCAGTGACCGTTATGTTGCGGCACCACAACCTGATCAAGACTTGTGACCTCAATGAGGCGCGTGAAGCGGTTGCTCGTGCATTTTGCCCACATGAGCTTTCGCTGGCCTCGGCTCGTGGCCAGCTTGACGTGGTTCACAATGGCGTGCGGGTAGGCGATGTCGGTCTCAATTACTTGCGCTACGGCGACGAAGTGAGGATCAACCCGGGGCTACTCCATAATTTTTATCTGGTCCAGGTACCGATTGCCGGGCGGGCGGTAGTCCGGGTTGGCGATACCACCGTGAAATCGGATCGCAACTGCGCCTCACTTCCATCACCATCAGAACCGATCGACATGATGTGGTCCGATGGCTGCGAACAGATGATCATCTACCTGGATCGCCGGGCAGTTGAACGGTTCGCCAGCGCCCGGGAGCCCGGGCAGGAGCCAAAAGAGATCATATTCGATCCAGCCGTTGACACCCACCGGCCGGCAGTACGAAGTTGGCTGCGCATCGTGGGCTTGCTGCGGGATGAAATCGAGTCCGGATCCACACTGCTGCACTCGCCGCTGGCTTCGACCCACTTTGAGCAACTGCTTATCGGGGGCCTGTTGGCAGCGCAACCCAACAGTGCGGAGTGTGGCATTCCCATTGCGGGCAAGCGGGAAAGGAAAGAAAGAATCAAAACCGTCATCAATGCCATCGAAGCTACGCCTGAGCGCGCCTGGCGGGTTGCTGAATTGGCAGATCTGGCAGGTGTGAGTTCGCGCAGTTTGCAGGACGCTTTCCGAAATGAATACGGCGCTGGCCCAATGGAAGTGCTGCGCCGCATCCGCTTGCAGCGTGCGCACCGTGACCTGGTGGCAGGAGTGCCCGAGGAGACCAGTGTCACCGAGATTGCCATGAACTGGGGCTTCTTCCACCTCGGCCGGTTCGCTGCCATCTACCGTGAGCACTATGGTGAATCACCCTCGCGCAGGCTGGCCCGCGACTGAGCTGCTGCCGGTCGCAACCGGAGCGAGTGAAATGTTCTCGATTTGCCTGATACAGACCACTGATTTCCGGATTGAATCATGACTGACCTCGCGCCCACCACCCCGACACTGGATGAAATTCGTACCGCCGCAGGAGTGCTTGCACCCTACCTCATACGTACGCCTTTATTGCGACTCAATACAGGCGACGGTCATGGCGAAATTTATCTCAAGCTGGAAAATCTGCAGCCCATCGGTGCTTACAAGATTCGTTCCATGGGCAATATCCTGCTGAACGCAGGCCCGGACGTATTGCAAAACGGCACTTACACTGCCAGTTCCGGCAATGCCGGCCTGGGCCTCGCCTGGATGGCACAACAACTGGGTATTGCCGCCAGGGTATACGCCCCGCAAAGCAGCCCGCAGGCCAAACTCGACGCCATCCGCAAGTTTGGCGCCGTGGTTCATTTGCTGAGTCACGATGACTGGTGGCAGATTATCGTCAACGCGGGCCATGCCAGCGATCCAGGTCTGTATGTCGATGCGGTCAGAGACCCGGCTGCACTGGCCGGCAATGGAACCATTGGGGTTGAAATCATCGAGCAGCTACCGGAGGTTGCCAATGTCATCGTGCCCTTCGGCGGCGGCGGCCTTGCCTGTGGCATTGCCGCCGGAATCCGCGCATTGAAACCCGATACGCGCATCATCGTGGCCGAAAGCGATGCCGCAACGCCGGCCACGGAGGCATTCAAGGCCGGCGAGCCGGTGCCTGTTGCGGTGCATTCGTCTTTCATATCGGGCGCAGGCGCGCCCACGGTGCTCAAGGAAATGTGGCCGCTCATCAGCGCCCTTATTGATGAAACCGTGGTTGTGCCGGTATCCGGCGTGGCTGCCGCCATACGCTTGCTGTGTAGCCATAACCAGGTTGTGGCGGAAGGTGCCGGGGCTATCTCTGTGGCTGCTGCTCTGGCTGATAGAACCCGGTCAGGAAAAACCGTTTGCGTGGTCAGTGGCGGCAATATCGACCTGGATGTTCTCGCAAAAATTCTTCAGCAGAACCTGTAAGCGAGCCAGGCATACCATTGATCCGGTCCTGCCCGGCGGCCGGTAAGGAAAACCGGCCATCGGGCAGCGTTGCAGGATTTATTGCTAGTATGTCCAGCGTAAAGTGGCACCAACGGTACGCGGCCGGGAAGCGATAATCGAACGCGGATCCTGGAAGGTGGCGATACCATCGTAGACCGCCAGTTCATCCGTCAGATTTTGAACATAAATGCCCATTTCCAGATTGTCCGTTACCTGTAACC
>CAZRTG010000150.1:0-9050 GCA_964602895.1 uncultured Wenzhouxiangellaceae bacterium
TTGCCTTGGAACACCCTGTTCTGGAACAACTGGCGGGTGATGACGAGCCTGCTACCGGTGATACTTTGCGGTTCCGTCTGGCAACCGGCAACGTGGGTGTGATGGCAGCAACCAACGAAGATATCGCGGCCGCAGAGAAACCCATGCTGGCACTGGTCTTCATTTCCATCATCATTCTCTGCCTGATCAGCTACAGGTCGATTTTGGGCACCATTTGTATTGTCCTGCCGTTGGTGGTGGTTTCTACCCTGGCCGAGGCGCTGATGGCAGTTTACGGTATCGGTTTGAAGGTGAATACACTTCCGGTAGTGGCCTTGGGTGTAGGCATTGGTGTTGACTACGGTATTTATATTTATGCGAAACTCGACGGCCTGCTGAAAGAAGGTTTCCCTTTGCAGGAAGCGTACTATCGTACTTTGCGCCTGACCGGTAGAGCCGTCATTTTTACCGGATTTACCCTGGCTGCCGGTGTAGGAACCTGGGTTTTTTCACCGTTGCAACTGCAGGCAGATATGGGCATTTTGTTGGCCTTTATTTTCCTGGCCAACATGATAGGCGCCATCGTGATGCTGCCCGCCCTGGTTCGTTGGTTGATGTATCGGAATGAAAAGGAACATCATTCACCCGGTCTGGGACACGGTCATGTTGATAACCCCGCGTCGGCCTAGAAATGTGTCAATGGGTGAACGTTGGGCTTGCAATGATCTGTGGATTTACGTACATTCTGAACATGAATGAAATCCACGGTAAACTGACAGGCATTACCCTCCGCCTGCGCCGACCCTCAATGAGCAATTGGGGCTGGGTGGCCGTGTAAGTTTCATTCTCGTTTAAAGCAAGAACAAAAGACCCAGCCACCGGCTGGGTTTTTTGTTTTGTGCCACAAAGTTCAGGCAAGGAGTTTGTTTTGTCCATACAGAATTTTCTGACAACCCAGGATTGGAGCAAAGGTCAATTACAGCAGATGCTGCGGTTGGCCACTGAGTTGAAAAAGAACCCATGGCAAAATCATTTGCGTGGCAAATCCATTGCATTGATGTTTCTCAATCCGTCGCTGAGAACCCGTACTTCCTTTGAGTTGGGAATGCAGCAATTGGGAGGTGTCGCAATCGTTCTGCAACCTGGCAAGGACGCCTGGGGCGTCGAGTTTTCACCCGGTGCTGTGATGGACGGCCGGGCTGAGGAACACATAACCGAGGTGGCCGGTGTATTGTCCCGCTACTGTGACCTGATCGCCTTGCGCGCCTTTCCTTTGTTCAAGAATTGGGAATCCGACCGGCAGGATGCCGTAATCCGGGCATTGGCTCAACACGCTACGGTGCCGGTTATTAACATGGAAACCATTGTGCATCCTTGCCAGGAACTGGCCATGATGCAAACCTTGCAGGAGCATCTGGGTGATGTACAGAAGAAGAAATTTCTGCTCACCTGGACCTGGCATCCCAAACCCCTGAACACGGCTGTGGCGAACTCGGCGCTGTTGATTGCCAGCAAATTCGGTATGGATGTCACGTTGTTATGCCCGGAAGATGCCTATAGGCTGGATACCCGGTTTGAGCAGGCCGCCCGAGAGAATTCTGAAAGCTCGGGTGGCTCGTTTACCGTCAGCCATGACATCGAATCGTCTTATCAGGATGCTGATGTAGTTTACGCCAAGAGCTGGGGTGCATTGCCTTTTTACGGTCGGCCGGAAGAAGAGTGGCTGCTCAGGGAAAAATACCGCCACTTTATGGTGGACGAGGAAAAAATGGCCTTGACCCATGGTGGTTTGTTCAGTCATTGCCTGCCTTTGCGTCGCAATGTCAAAGCCACCGATGGGGTAATGGATGCAGACTACTGCGTAGCGCTGGACGAATCTGAAAATCGACTGCATGTGCAAAAGGCGGTGATGATGACTTTGCTGGGGCAGGGCTGACCCTGTTCAAAATACCGGATTTGTAGGAGGCAGCCATGCTACCGACCCATTGCCTGGTAATTTGTAGGAGGCAGCCATGCTGCCGACCCATTGCTTGGTAAATTGTAGGAGGCAGCCATGCTGCCGACCCATTGCCTGGTAAATTGTAGGAGGCAGCCATGCTGCCGACCAGACGCCTGGTTGCGAACGTGGCTCGCTCCTACAGTATTTTTTTCCGGATTTTGTGGGGATACCCGGCAACCGAATTTGATTTATAGACAGAGAAAATGAAATGAAAGAAAAAATCGTACTGGCCTTTTCCGGCGGTCTGGATACCAGCTACTGCGTACTGGATATGGTGCAGCAAGGCTATGAAGTGCATACCGCTTTTGTCGATACCGGCGGTATGAGCGACGAAGACAAGGCGGCAATTTCTGCCAGGGCCTTATCTTTGGGTGCAGCCCAACACCATGAAATCGCGGTTGCCGAAGAAATTTGGCAGGAGTTCGTCGTACCTCTGGTTTGGAGCCACGCCCGCATGCTGGGCGAATATCCCTTGCTGTGTTCCGATCGCTACCTGATCGTCAAACATTGCCTGCTTCTGTGTGATGAGCTGGGTACCAACCATTTTGGACACGGTTGTACCGGTATGGGTAATGACCAGATGCGGTTTGATCAGACCGTGCGCAGTCTGGGTGATTACCGGATTCATGCCCCGATTCGTGATTTGCAGTCACGCGTGTCACAAGTGCGTGATCATGAGATGAAAGTGATGAGAGAGGCTGGCTTCGAGGTCGCCGCCAGTAGCAGTCGCTATTCCATTAACGAGAACATTCTGGGTGTGACCATATCCGGAAGTGAAATCGATCAGTTCCAGGCGCCGGCGGATGATGTCTGGACCATAACCCGCGCACGTGATGATTGGCCAACCAAGGCCATGAGTGTGCGCATTGGTTTTGAACAGGGTTGTGCCGTCAGTGTTGATGGCAAGAAATTGAGTGGCCCGGAAATATTGCAAACGTTAAACCAGCGGCTGGGCGAGTACGGCATCGGTCGTCACATCTATACCGGTGACGTCATCATTGGTTTGAAAGGACGGATTGCGTTTGAGTGTCCGGGCATAGATGGTTTACTTGCGGCCCACCAGGCGCTGGAAGACGCCGTGAATACACGGTTCCAGACCCAGTTCCGAGCCGGCATTGCGGCGCGCTGGGCCGAACTGGTGTATTCAGGCTTCTTCTACGAGCCTCATAAACACGATTTGGAAGCTTATTTGCAGAGTTCACAGCAGTTTGTCAGCGGCGAAGTCGAGCTGGTCAGTGAAGGTGGCTATTTATTGGCTGCCCGGGTTGACACGCCTTATCGCTTACACAAACCAGGTGCAGTTTATGCGCAGAGTTGTGACTGGACCCCGGAAGAAGCTGTGGGTTTTATCAAGCTGACGGGCCAGAGTACTACGCTGGCAGGCAAGGTCAGGAAGGGGCAATAGTGGCCTGTAACAGCCAAATCGAAAGCATCTCGCTCGGTCTGCTGGCGCCTGGCTTGGTCTTCACTCGGCTGATAGCTATGGCTATCAACCTCGTTCCAGACCGGCGTCAGCCACCACCATTCCTTCGCGATCCCTCTTCCGCTTCAGCTGTTACAGGCCACTTGTGAGTTTGCAGCGCGTTATCCAGCACCTCACACGCCTGGTGGCGTGTGATACACAGAACCCACCACGTTGGATCAGTGCAGATGACGAGATATTCGCCTATTGCACAAAAACCGTGGGTGCCGGTTTCGATGTCCGGACCTGGGATCATGGTGATGGTCATGTCAGTTGGCTGGCTGTACGCGGCAAGCCGCGCATCCTGTTCAATGTGCATCTCGACACGGTTCCGGTGGGCGATGGCTGGAGTAATGATCCCCTTGAGCTGGTCATTCGGGATGAGCGTGCTTATGGTCGTGGCAGCTGCGACATCAAAGGTGCAGCCGCTGTATTGCTGGAAATTGCTTCGCATTCGCCGGAACATATGGCTATTCTGTTCACCAGCGACGAAGAGGGCGCGGGTGGCTGTTGTGTCAGCCGATTTACAGATGCCGGGTTGGCAGAACCGTTTAAGCAGGTGGTGGTGGCTGAACCCACTTCCTGTCTGCCGGTACTGGGTCATCGGGGCTTTTTGTCGGTAAAAACACGCTTTCACGGAATTCCGGGACATTCTTCCGAAGCACGGACCCTGAACGATAGCGCTGTACACAACATGGCATTATGGGCAGCAGCTGCCTTGGATGTTGCCAGAAAGAAAAAAACGGGTGACGCAGATCCCGGCACCTGTATGAATATCGGCATTGTCAATGGTGGCACCAAAAGTAACGTGATTGCCGGTGAAGCTTTTGTACACTGGAGTGCCCGGCTGAAGCCGGGTGAATCGAATGAGCAGTTTCTGGAACAAATCAAAGCGTGTGCGACCCAACCCGACCGGGTTGACTGGGAAGTACCTTTTGCGGGTGAACCGTTGCCGGCGGCGGGTATGAGCTCAGAGGCAGCGAGACATTTTTGCTTACGTCACCAAATGGATCCGGCAGCAAATGTGGATTTCTGGACAGAAGCTGCCTTGTTTTCTGCTGCCGGAAAGCCTGCGCTGGTATTGGGGCCAGGGCGAATCAGTGAAGCGCACCAGACCGATGAATGGGTGGCTTTGAGCCAGCTGGAGCTGGCAATCAGACGATATGGAGAATGGGTGAAATCAGATGGGTGATATCCGGAATACCGTCAAGCAGGTCTTGAGTCAGCTCGCGAACAGTCGTGAAGCCCGCTATTACCTTTCACAGTACGACAAGGAAGACCGCATGGAGTTTGCGGTTGTAAAGGTCGGTGGCGCCATCATCGAGGAACAGCTTGATCAACTGGCGGCCGCTTTGGCATTCCTGCGTAACCTCGGTTTGATGCCGATCATTTCACATGGTGCCGGACCGCAGCTCGACAAAGCCATCACCGAAGCGGGAATTCCTACCGAAAAATACAACGGTTTGCGTGTAACAACGCCCGAAGTCATGGCGATCGCCCGGCCGGTAATTTATCGCGCCAACCGGCAGATCGTGTCCGCACTCGAAGCGCAGGGCGTCAGGGCCGAAGGCATCCAGCACGGTGTATTTGAATGCGACTATCTTGATCAGGAAAAGCTGGGTCTGGTAGGTGAGATCAAGAGCATAGACCTGGAAGCCATACGGGAGGCCATTGACCATGGCATGTTGCCGGTTGTGGCTTGTCTGGGTGAAAGTGTCACCGGCCAGGTAATGAATATCAATGCCGATATCGCTGCACGTGAATTGATCTGGGCAGTGGAGCCACAAAAAATCATTTTTCTCACCGGCACCGGCGGCTTGCTTGATGAATCCGGGCGGGTGATTTCATCGATCAGCCTGAAGACCGATTTTGAGTATCTGATCAGCCAGCCTTGGGTGCACGGCGGAATGCAGCTCAAGCTCGAACAGATTGCCAACATTCTTGAGAAGCTACCCGACACGGCTTCGGTTTCGATCACGTCGGTCGAAAATCTGGCCAAAGAGCTTTTTACCCACCGGGGCGCCGGTACGCTGATTCGCAAAGGTGAGCGGATTCTTGAGTTGGATGATTTCGATGCTGAAAACCGGCCACGAGCGGTTGCTTTATTGGAGCAAAGTTTTTCCCGAAAATTGAAGCCTGGCTATCTGGAAGAATTGCCTTTTGATTTCGTACTGGTCAGTGAGTCATACGGCGCCATGGCTATCCTGTTGCATGGCGTAGATGGCATTCCTTACCTGGACAAGTTTGCGGTTACCCCGGAAGCACAAGGCGCAGGACTGGGTTCGGCCGTCTGGCAGACGCTTATAAAGCGCTGCCCCCAGTTGTATTGGCGCTCGCGGGTTGGCAATCCGATTACCCAGTGGTATTACGAACAGGCGGATGTCAGCTTTACCGAGGGTGGATGGGTCGCGTTCAGTAAAGGTATTCAGGACCCTGAACAGATATGGCGCTGCCGCGAGGACAGCCTTTCGCGCCAGGAAAGCTGGATTGCTTTAGGATCGGAGCAGGAAGTGAAATGAGCATAAAAGTAGTGGTAATCGGTGCCCGCGGTTATACCGGCAGTGAGTTGTTACCTATCCTATTTCGTCACCCTCACTGTGTGATTTCGGCCGTGGGCTCCGGTAGCGTTGCGGGTCAGGCGCTGAGTGATCATGTGAAAGGTCTGGATGGTCTGAAGCTCAACTTCTCCGATATTCGCCCGGACAACCTGGCTGAATTTCCTGCAGATGCTTATATTCTGGCGTTGCCAAACGGGCAGGCGGGCAGCTATGTGGCAGCTATTGACGCGCATTTCAGCGATGCAGTAATCATCGATTTGAGTGCTGATTACCGATTTGATGATTCATGGGTTTATGGCCAGCCGGAACGTTTCGCCAGCCAATTGACCGGTGCGCGTCGCATCGCCAATCCGGGCTGCTACGCCACGGGTACGCAGCTGGCACTGTTGCCCATCAACGACAGGCTGATTGGCACCCCCACCGTTTTTGGCGTATCCGGCTTCAGTGGAGCAGGCAAAACGCCCTCACGAAAGAATGATCCTGTGGCCTTGAAAGACAACCTGATGCCCTATTCATTGACAGACCACGTACATGAACACGAAGTGTCACACCAGTTGGGCAGGAATATTTTGTTCATGCCCCACGTTGCACCCTTTTTTCGAGGAATTACACTGACGGTTGCAGCCGAACTGGACTCGGCACAGACCCCTGAGGGATTGCTGGCGCTTTATCAACAGGCTTACGCACCTCACGCGCTGATAGATGTGAAGGCAGAGGCACCCGAAGTTACTGAGATACGAGGAAAACACGGTGTGAGCATTGGCGGCTTTACGGTCAGCAAAAAAGATCCCAGGCGCATTGCCTTGGTCAGCGTGCTGGATAATCTGCTCAAGGGAGCCGCAACCCAGGCGGTGCAGAATCTGAACCTGGCGTTTGGGCTGCCTGTGGCAACCGGCCTGGATGATCCGGATTTCTGCAGCCTGGTTGAAGCAGATGGCTGATTTTCTCTGGCAGTCTGCCTCTGGAGCTGAAGTAAATCAGGCCATCATGAAATTCATGGCCGGAGATGATGTGGTGCATGACCGGGTGCTTTTCCCGCACGATATCAGAGCTACCATGGCACATGTACGAGGCTTGCAGCGAATAGATGTGCTCTCCAAGGTAGATGCTGAGCGGTTGTGCCAGTTATTGGAGGAGTTGTTGCATCAGTTCCAATCCGGGGATTTCCTGTTGGACGACCGGTATGAAGACGGGCACTCAGCCATAGAAAGCTGGCTAACCGAGCAGGCGGGTGATCTTGGTGCCAGAGTGCACACCGGTCGCAGTCGCAATGATCAGGTTTCAGTCGCAACGCGTTTGTATATGTTGCAATGCCTGCAAGAGTTGGCAGGATTGGAAGCTGCCGTGGTTCGAGCGTGTCTGGACCAGGCAGAGGCCCACGCCATGCTGCCCATGCCGGGCTATACGCACCTGCAGCGCGCCGTACCTTCCAGTGTCGGTTTATGGTTGGGCAGCTTTGCGGAGTCTTTCACGGATGACCTGGCCTTTGCCCATGGAGTTTTTCAGGTGCTTGATGCCAATCCCCTGGGAACGGCAGCAGGTTATGGTGTCAACTTGCCTCTGGATCGGCAAGGTGTTGCAACTGAGCTGGGTTTTTCGAGATTGCAACTCAATCCCATGGCGGTACAGAACGCTCGCGGCAAGTTCGAAATAATGGCCCTGCAGGCAGCCGTACATGCCATGCTGGATCTGCGCCGCCTGGCCTGGGACTTGAGTCTGTTTACTACCTCCGAGTTTGATTTCGTACGCCTGCCCGACGAGTACACCACCGGTTCGTCCATTATGCCCAACAAGCGTAATCCGGATGTGGTGGAGCTATTGCGTGGACAGGCGGCTGTTGTTGAAGGTGCCATTGCAGAGATTCAGTCTGTTTTGAGCCTGCCCTCAGGCTATCAGCGCGATCTGCAATTAACCAAGCCTGCGCTCATCCGGGGTATGGAAAGCGTGTTACAGAGCTTGCGCATTACACCAGCCCTGATAGCAGGAATGAAGTTCAATGCCGCGAAAATGCTTGCTTCAATTACACCGGAATTGTTCGCCACGGACATTGCGGTGGAGCATGCAGCGGCCGGTGTTCCATTTCGCGATGCTTATCGCATGGCCAAGCAACAATTGGCCGATATGCCTGCAGGTGACGCCCTGAGCAGTATTGAAAAGCGAGTGTCTCCGGGGGCTTGCGGGGATTTGCGACTGACCGAAATTCGGCAACGCCTGGACGGTCTTTTGACCCAATGGCAGATCGGCAAGCGGGTAACCTGAGTTAATTTTGATCAATCGCGAAAAAGCGCTTGACCTCCTCCGGCAGGTCTCTATAATGCGCCTCCTTGCCCGGTTGATTCGTTCAGCGAGGCAATCGCCCGAAAAGAAATTTTGGAAGATTTGTAAACAAAGATTCCAAAATGCGTTGACAGAGGTTCAGGTTAACGTATAATGGGCGGCCCGCTCAGCTCCGGGTGGAGATTCTTCTTTGAGTCTACCGGTGCGGCGATCCGAGAGGGTTCAGCCGCGGGGTTGCTGTGCGGAACTGGTTGCGAAATGCGCCAGGGTTTGAAAGGTTCTTTAACAAGATACAGGTAACTTGTGTGGGCGCTCGTGTCATGGAATTTGCCATGAAGAGAGCGACCATGCCCTGATTAACGCCAGGTTTTGTCCTAGGATAAAATTTGGTTCAGAGCAAGGTTAAGTTCTCAGCTAGAAGATATAGATGGAAAACTGGAGTCAGGCTTTCGGGCCGGACAAAAGTTGAAAATCGAAAACTTTAAACTGAAGAGTTTGATCCTGGCTCAGATTGAACGCTGGCGGCATGCCTAACACATGCAAGTCGAACGGTAACAGGAGCTAGCTTGCTAGCTTGCTGACGAGTGGCGGACGGGTGAGTAATGCGTAGGAATCTGCCCTTAAGTGGGGGATAGCCCGGAGAAATCCGGATTAATACCGCATGTGCTCTACGGAGCAAAGCGGGCCTCTGTTTCAAGCTCGCGCTTGAGGATGAGCCTACGTCGGATTAGCTAGTTGGTGGGGTAAAGGCCTACCAAGGCGACGATCCGTAGCT
>CAZRTG010000151.1:0-5143 GCA_964602895.1 uncultured Wenzhouxiangellaceae bacterium
TGACCGCCAACGACATCACGGATGATGCCGCCGACCGACCCGGTAATGACACCCATCACGATTGCAATCAGGGCGCCGGTGTCGTGATCCAGGCCTTTTGCCGTGCCCGCAACCGTAAACAGTGCCAGGCCGAGCGCGTCAAACCACAGCAGTACCTGGTAACGGGATTCCACCAGGTGGGCGGTGAAGTGTACGATCACGGCGGTGATCAGGCAGGCCGAGATATGGGCCGGGCTATCCAGCCAGAAGACGGGTACTCCCAGAATCACGTCGCGAACCGTGCCGCCGCCCACACCGGTCAATACGGCAAACCACATGAAACCCAGCAAGTCCAGACCTTTGCGGGAAGCGACCAGCGCGCCGGATACGGCGAAAACGGCAACGGCAAGAATGTCGATCGCCGGCATCAGTTGAGAAAAAGTTTCCAGTTCGAACATTCAATTTCCGGGTCGTGCAAGGTCAGTCACGAAGCATAACCCGATGGTTCGTGTAGCCGCCAGATATTCGAAGTAAACCGTACTTTATGAGCGCTGCAGCGAAGCTCGATCCGGGTACGGACTGATCAGGGGAAGGTGGCGAGTGCTGCATTGGCGGTCAGCCGCCAATGCAGTTTGCAGATGTGGTATTGGTCCTTTACGCGGCCTGTACGATGCGACGAAATTCCTCGTCGCTGACCAGACGTTCGGCTTCGCTGCCCAGGGACTTGACCTCGGCCAGCACGGGCGCCACTTTTTCCTTTGGCAAATCCAGACCCAGCTCTTCGGCTTTGAGGCGAATGCTGTCGAGCCCGCTTTTCTTGCCAAGTACGATGCGCCGTTCGGCGGCGACGATATCGGCCGAGTAGGGCTCAATCGCCTCGGGGATGTGGAACTGGCTTGCGACTGCGCCACTTTCCCGCACATAAAGGTTCTCGCCCACGACCGGCTTCCAGCCATCCACTTCATAACCACCGGCCTGCTTGACAATGCGTGAAACCTCGCGTGCCTTGCTCAGGTCGAGTTCGACCGGCACGTTATACAGGCACTGCAGAGCCAATGCGACTTCGCAGATATCGGCATTCCCGGCCCGCTCGCCCATGCCGTTGATGGTGCCCTGGATCCAGCTGGCTCCGCCGCGTACGGCAGCAATGGCCGAGGCAGTGGCGAGACCGAAATCATTGTGACCGTGCCAGTGGATCGGGATATCCGGACCCACATGTTTGGCGATGTCGCGGATCAGGAACTCGACGGCTTCAGGTGCCAGGGCACCAATCGTGTCGACCACGGAAATCTCTTCGGCACCACATTCGATGGCACGCGAGTAGACGTCTTTCAGGAAAGCCTGGTCGGAACGCGTGGCATCGACCGCGAAAAAGTTGACCCGCATGTCGTGGTCACGTGCATGGCGCACTGCGTTGCTCATGCGTTCCAAGACTTGCTCACGGGTAAAGCCGTAGGCCGCCATCTTGACCTCGCTGGTGGAAATCTCGACCAACACCTGCTCGGTGCCCAGCTCGATGTGAGCATCGATGTCGGCAATGACGCAGCGCGCAAAACCCCAGATCTCGGAACTCAGTCCGGCGGCCAGCATGCGCCTGACCGCTTCGGTGTCTTCAGCCGAGACCCGCGGAAAACCGGATTCGATACGGCCAACACCGAGTTCAGCCAGTTTCTGTGCGATGGCGAATTTGTCGTCCGCCGTGAATACCACACCAATAGCCTGTTCGCCGTCGCGCAGGGTGGTATCGTAGAAGCGTACGGTGCGATTGCGATCAAAGCCCTGCTGAACGCGTTCGTCCTGATTGAGTTCGCTGATCCAGATTTTATCTCTGGGTATCGGTTGATTCATTTTCATTTCCTGTCCGGTCATTACCGGTATACCAATCGTAAATTTCTTCGGCGGTCGTGAACCATACCTGATCGTGCTGCTGCAGGTAATCGTACACGGCCTCGAAGTACTTGATGCGGTGGGGTGCGCCCATGATGTAGGGGTGCACGCTCATTGAAAATACGCGCGGTTGTGACGCGCCATCCTGGTACAGGCGGTCGAACTGGTCGATGGCGCGCTGTAGCCAGGCCTGTGACTCGTGATGGTGTATGACCATCATGGGCAGATCACTCAACTCCAGGTTGTACGGCATGGCGACCACCGGGTGAGACGTGGTTTTCATGGTCACCGGTTGTTCATCCAGCGGCCAGTCGCAGACAAAACGAAAGCCTGCCTCGGCCAGATGATCCAGTGTATCCAGGGTTTCATGCAGGCCGGCACCCAGCCAGCCTTTTGGTGCCTTGCCGCAGTAATCACTGAGTACCTTGTAGGCCTGCTGGATCACCGAACGCTGGTCTTTGGCGGTGTGCAGCGCCGCCTGGGTAAAGCCATGGCCGATGAAATCCCAGCCGGCGTCACGCAGTGCGCGGGCCACGGGTTCGCCCGGCCCTATGCAGACGCGCGCATTGATTGCGGCAGAAGCCCGCAGGCCACGGGACTCAAGTGCTTCCAGCAGCCGCCAGATACCTACCCGCATGCCGTACTCGTGCCAGGACCAGTTGGGAATATTGGGTACGGTCACCACACCGGCGGGCGAGGTCACATACTCGCGCGCCACCGGATTGATGATATCCCATTCCTCGACGTTGACCACGGTGTAAACCGCGACACGTGCGTCGTTGGGCAACCGCCAGGGTTTGCGTTGCGTGATCGCAGAATACTCGAAGCGTTGTTCAGGTCTGGACATCGCCCCCTCCTCAGTTGTAGCGGGCGGCGGCGGATTCACTCCAAACCGGGCCATAGACATTGGTACGTTGCACCGGAGTGCGGCCAATCGACCGGATCAACGCCTCCATTTCTTCCGGTAGCACTTCCTGTCCGTGAGATGCACCTGCCGCGCGGCTGATGCTTTCGTTCATGAGCGTACCGCCAAAATCGTTGGCACCCGCCTGCAGCGCCAGCAGCGCACCTTCCCGACCCATCTTGGTCCAGGAAGTCTGAATGTTGTGAATGAGGGGATGCAGCACCAGTCGGGATACAGCGTGCATCAACAAGGACTCGCGAAAAGTCGGACCGCGCCGGGCCAGCCCGTCGCGATAAATGGGCGCACCCATGTGGACGAAAGGCAGCGGCACCAGCTCGGTAATTCCGCCGGTTTCCTGCTGCAAGTCACGCAAACGAAGCAAGTGCCGGGCCCAGTGCTTCGGCTGTTCCACGTGGCCGAACATGATGGTCGAAGTCGTGGTCAGGCCCTGTTCATGCGCAGTACGCACCACTTCGAACCACTGTTGCGTATTCACTTTGTCCGAACAGATGATGCGGCGCACCTCGTCATCGAGGATTTCAGCCGCGGTACCGGGTAGCGAGGACAGGCCTGCCGCTTTCAGCTCTTGCAACATTTCGGCAAGACTGATGTTCAGTGTATGCGCGCCGTGCCAGACTTCAAGCGGTGAAAAGGCGTGGATATGCAGGTCTGGCTCCACCGCCTTGATGGCACGACAGACGTCAATATAGGTTTGGCCGGTGTAGTGCGGATGAATGCCACCCTGCAGGCAGACTTCCACTGCACCGCGCCGCCGGGCGTCCTGTGCACGGGCCTGGATTTCCTCCAGCGGCAGGTCGTAAGCCGCTTCGCGCAGTTCCTTTGGCCCACGGCCTTTGGAAAAGGCGCAAAAACCACATTTATACCCACAGATGTTCGTGTAATTGATATTGCGGGTAACGATATAGGTCACCGTGTCGCCACACACAGAAGCCCGCAGGTCATCGGCGGCTGCCAAAAGAATTTCCTGATCACGGCCACGTGCCTCGAACAGGGATACGACCTCGGCCTCGGACAAACGCTGTCCGGAGGTTGCACGACTGACAGCCTGGTAAACCGGGTTGTTGTGAATCAATGGCTCGGGCGAGGCCAGTGGACGCAAACGCAATTCGGGGACCGGCGATACTTGTCCGGGGAACCAGTCGTCTACCCGTGGAAAGCCACTGCCGTCGACACGGCGTAAGACCGGCTTGCGTAATGCCGGTGCCAGCCAGCGTTCGGCCTGTTGTGCGAATTCTGGATAAATGGGCAGCCGTGGCAGCAACAGCTTGCCTTCCAGCGCAGTGGCTTCAGCAAGACGTGTCACCTCCGGCCAGGGTGCTTCCGGATTGACGTAATCACGGGTGACGGGTGATACACCGCCCCAGTCGTTAATGCCTGCTTTCAATAAAGCACTCAAGCCATCAGGCGAGAGATTCGGCGGTGCCTGGATATTGGCTTCCGCACCCAGTATCAGGCGGGAAACCGCAACGGTCCAGACCAGTTCGTCCAGGCTGGGCTCTGGCCACGTTGCCATCGGCGTACCCGGCTTGGCCCTGAAATTCTGGATGATGACTTCCTGCAGATGACCGTAGGTATCATGCAGATCGCGCAGATCCAGCAAAGACTCGATACGCTCCAGGCGTGTCTCGCCGATGCCAATCAAAATTCCTGAAGTGAACGGTATGGCTGCCTGACCCGCCGCTTCGATGGTGGCCAACCGTACCGCAGGATCTTTGTCCGGTGAGCCGTAGTGGGCCTGTCCGCGTTGCAGCAGGCGCTGCGAGTTGCTCTCCAGCATGAGCCCTTGCGAAACCGACACATTACGCAGCCTCAGTAAATCCTCGGCTGACATCACACCCGCGTTCAGGTGCGGTAACAAACCCGTCTCGGCAAGCACCAGGCCTGCCATTTCCTCAAGGTAGGAAAGTGTTGTTTCATGACCCAGCGCTTTGAGCGCATCGCGGGCTGCGGTGTAGCGCAACTCGGGCTTGTCGCCCAGCGTGAACAGCGCCTCGTGACAGCCTGCAGCACTGCCGGCGCGGGCAATGGCCAGCACCTGCTCCGGGCTGAGGTAGGGTGAGTCAAGCTTCTTCGGTGTTTGTGCAAACGTGCAGTAATGGCAGACGTCGCGGCAGAGCTGTGTCAGCGGGATGAAGACCTTGGGTGAATAGCTGACCCGTGGTCCGTGCCCCTGATCGCGCAGCCGGCCGGCAGCGGTTGTGAGCAAGCCGAGATCCTGGCAGGAAGCCAACTCCAGCGCGGCGCCCCGGTCCAACCGGTTACCGCGCAGTGCCTTGCTGATGATCTCATTGATAGCTTGCGTCACTTCCACTCCCGTTATACCCAATCCTGCTTTGCTCAGTTCCGCTTATC
>CAZRTG010000151.1:5243-8921 GCA_964602895.1 uncultured Wenzhouxiangellaceae bacterium
CTCAGTCCACCACGCCGCAAATGTTCAACAGCAGCTCGATGTACACCTTGGTGATGTCGACCATATCACCGATGTGCACGTGTTCGCCCTGGTGCGTCGAAAAACCGCCGCCACCGGAACGGATACGACCGGCCGAGCCATAATTGACCGTCGGAATGCCATAACGGTTCATATGAGTCGCGTCGCTGGACCAGACTTCGATGCCCATGGCAGGCGGCTTGCCCAGTTGGTTGCTGTGTGCGGCGATGACGCTTTGCACCAGTTCGTGATCATCGGGAATGGATGTGCCCGGTGCAGAAACGAAGATTTCAACCTTGGTACCTTCCAACTGCGGGTTGGCGCGTACGGTGGCGGCGATCATCTCGCGTACTTCATTGTATGCGTCCAGCGACCGATCTTCGGGCAGTGTACGCACGTCCATGAAAATGGTGCAACTGTCGGGTGTGCGTGCACCGCGCCAGGGCCAACCGCCCTCGATGGCCGAAACGTTTACACGCGGCTGGAAATCGCCCAGTTTGTGGTTCGCAACATACTGTGGAATCCACTCGTGGATTGCGTCCAGGACCACCCGGCTCTTGTTGATGGCATTCTTTTCGACATCAGACCAGGCTGTGTGGATCAGATGACCCGGTACAGTGATCTTGACCCAGGTCGAACCGCAATGCCGTGGAACCAGGCTCATATTGGTCGGTTCACCCAGGATGCAGAAATCCGCAACCGCGCCGTGCGTGATCGCGTACTTGGTGCCAACACCGTAACCCTGGTACTGACGCCCTTCGAAGTCATTCACGGGTGATTTCTCAATCTCTCCGGCAACACCGGCGATGACGACGTCTCCACCGAGCTTGATGCCGGCTTTACGTACGGATTCCACTGCAGTCACATAAGTGGCCATGGCACTTTTCATATTGAAAGTACCCATGCCGTAAATCCACTCGTCGTCAACCACCGTACCCTTGCATTCATAGCCAATGCCACGATGGGACTGTTCCGGTCCGAAAGAGGTGTCAAGATGGCCGTTGAACATCAGCGACTTGCCGCCGCCCTGTCCTTGCAAACGGCCAACCGCGTTGTAGCGCTCGTCACCGATGGACTGCAGCGTGGCGTCAAAGCCGGTGCCACCCAGTACTTCGTGCACGGCCCTTGCCATGTCACCTTCGTAACCTGTGGGGCTGGGAATATTGGTGAGATCGACGGTCAGCTGTATCAGCCGGTCACGGCTGATCTGGTCTACGGCCTTGGCAATGAGGTTGGGGTCTGTCTTGTTGCTCATAAGATCATTCCTTGGAAATCATCAGGGCCCGACCCAGGGGTCGGGCATTCTATGGATATGGGTGGCGACCGCTAAACGATGTAGGTCGTCAGGGTGCCGAGTTTGTCTATGTGGGCATCGATGCGATCACCGGGTTTCAGATAAGGTGTGTCCTTCATGCCGGCGATAACGCCCGGCGGACTGCCGGTGGTTATCACATCGCCGGGTTGCAGCGTCGTATTGGACCACCAGGACACCAATTCGGCAATCTTGTAGACCATATTGGCTGTGCTCGAATCCTGGCGTTGTTCACCGTTGAGTTCCAAAACCATTTTCAGGTTATCCGGATCGCCGATCTCATCCAGTGTAACCAGGTGCGGACCCAACGGGCAGGAGCCGTTAAAGCTCTTGCCCAGCAGAATGACCTTGTTGGAATGCTCACGAGCCTGAATATCGCGCGCCGAGAGATCATTGAAGATGGTCAGCCCCGCCACGTAATCCAGAGCTTCCTCTTTGCTTACCCGAAAGGCTTCGCGACCGATGATGATACCGACCTCGATTTCATAATCCAGTTGCTTGGAGAAATGAGGTATCTCGACCTTGGCCCCCTGACCGACCACCGATGAGGGTGCCTCCAGGAAACCGGTCGGGTGCTCGAAATGGAACTCACCCCAGTTATGCGACTGCCACTCCGGCTCCTGCCAGGTGGTCAACTCATCCAGGTGCGCCGAGAAATTACAGGATGTGTGCATGATCTTGCCGGGCTTGGGCACCGGCGACAGCAACTCCACGTCGTTCTCGCTCAGTACAGGCCCGGAAGCAGCCTTGGCCAATTTGCGGGCACTTGCCATCGCGTCAGGACCTGCCTCGAGAAATTCAATCATCCGCGCCGGCAGTTTGCCCCCGGAGGCGGCATGCAAATCGAGATAACCACCATCGACTACAGCGGCTACGGATACCTGACCCGAAGACTTCAGTTTAATACTTGCTAGTTTCATATCAACAGCCTCAGATGGCGGCAGACGGGCCGGGTTTCAGGTTCGGCACTACGTGCTCGCCCATCAGCCGGATCGACTCCAGATTGTCTTTTTCGTTGGCACCCACTACTTCAAGCAGTGGCAGGTTCATGCCGGAATCAACCAGTTCCTGGGTGATCTCCAGGCAATCGTCGGGATTGCCGGAAATGACTGTGAAACGGCGCATGATTTCATCCGTCACGAGGTGGGTAACGTTATCCTCAGTGCCGTCGGCGATGGCTTTGCGGAACGGGTCCCAGGTGGAGTCGGGCAGGCCCGCGCCACCCAGAATGATGTCATTCTTGATGTTACGGATCTTGTTAATGACGTAGGTGCCGGTATAGCTGCGCGTTGCGTCGCGAGCCTTGTCGCCGTCCTCGGAGCAAGCACACAGAATCACGCCGCCTACCTGGAAATCGACTGGCAGTTTGCGTCCGGCATCTTTGGCGCCGGCCTGCATGTTTTCAATCGCGTAACGAACGAAATGCGGAGCGGTCAGTCCGGCCAGCAACATGCCGTCACTGGAACGTCCGGAAAGGCGCTGCATGTAGGGGCCGGTGGCGCCCACGTAGATCGGGATCTCGGTGGACAGGCCGTCAGCGGCACGGTCATAGGCAGGCATGGTTGATTTGTGGTACTTTCCTTTGTAATCAAATGCTTCGCCGGACCAGACATGCCGCATGATGTCGATGGATTCCTGGTGTATGCCAACCGGGCGTAATGTTTTGATGTCGTATTCGAGGTACTCGATACCCACCATGCCAACGCCGATACCCATGACGAAGCGCCCGTTGGACAATTCGTCAATCGCTGCGGCTTCGTTGGCCTGGATGGTTGGGTGACGCATGTATGGCGAGGTAATGCCGAGTCCGATCGGGATTTCCTTGGTGGCCATGGCGACTGCGGCCAGCGTGGTGAAACAGCCACGTGATTCAAGACCGTATTTACGGAACCAGTGATATGCTTCGGCAATCCAGAAGCCGCCGCTCATTCCTGAAGCTTCTGTCTGGGCCGCATACTTCTGCATGGATGAAAGTGGTTCGTAGGATTTGAATATCACACCTACGTGTGGGGTGACTGTTGTGGTCATCGATTTCTCCTGAAAGCTCTGGTGAGGCCATATGAGGCTGCACCGCCCAAGTGAGTGGTGTCACAGCCCATGTACAGGCTTAATGCTAGAATCATGCTGCGTACCCGTCTTGTCCTTCCATGAATATTCAGTTGACTGCAAGCGCATGATACATATTACCGCCGGAATACAGCAGTATGAACCAACCATCCAGTAAACCACAGGGCAAGTCACCCGGTAAGCCACGCAGAAAACCAGCGCGGCAGTCTGCATCAGCAGTCTCCGGCTGCGACGACCTTGAGGAATTGCTGCGTGCCGCGTCCAGTGCGATTTTCCGGGTC
>CAZRTG010000152.1:0-8869 GCA_964602895.1 uncultured Wenzhouxiangellaceae bacterium
CTGAAGAGGTTTTGGAAAAAGTAGGGCGGGCACGTGACACATTATCAAATCTACAGACTGTTTAATACACTACACTAGCTCGTGTTCCTTCAGGGCCACTAGCTTGAAAAGCTTCCAGATTGAGCCCTCCGGGGCTGAGAAAACGCAGGTGTTGACCTTTGCTGGGCAATACATCCACATCAACTGGGCGGCTATGGGAAATGCCCTCATCGCGCGTCATGAACACTTGGTAGCGCACAAGCAAATGCTATGTATCAAGACCAGAAGTTGTTGGATATGACCCCGAGTGCCGCCTACACTCTTGAGTACTGTCTACAGGCTTTATTGACCATGGAAACACCCCCAACAATTTGCCCAGTGCCCGTGGCCAGGAATCAGGCTGATTTTTACCGCGAGGAAGCCGCCTGATGATCTGGTTCTGGGTTATGCACATCGCTGTGCTCGGCTACTGGCTGGGATCTGAATTGGTGATCAATTCGACTTACCGGTTCGCCTGTTATGCGGATGACATGCCTTTTAAGGATCGTGCCCGACTGATGGACCATGTCATGCAAGTGGACCAGCATGTTCGTTATGCGCTGGTCCTGCAGGCAACACTGGGCCTGATGCTGTCGGTGAGCTATGGATTCATTCCCGGCGACCAGACCGTCATTATCGTGATTGCGGTGTGTGGGCTGCTTTGGCTGGGCTTTGTTGAAGCGGTGCATCGCCTGCGCAAGCAACCGGTCGGTAAAAAGCTTGCCCGTATCGACCGGATATCACGTTATTTGCTATTGCTTGTGTTACTGGCCCTGGCTCTGGGCCTGTTGGGTAGTGATTGGCCTCTGCCGGGGTGGTTGCGTTGGAAACTGGCCGCTTTCGCTGGAGTAGTAGCCAGCGGCGTAGGCATCCGGCTTGCCCTGATCGCACATTTCCGCACCTGGTCTGAAATGGCAAAAGAGGGTGTGACACCGGAACGAAACGCCACGATCAAGCGCTGTTACATCCGGGCAACCTCGGTACTGGGCGTGCTGTGGGTATTCATTGCAGTGATTGTCTATTTGAGCGTTGCGAAACCATAGCGCGTAATCGACAGTCGCCTTATTGGCGCTTTGAATTGAGGCCAACCAACCGTATTTTCAGGGGCTACGTACAGACAATGAGTGCAAGCTCTCCAATGGTGATTCCATGTTACGCAGAAATCTGCTCCGATCCACCTCGATTGGCCTTGCCGGTTTTGTCGGCGGCTTATTTTGTCGGCCATTACCTTTGAAGGCCGCTGCTACCGAAGACAATTCACGCATGGTCCAGATCATGAACGAGAACCCGGCGGTACGAAAAGGCTACCTGGACGGACCTTTCGGACAGATTCATTTTTATTCTGCGGGCTCTGGCCCCTTACTGATCATGGCGCATCAATCACCGGTTTGTGGCCGCATGTTCGAACAGGCCATGCCTTACCTCAGTCAACTCGGCCTGCAAGCCGTTGCGGTGGATACTCCCGGCTTTGGTAATTCAGATGTGCCCCCCTCTCCCCCTTCAATTGCGGATTATGCAGACGCCTACCATGCCGTACTGGACGGGCTGGGCGTGAAGCAAGCCCACTTTCTCGGGCACCACACGGGTGCGGGCATTCTGTGCCGTTTCGCAGCGAGTAACCCTTACCGGGTCAGTTCATTGATACTGAATGGCCCGCCACTTTTCTCAGCTACCGATCTTGAACAGTTCCAGGAAATTAAACCGGGGCCATCTCCCATTTACGCAGATGGATCACATCTTCAGCAAGCCTGGGATCGACGCGTCAAATTTACACCCGGCTGGACTGACACAGTCGCCATGCATCGGCGATTGGTCGATCATCTGTGGGCAGGCGACACGGCATGGTATGGGCATCATGCCGCCTTCCAATACGATATGACCGCTGACCTTATGGCGCTCAAAGTGCCCACCCTGATTCTGACCAACACCGGTGATGATATTTACCCGCTGGCCCAAAAAGCCCGCCAGGCACGCCCCGACTTTGCTTATCAAGAGTTGCCTGGTGGTACACATGATATTGTGGATGAACAGCCTCAGGCCTGGTCGGAAGTTGTGGCTAAGTTTGTGCTGTCTCAGCCGGCAAACCCTTGAGTCGTGCTCTCAAACAATTTAGGCACTAAGAGTCCGGACTTATTTGAACTCAGCAATCAGCGCCTGGCGCTGCTTCTCATCCAGCAGTGGTCTATATCCAGCCGCGAGATTGTCAGCCTGCCGTTGAGGCTTGCCAGTGGCAGGTATTACTGCAGTAACCGCAGGGTGGCTCAAAGCGAATTTCAGGAACAGTTGCGCCCAGGAGGTCACTTCGACCTCGCCTGCCCAAGCTGGCAAAGGCCTACCCGCAACCAGCTTGAACAGTCGGCCGTCATCAAAGTTCCGGTTGACCAGGACCGCCACGCCGTTGTCCTGAGCTACTGGAAACACGCGTTTTTCCGCTTGGGTACTGATGACTGAATAATTGATTTGTAGAAAATCAGGCTTTTCTTTCGCCACCACTTCGGCCAGTTCGTCCTGCGCACTGTCGGTGTAATGCGTGACACCGGTGTAGCGCGTTTTGCCTTCATTTTTCAGCTCACGGGCAACCGCCAGTTGGGTAGCGGTATCCCGCAGGTTATGTACCTGCAGCAAACTCACTTTATCCATGCCCAATCGTTGCAGGGTATTGGCAAACTGCGCCCGGCCTGCATCGCGGCCGGTAACCCCAGAAAGCTTGGTTGCCAGAAACACCTGGCTGCGCTGATCCGCTGTCAGCAACGCTCCCAAAACATCTTCAGCATTACCATAGGTCGGAGCGGTATCAATCAATCGCCCGCCGCCTTCGAAGAAAATCCGCAGCACTTCGTTGAGCGCTTCGTACTCCTCGGTGCCCGGACGGACTTCAAAGCTGCCAGAGGTTCCCATGCCGATGACAGGAACGGCCTCGTTACTTCCAGGGATGGAACGGGTCCGCATTGTGTTTGGGTTAGCGCTGGCCAGGACCGGCAGTCCGCCCACGACGGCGAAGCCGGCCAGCAGGCTCATTTGGGTAATAAATTCGCGACGATGTGACATAAAACTCTCCCAGAACAGGCATCATCAATAATCGAGCTCGGCTAGTTCGTACGTGGTACCGGCACCGGCCTCACCCACACGGATTTTCACAAACACGAAGTCAGCCGGCAGGCACCACAATTCCTCCAGCGGGTGTTCCTGCGGTAATGATCCCTCAAGGTGGAAACGATAGTGGTGGGTCATGAACGTGCCTGCAGGGACCGTGACTTCCACTTCGCCCAGGAATTCGATACCAAAACGGATGGCTTCCAGCAACGGGCCGGTGCCACCATCATGCGCTAACGAGCTGAGGTAGCTGTCGATATACTGTACTTTCTCACCCGACTCATGGTCATAGCTTGCAAGGTGCAGTATGTCGCCTACCAGTGGATGCGGGCCGAAGCTGGGAATCAGGGCATCGCGTTCAATATGCTGGGACATCCGTCCGTCACGGACATTGAAACCCTGAAATTCAGCCTTGTTGCCTTTGAACAGGAACCAGCCGGTGCCAAGCAAACTGCCGTCCTTGATCAAGCGCACATAGCAGTCGATCGGACGGAAATCCCGGTCTACCGAATACACAATGTTCTTGCTCAGGCTGCGATCAGGGAGCTCACAAACGCAGCTGAGTGTGCGGCTGCCATCTGCGGCTACCGAGCCGGTGAAATGTTCCAGACCGCGAAAGCCAACCTCATCGCCGGTGGCGATAATCGTACCGGAGTAGTGTCTGCGCAGAGTTGCGGGATATTGTTTGAAAGTCATTTTAAGGAACCTCTGATCCATTATGCACTGGCGCGACGTAACTTTGCGGGATGCTCCGGTTTGGCCTTGGGGAGCGCCGTTTGGTTATTCCAAATAAGTGACCCAAGACGAAACGGAGCGCCTGCAAAGGACCGTCCCGTAAGGGTTTCGTTGCAAACCCCGCATCTGGCACGTGGCTCGCCGCGGCCGTAGCGGTGCTACTGTCACACCGCTCGCTCCGCACCATCTGCGGGGTTTTCAGCGGAAACGCGCTCTGCGCATAATGGATCAGAGGCTCCTTCATACTCCCTACTGCCAGCTCCAGGAACTGCGTTCTGCCAGGTATTGATCCAGCCCGGTCGCTTCCAGTAAAGGCTGCAATACCGGCCCGGCCCTGCCAATGATGGACTGTTGATCAAGGCGTAAATGTTGCCCGTTTTGCACCACGCGCTCACCGTCAATGTACACATCCCGAACAGCCCAGGGGTCGTTTGAATACACCAGATTGGTAACCACATTCTGTATCGGTGCCAGGCAGGGGCGGGCCGTGTCGATTACAATCAGGTCAGCCCGCTTACCGGCTTCCAGCGAGCCGATCTCATGTTCCATGTGGAGAGCCTCTGCACCGCCGCGTGTCATCAATTCCAGCGCCAACTCGGCAGAGCCGAAGCTTGGATTCTCCAGCTTCTGTTTCTGGAACAGCAAAGCCATTTTCATGGTTTCCCAAAGGTTCTGGCTGTTGTTGGTCGATGCACCATCGACACCCAAACCGACGCGTACACGGGCCTCAAGCAGATCAGCCAAACGTGCTACGCCAGCGGCGTAATAGGCGTTAGCAACCGGGTTGTGTGACAAACCGGTTTCGGTTTCGGCCAGCAAGGCAATCTCGTCATCGTCCAGCCAAATCGCATGCGCCAACAACGTGCGGGGGCCCAATACACCCAGGCGACCCAATTCAGTAATGGTGCCATGACCAAACCGTCGGCGACTTTCATCTCGCTCGCCCTGTGAACTGGCGGCATGTATCGTCAGGTGACAACCGGATTCCTGTGCCAATTCGTACATGGCTCGAACCATGGGGACCGTGCAGCGCATCACACCCATGGCTTCGGGAACCACACTGACCCGATCGGAGTTAAAACGTTTCTGCAAGCGCTGCACCTCGGCTACCGCGTAATCCACCGTGTCACGAAAAGCCTCCGGGATAAACTGTGCAGGATCTTCTTCGTTGTCACTGTCCTGCGCAATGCGCGCCACAATCGCCCGGATGCCGGAGCGTTCAACAGCAGTGAGCACACCATCCATCAATTCGGAATTGCCCGCGCCGATCTCGCCACACACCGAAGTCGTCACGCCGGTCGTCATCAATTCCAGCAGGGAAATCGAGGAGCCGGTTTCACCCATTTCACCAGTCAGGTTCTCAACCACCGGCCACATACCCTTGGAAAACCAGACCTTGAGTGGCATTTCGTCGTACACGCCGCGAAGAATGGCATTTGAAAGGTGGGTGTGGCAGTTGATCAGACCCGGCATCACAATATGCCCGGCCGCCGAACGTTGTTCTACGCCGGCTTCCGGTTTTGGCATTTCAGCCATGGAGCCGACCCGGTGGATACGTCCGTTACACAGCCAGACAAAGCCATTGGCAAAAGCGCGCCGGCTGTTATCCATGGTCAGAACCATGGCATCCGTCAGCATAAGGTCGGTGGTGCGGGGTGAAGACGACTCAAAACTACTCATGACTTCCTCAGTTGGAGGGGTTCCATGGTACGGATTCAGTTGATACTTGAACGTTTGAGTGCTGCCGCCGGGCTGGGTTAAGCAGCAGGGACCACCTGCATGACCGACACCAGCACGTCATCCGGATCGAAGAAAATCACTTCCCGATAACGCATGGATACCGCATCGGGACCACTGCCCGGCGTAAGGTAGTCCTCAGGCTCACACAGCAATTCAAGCCCTGCGGCTCGAATGTCAACGAGTGCGGCATCAAAATCATCTGTTCCCAGTACCAGAGCCGTTTGTTTACGTACGAGTTTGCGCGGCCCGGTGGGACGCGTTTCAAGTTCTGCGCCGCTTACATAAAACAGACCCAATACAGGCTTTTCGCTTTCCGCTACAGCCAGCAGCACAATGTGAATGTTGCAGGGTGGCAAACCGAGCAAACGACCGGCAGCTTCTCCGCTTATGATTCTATTCATTGCAACGTGTAGCCCGAGCACATCACGATACAAGTGCAGAGACTTTTCAATGTCGTGGCAGAAAATGGTAATTCGTTGAAAATTCAGCTTCATTTCGATCAAGCCTCCAAAGTATATTAAAGACCTAATGATAATACATTCAGACAGCTCAATCAGTGTAACCAGCCGCAGGAATACCCACCAGGATAATCAGACACCGGCACAGATGCGCTTATCCCGCATCAAAATCGGGTGCGTACCACCACCTATGACAATGGCCGTGAGTTCGCCGATCATGCGGGTATGGCTGCAGACCTTGAGACCCGCATATACTTAACCGTTGCACTTAGTAGTTGAATCCAAGAGGAAATCAGGAAATGCAAAAACATACTTATATTGGTTTCTCGTTAATCATCCTTCTGGTTTGGGCTGTTTCAGCAACAACCCAAACCCGTGGAGACTGGGAGACTTCCGAGCGGAAACCAGTGCAGTTACAAACTGATCCCGCCGTTATGGTCAAACCCGGGAATAAATTTCAGTTTATGAATGGGCGGATATCTTATCGAAAGAAAGGACCTACAGGCTTCGAGCGAGGACGCGAGGATTGGTGGCTAACCCACAATCGGGACGGGTCTCGCACCTTGCGCACCCTGTCCATGACCGACGATTCAAAATTCGTGCGAGATGTTACCTATACGATAGACGCGGATGCACGACCACTGCGGGCATTCGTACAGCTTCAAGTTGGTGATCAATTAATTGGCAGCGGCTATTTCCAGGTGACAGGTGACACGATGACCATCGTAACCGACGGAATCGACACGGGTCACACGGTGCAGGTCATTCCTGTTCCAGAGCGTTTCCACGTGATGACGCACGCGCTTATGGCCGACGGTTGGCCCGCCTTGGCTTTCGAGGGGAACGAACCAGGTACCCAGACATTTGCAAGCTACAGCACTTCGCCATCGTGGAATGGCACCAGTGGTCCATTGGGGTATATGACCACGCAAGACTTAACCTTGGTGGGCAACGAACAGGTCACGGTTCCGGCGGGAACATTTCAGGCACAGCACTATATTATTGGAGATGATACCGATCCTATGGGCACATCGCACATATGGGTAACGGGAGAGCATAATATCCTGGTCAAATATGACTGGCCTGCTTTTGGCATGGAATACTTGCTTGAGTCCCTGATAGTTGAACCTCAAACAGACTTGCCAGAACCCTGATGGAAAGCTTACCGCGATACGAACGAGCGAGCTGCGGATTGCTAAGAAGCAGAATGAGTCCTCGTTTTATTTGACACTTGCAAACTTTATGGAAAGCGAAATGCCGATTCCACTGAATCCAGTGTACCTGCGCAGGATTCGCTTGGTTTTTTGTGCTTAGATAGCTTAGGTAGGTAATAGGCTGGATACTGCAACTGGATATTTTCATGGGGTATCCCCTTAGCTCCACAATCTTCAATATCCTGGTTTTTTGGCCGTTTCAACGATTCCTGTATAGGTCACTGGCTTGGTGATAACCGCTTGCTGAAGCAAACGATAAAACAGCAATCCTCTTGAGCGCGAGGTTCGACGATTGAAGCGAAATACATACTCGTCGAGATAATAGTCCAAGTGTCTTGGCTGCACTGCGCCATGGTGCGTTCCCATCATCCAGCGTTGCAGCAATGAGGCCACTCGATGAACGCCCGTCATCGATTCATGGGCTGGTGTATCTGACTCAAGATGAACCGTTTGCCGGTGTTTGTAGCCGTTTTCTTCGAGCTTTCTATAAGCAGGAGACCCATCACTATGGATGATCGTTCCTGGACGGACGGATGCCCTGATAAAGGGCATCAGGTTGTCATTATCGCCACGATCAATTTGTCGAATCCGAATTCTCCCAAAGCCTGTGGGACTCAGTATTTCCACAGCCATGGCCACCATCACCTTGGTGGTGTTGCTCTTGCGCCCAACGGCACTGATGGGGTCTTGCCGATCAGTGAGTGCAAGGTAGGTCTCATCGACTTCGACCTCCCCATAGAGCAACTCCCTATCAGAGCAGACCATTGCTCGGCGTAGACGATGCAGCATGGCCCATGCTGTCTCAGACTGCCGAGCCCAAGCACCCGCTGCAGCCCCAACGCACTGACACCATGCTTTTGATTGGTGATGTACCAAATAGTGGCAAACCAGACACGGAGTTCCGTGCGGGTCTTGTCGAAAATAGTCCCCGCCGTTACCGTCGCCTGATGTCGGCATGCAGGGCAAATCAATCGGCCACGACTCATTCGCTCGACTGGGGCTGTCACACCGCACTTTGGGCAGATCAGACTATCAGCCCATCGCAGCTTCTCCAGGTAATCCCGACACGCCTGTTCAGAATGAAACCAATCCAGAAACTGAAGCCAAGTCCTTGGGTAATCTATGCCGCCTATCGGGGTTGTCTTTGTGGAGCCCATCGGGTAATTTTGCCACCTGTGGAGCTAAGGGGATACCCCATATATTTTCCCAGGGACAAGAACAGAACTGAGGCAGCTGCCAGTGCGGCTGCGAGCGCGTACAGACCGGGCACATAACTGCCAAAACTGTCCCGGGCGGCACCAAAAAAAGGTGTGAGCAAGCCGGAAATCAGCGCAAACCCTATATAGTGCCCGTCCATAAACGGGCTATTCTACATCTTGACCCTGAACATTCTGGCTCATTTTTGTCTCTGTGGCGTGCATGCCGCCGGTGTTTTTCAGCGGCGGGTTAATATTCCCGCTGAAACAGCGAAAACGTCGTCATTCGAGGATAGCTGCCCGTGGGAACCCGGGTTCCCTGCTTGACTGTCCGCCGGGATCACCTCAGGTCGGTACCAAGCGACTGAACAAAGCCAGGTTGTGGGCTACCACCGAGGACCAGACATAAGCCTTG
>CAZRTG010000153.1:0-8775 GCA_964602895.1 uncultured Wenzhouxiangellaceae bacterium
TCGAATCGGTACTCAATATCATGTTGTCGGGTGGTTAAACCCGACAGACTGCTAGGTTAAAGCATTGATCAAAGTTCATTCAGAGTCGTTTCGTGTGTTGCACCCACGTACGCTCTTCCGGCTGTTCAAATATGCCATCTATTGCTTGCTGGTCATCAATGTCTTTTTGTTTTTCAATGAAGAATTTCTGGCCTCCCACGAAGTATTTGGTGGCTTTCCAGGCTGGGGTCATATCACCGAAGCTTTTTCGGCGACCATAGATACTGCCTCCTGGATCGTTCTGCTGCTGCTTTTTGAGTTGGAAACTGCCGTCATTCCTGACGAACAGTTGGAAGGTCGGTTGTACTGGTTATTGCTCATGGTCAAAGCCGTTGCTTATGGCTTTATCCTTTGGGCATTTTGGGGTTATGTTGCCAAGTGGACGTATCTGGCTGAAAGCCTGCCTTTCGTGGTAGATAATGTTTGCAGCCTGATCGGCAGTGGTTATAGCTGGGTAGATGACCTGGACCAATATCCGGCTCTGGATGCGGCCTCCTGCGCAACCCTGCAGGGTCAGACTCTGTGGCAAATTGCCGGTACCAAAATCATCGGTACGGTAGATGCGGTTAAAGCGATCCAGAACCTGGCCGTTGTCGATATTGTCAATGCCGCCGACTGGCTGGTCATTGTGGCCTTGCTGGAACTGGAAGTGTTTCTGCAATCCCGTGACCTGCTGGACAGGCGCCGCATGCTGATTGCCAAATTCAGCAAGGGCATGCTTTATACGGTATTGTTTTTCTGTGCCGTTTACTGGGGCATCCTGGGCGATTTTCTGGATTTCTGGGATGCTTTCCTGTGGCTGGTAGCCTTTATCTTTATCGAGATGAACATATTCCAGTGGCATGAAGATACGGAAGAAGAAAAACTGGATGAACTGGATCAAATGGATCAAGCAATAGCCGAATAAGCAGGGCTACCCTGAGGTAAACCATGTCACGAGATAAACAACTGGGCATGTTTCGCCCTATCAGTCGCCGCCAGTTTTGTCAGGGGACCGCAGTAGCCATCGGCGCCAGTCTGGCACCCTGGGCCCAAAGCCAGGGTTTGGCTGGCGAGTTTGCCGGTTCACCCGAAATCGGGTCGGCTTATTATCCACCCTCCATTGAAGGCCTGCGCGGTGCGCATGTGGGTGCCTTCGAAGTAGCCCACGGGGTGGTTCGTGAGGGCAAGCGTTGGAATAGTGGCACGGATACCGGCGAAGGTGAATTTGACCTGATCATTATCGGTGCGGGTATCAGCGGTTTGTCGGCGGCCTGGTTCTATCGGCAACAAAGGCCCGATGCGCGCATCCTGATACTCGACAACCACGATGATGTGGGCGGTCATGCCAAGCGCAATGAGTATTCATTGCAGGACGGCCAAACCATGATCGGTTATGGGGGCAGCCAATCCATAGATACACCTTCTTCCTATAGCCCCGAAGCCATGTCCCTGTTGCGCGGTTTGGGTATTGATGTACAAAAATTTTACCAGGCCTATGACCGCGAGTTGTACAGCAAGCTGGGTCTGCAAACCGCCTGGTGGCTGGATCGGCAGCATTTTGGCCAGGACCGCCTGGTGAAAGACATACCGCTGGGTTGGACTGCCAGCGGCGAAAAAACACCTGAAGAATTACGACATTTTGCCGAGCAGGTTTCGAGTAACCCGGAAGATGTGGACGCCTGGCTGCGCATCTTTACCACCGGAGAAGATTTCCTGGCCGGAAAGACACCGGCTGAGAAAGTCGAGTTTCTGCGTGCCCTGAGCTACACCGATTATCTGCAGCAGTATCTGGGTGCTTCCGACCGGTTGTTGAAATTGATTTATCCTTTAAGCAGCAGTCTTTGGGGTTGTGGCCTGGATGCCTTGTCTGCGCGTGAAGGCATGTTTTTGGGTTTTCCGGGTTTCGGTGGCTTGGGTGTTGATCTGCATCGGGATGACCCATACCAGCACGTGGAAAAAGACGAGCCCTATATCTTCCACTTTCCCGATGGTAATGCCAGCATCGTCCGTTTGCTGGTACGCCAGTTGGTGCCGGGCTCTGCGCCTGGTAACACCATGGAAGATATCGTTACAGCACCGCTTGATTACACGACTTTGGACCGGCCGAACCAGCCCGTCAAAATTCGTCTGAATGCAACCGCTGTACAGGTGCAGCACCTGGGGGGTACTGATGGTGATTTGAAGTCCGCCAGGGCAGTCGCTGTGCGCTATGTAAAAGCCGGCGTGGCGCATGATGTTCGGGCCCGTGATGTGATCTTTGCCGGCTACAGCGCCATGATCCCGCATATCTGTCCGGAGTTTCCCACAGCGCAGACACAGGCATTCGCTACCCAGGTCAAAATCCCTTTGTTGTACGCCAATATGCTGGTACGCAATTGGGAGCCGTTCGCCAATCTGGGCGTGAACGGCGTGCGCTTTCCGGGTGGTTTGATGGATTCAGTGGTGCTGGATTTCCCGGTCAGCCTGGGTGATTACCGGTTCCATCGTTCACCCGACCAGCCGGTGATCCTGCACTGGACTTATGTGCCGATTTTCCCCGGTGAGGGTTTGGATGCGCGTACACAAAATCGTCTGGGCCGGCAAAAAATGCTGGAACTGAGTTTTGAAGATTACGAGCGTGCCATGCGCCAGCAGGCGGCCGATGCATTGGCCGCAGGTGGCTTTGACCCGGCACACGATATTCTTGGCATCACCGTTAACCGGTGGCCGCACGGCTATGCCTACGAGTACAACGATCTGGTGGATCCACCCGACTGGAATCGTTACAAAGGCCCGCACATCGAAGCCCGACGACCGTTTGGACGGGTCTCGATCGCCGGTTCGGATGCGGAAGCTTTTGCCTACGTTAACGGCGCCATCGATGCGGCCTGGCGGGCGGTTCAAGAGCGTTTGGCGTAGCCGAGTTCGTAGCTGTTAGGGAAACTCTGATTTGTTCAGAGCTTCCTTAGTGCGTATGCTCGCTCTTGGCGCCGGGCGTTAAAGCCGGAAATTTGTGCGTGGCAAAAGCCGTATGGCAACCCACACAGGATTCATTCATTTCGGAAAAATAAAAATTGATCAGTTCCGGCTTTTTACTTTGAGCCGCATGTTCGAGCATGCCTGCCAAATAGTGGAATCTCTCGTCCTTTTCAATAAATTCATGTGGCAATATTGAATTCAACTCCTCAATTTGGCTTTCTGTCAGGCTTTGATCCAATATATAACTGTTCTTCATTTTCCCGGCAGTCGTTTCGATTTCACTCCAGTTACCAGCGGCGTAGGCGGGGATGATGGACATCATGCCGCCCTGCAATTGTTGCATTTCCTGGGCGAGCAATGCGCGCAAATCATCGGAGAGCAATTCGACTGCGGAAGCATCTGTATGTTCTTCACTCTGAGGTTTTTCTGCACCATAAATTACGGTTGGCAACAGGATGAGCAAAAGTGCGATGCGGTTAAAATATTTCACATTTATCTCCAGAATCAGGTTGATCGTACAAGTTTTGAATGACCCAGTGCGTGCTTCATTTGTACCGTTAAGTCGACATGCTGGCAAGTGTGCAGCTATGGCTAGGATACACCTGCTGGCCAAATCAATCAGAAATAACACCGAAGCGCAGTTGCCGTTATGCAACAGCAGCTTGGCAGCGACCAGCCAGGCGCCTAATCGGCGAGTGCAAGAGCGGAGACGAAGCAGATTATCCCAGGCGCTGTGACGTACCAGAACCGAACGAACAATTCTCCTTTATACACCGGGTGAACGTAGGTCGGATCAAACCAAAATGTACTTTCAGGCGGTTTTGGGACATTGCCACGCATCCAACCCCAGGCGACCAGCCCTGCAAAACCGGCCATAAACAGCAGTGCAGCCGACAACAAATACCGTGACAGCCCAATAAATTCCATGCCGCGAATGACATAAGAATCTATGGATAACAGGTACAAACCTGCAGCGATCAGGAGACCGGTCAAAGCCATATTTATCATGATTCGCAAAAGGTTCATTTGCTACTGCCCGGCGCCTGTGGACACTTTGATTAATTCAGATCACTTAATTGCGCCAAGTGCATTTTTGAACCCTGCTGCGTCTTTTGGTGACACCAGAATGGTATGACCTTGACTATACTGGATTTCCAGGCGATTCAGCGATAAAGCAGGAGAAGATATAACCGACCGACTGGGCCGGATTGACTTGATTTCGCTAACTGGAATTGACCAGCTGAACGGGCCGGATCTAATCAACAAAGTACCCGCCTCAATGACGTAATAGGTAGAAAAAATAAGCCAAATAGGAAGTCCCAGAGCTATAAGAGCTGCGATTCCAATGACCAGCAGTGCTGATAGTGAGCTAAAGCTGATGGTAGTTGAACCAATGACGACAAATGGTACAGCGAGTGCCAATACGTAGAACCAGGTGTCAACTGCACTTCGAAATTTCATATTCCCCTAATCCCTTTTGGGTACATTACGTTTGATTGAATTGGCGCGTCCGCGTCTTGTGCTCGGTGAGCTTTGAGAACGGACTTAAACGATTTGCAATACGGATTACTTACCCGCCGAAACCTGCAATAAAAGCCAGGCTGCCGCACAGCATTAAAATACCGGCAAGTTGAAGCAGTCGCTCAATGTTGAATCCCATGACCCACAGCGTCTGAGGCGGGCTCACCGCCCATCCGCTGGTGACTATGATACCGCTGCCGAATATAGACCAACCAAACCAAAGCCCCTGTGACGCCTGAACTGCACCCCAGGCAGACATACCGACAACACCCGCGACGAGTAGAACACTGGTTAACGTTGATACTTTTTTCGTTTGCACTGCTTCAGAAGTCTTCATGTGGCTCGATCTGTGACTTATCAAACAAGGGTTAGCCTATATCTTTCAGATAATTTTCCGATTACCTGCTGAATCAATCTGTTGTTCGATTGTTCCGATTTGATCTGGTGCTTCATACTTGAGAACTTGTCAATGGCCACTTTTTCATCTCCTGCAAAAATCCATATCCAGGAATCACCCTGAAGCCCGTGTTCGATCTTCGGGAACTTGCTTTGTAAAAAATCGACCAGCTCAGAATGCATGTCCGAGTAGTGTTGCTCATATTGCAATTCAGCAAAAATCATCTCTGAGCCACTTTTAGTCTGTAGATTTGTTCAGGCACATAACGTCTGAGTCAAGCGGTGGTGCAGATGTCCGGGTGGGCGAAATGTCAGACCTCGCTGCGCTGGTTTTGCTGCATCTCGGGTGTGTCCTTGCAAATTGCGCAGTGTTGGCCTCGCCTGGCTTGAAAGAACCTGCCGACTGTGAAGACCAGTGCGGACAGAGTGCCCCAAATCGCGGCTTGCGTTGCGGCATAAGCTATGTCATGGCCCTTGAGCAGTTGGACGACGCAGATGATTACGAATGCTCCCATCAGAACGGTAAGGAAGCGCTTGACCCAGAATCCGGTTCTCATGTTCATAATTAAATCATACTCCGTGTTGCTTAGCTGTCCAGTGTATAAAAGGGGACGGGGCACATTAATTCAAATTAATGTGCCCCGTCCCCTTTTGCTCCGTCCCCTTTTGCTCCAAACGCGTCCGGTGCAAATGAGCGCAACATGGCCCAAGCCTCGCTTTCTGTGAGTTGCCCCGCCTGGGTCGAAATTTCAGCGGGTACCCAGGACGGAAACGGGATCTCCACTATTACGTGTTGACCGGAGGCGGTGTGCTCTTCGTGCAGTTTGGCAAGCGAATGAAAAGGAAACTGGCTGCTCAGGCGCACGAGGTCCGGCCACAGGCGTTGATGGATGAAGGTGATCTTTCCGGCAACGAGACGGCAAACAAGAACCTGCTCTGAGTTGCGTACTGCACGCGTAAGTTGAAAGATTTCCCGGGACTTTGGGTGAGACCACCAACTACCACGAACAGGCTCTCCGGCGATGAAATTCGCCAAAGAAGGAACGGGTCCTTGAGCGGACTCCAGCACGATGCCTTTGGCGTGCAAAAAAGCCATGACCTGTTCCAGAGTCAAGAACGGTCTCCATATTAACAAACACCCTAGTCAAGCCGGTGTATGTGGCTTCACCAACAACATGACAAACTCTACCTGCCATGTTGATAGTTAAACGTAGCGCTCATGGCGTGAATTCATTGTTATATTTGTTTGTCTTTATCGAATGACTGATTCGGCAGCTCTTTCAAATCTTTAACATATCTGGCTTCATCAAACGGCGTTTGATGCTCCAATACTTCATATATATGAACACTTAACACGCTGGCAATAGAGCGTATTGCATTTTCTCTTGATTCACCCATTTCCATTAATCGTTTCAGGGTTCGTGTTGTTTCCGGTGGATCATTTTCACGTAGCTGATTCTCAACAGCCTCTATAATCATCTTACCGGCTAACAGCCCTTTTTCTGATTTTGGTTTGCGTTTGCTCATGGTGGTTTAAAGTATAACGCCTGAGTCTGGCCGATGTGTAATCGGAGCAAGGCGTTTTCGGTTTGAACAGAATGATTAAACCGTACTCAGGATTCTTTGCACAGTTCGATGATCTCACCCGAAGTGCCATCAGCCAGGTGATGGAAAAGCGTGCCTTCGGATCCTGGACCGGAGCCCTTGGTCCACCACTCCAGTTCGTCGCCCACGTAACGCGCACCACTGGCAGATACCGCGATTTGCAGGTTGTAGCCATTGCCCTTGTATTGAACCGTGGCCGTGTCGGTGGAAGGGTAGGTTGCAGCTATCGTTTCGCCGCTCTCGCACTGATAGTTATGCACGGCGGGCGTTGACGGTGCTGCTGCCATAGGCGTTGGGGCGTCCACTGTATCCTGCGTGGAACGGTCACAGGCGGAAACGAACAGAATTGAAGCGAGTGTCAAGGGAATCAGGATTTTCATACGAGTCTCCGTATTGTTGGTGTTTGGTCCAGAATTTGGATTGGCCGGCGCCAGCGGCGCTGGTGTTTGTATTGGATGAATTGCCATGTTTCATGCCTGCGTTGATTGACCATCATTACGGCAAACCTGGACCTGGTTTTGCCATTATTTTCAAGATTGTTCTCATCACACCATGCCATGAACTTAATCGTCTTGTTGGATAGCACCGGAGACTCGTCTGAAAATCCGGCGGCCTTTTTCTGCCGTTACCAGCTTCCAGACCCCCCTGTCACCGAACTGGCATTCAATGTACTCCTGATTGCCCGGTGTATCCGCAACCAGGACATAGCCATTATCCGCGGTCGCATGTGCCGCTTTGGAAAGCAGCGCCACTTTGTCTTTAACGTCCCTGAACATGTGCACAATACGGTCCAGCATAACAACATCAAACGTCCTATTCGGATGATATTCCGTCAGATCGCTTACCACACCCTCAACTGACAGGTTCTCTCGTTGGGCGGCAACAAGGATTTGACGAATACCGGTTGGCGAAATATCCACCGCCACAACCTGATGCCCCAGACGTGCAGCCACCAGCGTATCCCGACCCTGGCCGGCGCCCAGGTCCAAAACAGTAGAAGCAGCGGGCAGGGCGTTGAATAGCTCCACAAACTCAGGGAACGGGTCGCCACACGCGGCGTCATTCCGTTGGTATTCGAGTTCATAGTCGGTCACGGCACGACTCCAGGTAGTGTCATATAACGCCTGAATGAAGCCGAACCACGAAGTGGTTTCGGCTTGAATGAATTATAAGGCGCCACGCTACCTCTCAGCTGGAAAGTAGTAAACGCGTTGAATCAAACCATCGGAGAACTCATAAACGGAGATACTTCTTTGTGACTTGCTTCCTGATTTTCCTTGCCAACTTGTGGTCTCAATGGCGCTGATTCTGCTTGAAGTTGAGGTGGTCTCCGACAGAGAAGACTGGCATGTTGGGCAAGATGCAAAGTAAGCGTCCATGCTCGTAATCAGTGCACTTTTGCCTTTGGTTTCTATTGCCAGCTTGTCGTCAGAGATACTAAACCACACGACGTCATCGGTAACGTACTTCGCCATAGCGGCACTATCGTGGGCATTGAACGCCGCAAAGTACTGTTCAACTGTGTGCAAATGAGAAGTTGCCGAATCCTCGGAATAAATAACTGGCGTGAATAGCAGAACAAACGTGATGGCAAAAATCTTTGAAGTCATCATGTTCTCTCCTGTGGTGCCAAACTTCTGACTCAAGCCGCTCCGCGAAGTGGCGTCGGCTTTAATGAATTGTCAGGCAGCTTACGGGGTATCAAGGTGATACCTTCGAGATTTTACGACTGATTTCATTCATCATCATGAGACCCGCAGAACCATATAACTGGTGGTATTCGGCAATCATCTCGCCGTTAATAATTACCGGGTCGGTAGAGACATGAGTCTTCACCGTCGCGATGTCCGAGTCGGCGAAAATGAAGATGCCTCTCCATCCATCGACGCCGTCAAGCGGCCCGGCAAACACCAGTTTTTCCTCATTGGCAAGACGCTGAATGTTTGCCATATGTTCCGCAAACATTTGAGTGCGTTTTTCTCCCTTTGGGATTTCGGTTGGACCAGTCTTGAGCACGACAAGCACATAGTTCCTCATTCCGCGCTCATCAGCGCCCAGAGTTTTTGCCAACGCATCGTCGTAGGGAATTGCCGGCCTGTCGTGTGCGATTGCGGTTGCCAGATAAAGAGACAGGATACTCAAGAAAACAAATGGTGTGTATCGAGACATTGACAGCTCCATGTTATTCGAAGGAAGCAGAAGCAAAAGGAGCGAAAGGGTACAGGCCACTAGCCCGGATTATTCATGAAGAGGTAAAAACAAAAGCCACGGTTG
>CAZRTG010000154.1:0-8384 GCA_964602895.1 uncultured Wenzhouxiangellaceae bacterium
AGCGAGCCATGGTCGCGATTCAGGCCGGTCGGCAGCATGGCTGCCTCCTACAACAAGTCGGCAGCATGGCTGCCTCCTACTACACGGTGCCTCCTGCGGTTACAATGAGCTTAATAATTCGGCCAGCTGGCGACGCGCGGTATCCAGGGAGAAATACTGTTGTACGTTTTGCAGGCCGCCTTGCGATAATTTTTCCCACAGCGCCTGGTCCTGATACAGGCGCACCACCGCGTCAGCAAAGTCTTCTGCGTTTTCTGCCACCAGAACATCTTCGCCAACCCGGGCGTGCAAACCTTCAACGGCAGCGGGCGTAGCCACCACCGGCTGACCGCGGCTCATGCTGATGTTCACCTTGCCTTTAACGCCTGCGCCATAACGCAAGGGCGCTACCGCCAGGCGACAGCCATCGATCCACGGGTTCAACTCATCGACAAAGCCATGGAAAATAACCCCGTTGCCGTGCAGGCTTTTGATACGCTCCGGCGCCTTGCTGCCGATCAGGTGAAAGTTCACGTCCGGCAGTTTTGCCCGAATCAATGGCCAGATGCTGCCGACAAACCAGATCGCCGCATCGATGTTCGGTGGATGCTGGTAGCCGCCAACAAAAAACAGATCCTTGCGCTCTGCAAAGCCCGCCTGGCAGCCATCCACACGGTGAATATTTGACAGGATTTCTATTCGGGCCTGCGGCAATTCCTGGCTCAATACCTGTTGTTCCACCGGGCTGACCACCAGCGTGGCATCGGACTGGCGTATCACCGCAAGCTCGGAACGTTTGGTCTGTGCTGCAACCCGTCGCAGCGGCAGGCTGTCTTCCAGCTCTGCCAGCCGTTCTTCACGCAAATAGTGCAGATCGACCGTGTCGAAGATGAATTTGGCCTGTGGACAGTATTTTCGTACCAGTGTCAGATAGTTGGCTGCGACGTAGTGCCGGCTGACCATGATGAAGTCAAATTCTGCACCGCGCTCGCGGAAAAAATCCTGCAAAGAGGCAATCCAGGGGTTGAACAATACTTCCACACCGGCCTGCTGCAAGGCTTCGGAATAATGCCCGGCAAAGCCGCGGTTGTCGGCAAAGAAGCTCACGCCGTACCCCAGTTGCTGCAGACATTCGAACAGATAGGTCAGCCGCAAACTGCCGGAATCCTGATCGGGTTCGGGCGTATAGGCATCGATCACCAGAATCCGGCCCTTCAGACGGTGATCGCGCGCTTTGCGTACCTGGCGTTGGTCGTCCGGGTTAACAATCGGTGCAGGAAAGGCAGCCAGTTCGTCTTTCCAGCGCTTCAGGAACTTGCTGCGATTCACATCCTGATAGCGTTTGGTGCCGCTGCTCAGATCGGTTCCGGAAGTAATGCCTTCATGGTGAATGATGCTTGAGGCGGGTTGGTAGCGTACTTTCAAGCCTGCTTCGCGTACCCGGAAAGCCAGGTCGGTATCTTCATAATAAGCCGGTGCGTAGCGAGCATCGAAACCGTTCAGGTCACGGAACAGCCTGGTGCGCAACATGATGCAGGCGCCGGAGCAGTAGTCTACCTCGCGGACATACTGGTATTCCGGTTTATCCGGATTGTCTTTACGGCCATAGTTCCAGCCGGAACCATCATTGAATATGATGCCGCCGGCTTCCTGCAAACTGCCATCGGGATAGAGCAGCTGAGAGCCAGCCAGTCCGGTATCGGGAAACCGGTCAAATGTTTCCAGCAGAGCATCCAGCCAACCGTCCAGAACCTGTGTGTCGTTGTTCAGCAGTACGGTAAATTCACCCCTGGCGGATTCCAGACCACGATTGCAACTGCCAACAAAGCCCAGGTTTTTGGCATTGCGCAAATACAGCAGCCCGGCAACCGTTTGGGCCAGTTCGGCCGTCTCGTCAGTGGAGTGGTCGTCTATCAAAATGACTTCAAAGCCGGCTTTGTTCTTTGTGTTGACCAGCGAGCGCAAACAGGCTGCAGTCCAGGTCCATTTGTTGAATACGGGAATGATGATGGAAACCAGCGGCTGTTCATGAAGGGGCAAGCCTGAAGGCGGCTTGGTGTCGCCAATACCTTCCGGCAAATGGCTTATGGCGGATTCGGGCGCACTGTTCTGCTGTGGTGAGAGCTGTGCCCGCACCAGTGCGCCGCGCAAACCGGAGGTGCTGATGGTGCGCACCGCTTGGGACAACAGCAAAGGCCAGCGCGTGGGGTTCCAGGCCCGCGCCCGGTTCAGGTTGGCCATTACCCGTCGTCCGGCCCGTAGCGGCTTGGTCAGTCGCCAGGAAGAACTGATCAGTACCGTATCAAATTGCTGGCGCAAGTCCGCATAGTACTGCTGCTGGACTTGTTGTTCGTCCTGTAGTTCACGAACGTGCTGTTGTTCCCTGACGATGGTTTCGGTCAATTCAGTAATTTGCAGTTTGACAATTTGTGCCCATTCTTCACGATTGCGCTGTACTTCCTGCAGCACCGCTTCACGCTCTTGTGCCCATTCGGTACGCTTGTCGACCTCAGCGTGGAGTTGGGTTACCTGTTGTTCCAGCCTGTGCTTGTCGACGCCCAGAGTAGCGGCTTGTAATGCTGCAGCACCCGACTGCAGTTGTTCCAGATTGGCGGCTTTTGGTGGACTCAATGCGGCTGCAGACAGTGGGCAGAACTGCTCATATTGCTGCAGCATGTCATGGGTGCTGTACCCGGCCTCATGACTTAAGGTCTTTCTCAAAGCATCCAATTGGCCGGGTTGCTGTGCCAATTCCCGAATCTTGCTGACCAGGGCCGCTGCATCCGTATCGATCAGCCAGCCATTTTTGCCGTCTTCAATGCGTTCGGCCAGGCTACCCACCCGTGTGGCCAGTACCGGGATATTCAGCTGGCGCATTTCGGAGAGGGTATAGCTGAATGTTTCCGGCACGACGGATAACAGGGCCGCCAAATGGGGGCCGATTTCACGCAATATGCCCGGCAGTTCCTCTCGTTGGTACTTCAGAATGACATTCACACCCGACTGGCCAAAAAAGGCTTCGCCTTCCTTGCCGGTACCGATCAAGTAAATCTGTGCGATTTTCCTCAGCTCAGGCAATGCCTTGAGTAACAAAGCCTGTCCCTTGCCCTGCTGCATGCTGCCTGGAATCACCAGCCGCAACCGACCGTCCTGGCGTTGTTTCGGCAATACCGGTGCACTATCGGCAAATGCGGTCAGACCATGCGGGATAACTCGGATACTGGCGTCTTTCCAGCCTTTATCCAGGCGATGCAATAAATCCACCACGGATTGGCTGGGCGCAGCCAAGTGGACGTGCTGCTCTTGCAAAGTGTGTAACCAGCGTTGCGACAGCTTTTGCCATGCTGCAGCATCTCTGACGCCAAAATCTGCCAATAGAGTGTGCTCGTTCATCGCCCGTGAAAGGGGAGGTCGATCGGGATCAATTGTGTCCAGATAAGGCAACGGGTTCACGCCCAGCAAAGGCCACAGGGGGTAATAGTCGTGCAAAACCTGCACGGTGGGCAGGCCGGTGCGCAATGCATCCAGACTGTGCCCAACCAGAGAGGACACCATCACGCGGCCAATCCGGAAGCGCTCGCAGATGTATTGCAGAATCCGGGGGTAGCCGGGGTGCCGGTCCAGGCTGGATCGAATTGTGGGGTGCAACCACCAGCGTGCGATTGGTGTAGTCAATTCATTGCCACAATAAAGTGCCAGTCTTTGTCCGGCACCCCGGCCCGACTGGGCACCTTCCGAGCGTAATTGCAGGTGTTGGCCAGTGGTGTCGGCTTCAATCAAATGATTCACCCAACGCGCCACGCCACCGCCCCAACTGTGGGTGATGTGCAAGGTGGCAGGCTGTTGTGCATTCACTGCGCTGGCGGCCGGTGTTGGTTGCTGCAACCAGTCTTCCAGTCTTGCGCTCAGGGCGCTCCAGGCAGGGGCTTGTGCCTGTTCGTGATGTTCCAGTTTGTCTTTGGTGAGTAATTCGTACCGCTGATCGTGGATGAACAGGCTGTCACAAAGCAGCAACTGACCGTTATTGTCCTGCAGGCAGGCCAGTGCGGTGTCATGTCTGGCGTCTGCCGCCGCCAGCAACTGCAGCGCGGCCGGGTTCAGATAAACCAGGTGTTGTGGCCAGTGGTCGGCCGGATACAGCCTGCCGGTTGCCAGCATGCCAATCAGTTCGGCAGGCATCGCCACTTCCACTTTATCGGCAGCCAGATTGTGGAACGGGTTGAAATGTGGCTGACTATTGGTCAGCGTGGTCAGTGCCACCGGACCTGCTTGCTCGGCCAGCCATATTTGCAGGGTCTTGAACTGCTCCGGATGCAGCGGACAGCTTTGACTGAGCAGCAACAGGCTTGCATTGGGGTGCTGGCGGTTGAATTCGGTCAAAACCGGGCCAATTCGGGCAGACCGGTGACCAGCTGGTGGAATCCACGCCAATCCACCCAGTAGGGCTACGCGAGCTTCAGCGGCTTCAGTAGAGTCAACTGCCGGGCTGTCCCATAGCCAGATCAAGGGCTTTGAGGCTGTGTCATTGCCTGATGGATCCGATGATGTTGCAGAAGAACTGGGTGTCATGAGCAGGGTCTTGTCGCCAGATAGGTGGCAAATCTTAAGCCAGGGTCGATAGAATGTGCCCAGCATTCAGGGCCAAATCACGCCATTATGGTCAAAGGCCGGAGTGATGTCACCCGGAACACAGGCTGCAAGCAAGTATGGCAAAAGCAAAATCAAAGCGTGGCAAGTCTGCCAGGAAGTCGTCAAAGGCGGCCCAAAGCGGTTCCAAACGCCGCTGGTTCGGGTTTTTCTGGCGTTTGTTCCTGCTGGTGACGGGTGTGGGCCTGGGGTTATTGGTTCCCTTGAGTCTGTATCTCAATCATCAGGTCACTACCGAATTTGAGGGCCGTAAATGGGACCTGCCCAGCCGGGTTTATGCACGTTCCCTGGAGTTGTATCCGGGCTTGGCCTTGTCGCCGGTAGACCTGGAAACCGAATTAAAAGCGGCCGGTTACCGTAAAACCGAACAGATATCCAAACCCGGCAGTTACAAAGCCTCCGGCCGTCAGTTTGAAATTTACCGCAGAGCTTTTCGTTTCGCCGAGGGTGATGACCCTGCGCGGCACCTGAAATTGCGTCTGGATTCCGGGGTGGTCAGCTCACTCAGTGATGCCAATAGTGGCAACAGCATCGACCTGTTGCGCATGGAGCCAGCCGAAATCGCCTCAATCTATCCATTGCACAAGGAAGACCGCAGCCTGGTACGGCTGGAAGATGCACCGCCTTTGTTGGTCATGGGCTTGCAGGCGGTGGAAGACCGCAATTTCAAACACCACCCCGGGCTGGATTTCCGTGGTATTGCGCGTGCGGCCTTTGCCAATCTGCGGGCAGGCAAAGCCGTGCAGGGTGGCAGCACCCTGACCCAGCAACTGGTGAAGAATTTTTTTCTGACCGATGACCGCACGCTGGTACGCAAGATCAATGAAGCCATCATGGCGGTGTCGTTGGAGTGGCATTACGACAAGTCGGAAATTCTTGAGGCTTATCTGAACGAAGTTTACCTGGGACAACAGGGCTCCTTGTCCATTCATGGCTTTGGTCGCGCCAGCACCTTTTATTTTGGCCAGCCTCTGGATCGATTGGAGCCGCAGCATATTGCCTTGTTGGTCGGTATGGTGCGCGGTGCTTCCATGTACAACCCCAGGCGTAATCCGGAACGGGCGCTGGAGCGTCGCAACCGGGTGTTGGATATGTTTGCCGAGACGGGGATTATGAGTGAAGCGGATGCCAGACAGGCGGCCAGCCAGCCGCTGGATGTCACCGCCGAGCCACAATCCGGCCACGCACGTTACAACGCGTTTATTGAACTGGTACGTGATCATCTGGCGCAGGTTTACCGTGAGGAAGACCTGAAAACCGAAGGTTTGCGTATTTTCACCACGCTGTCGCCTTCCGAGCAGGAAAAAGCCCAGCGGGCGGTGACGGATGGCCTGAAACAATTGCAGGAAGCGGGTTTGCCGGCCGAGCTGCAGGGCGCCATGGTGTTGGCAGACGTATCGAGTGGGGAGATTCGTGCGCTGGTGGGAGATCGCTATCCTGACCGCGAGGGTTTCAACCGGGCCCTGCGTGCACGGCGCCAGATCGGCTCGGTGATCAAGCCGCTGGTCTATTTGCTGGCACTCGAACATCCAGCCAGTTACAACCTCTTGACCCTCATTGAAGACGAACCGGTGGTTTTGCGCCAGGCTGATGGCAGTAACTGGAGCCCGCAGAATTACGATAACCGCTCACACGGTACCGTCAGCCTGTTGGATGCACTGGCCAATTCCTACAATCAGGCTACTGTGCAGTTGGGCCTTAAAGTCGGCGTGAAACAGTTATTGCTGAAACTGGAGCAGTTGGGCATAGCCGTCGATGTGACACCCGTGCCGTCAACATTTTTGGGCGCGGTTGAGCTGACACCGCTTGAAGTTACCCAGATATTCCAGTCATTGGCAGCAGGCGGTTACAGTGTACCGCTACGTGCAGTGACCGCGGTACAGACACAGGAAGGCGGCGAACTGGTGCGCTATCCTTTGCGCCTGATGCCGCAACCCAACCGGGAAGCTATAGGTGTATTGAACTATGCGCTGACCCAGGTCGTCGAACGCGGTACCGCCAAAGCCTTGCCGGGTTTGTTGGGCACCGAGGTGGCCATTGCCGGTAAAACCGGTACCACCAACGACAAGCGGGACAGTTGGTTCGTCGGCTATACTCGCGACCGCATCGGCGTGGCCTGGGTGGGCCGGGATGATAACCAGCCGGCGCGTGTTACCGGCAGCAATGCGGCCATGCGGGTATGGGCACGTCTGTTCCGCGAGTTACCACTGGAACCGGTCGATCTGCGTATGCCCGATGGGGCTTACTGGCTATGGGTGGACACCGTGGAATCCGCCGTGACTGATGAGAATTGCCCGGGTGCGGTGCAGGTGCCTTTTGTCAGCGGATCCGAGCCGGATCGGGTCAGCACCTGTTTGGCAGCTTTGAATGAAAAAAGTGATGAATCCTTTTGGAAAAAATGGATAGGACGTAAGAATTGAACAACTCGATTGCAAGTATGAACTTCAGGTTGTTGCGCTTGACCGCATTGCTCGGTCTGCTGTTTCTGGCAGCCTGCGCCAGCCGGCAACCACCCCCGCCACCTCCTGGCGCGACACAAACACCCGAAGCACAGGACCAGACGGTACGGGAGAAAATCCGTGAACCGGCACAACAACAACGCGGTGGTGCACAGGTATTTCCTCTGCAGAATCCCGCGGTCAAGGAACTGCTGAAACAGGCAGAAGAGTCTGAATCAGCCGGTGACTTCGATGCAGCGGCTGTTGCCATCGAACGCGCTTTACGCATCCAGCCGCGTGATCCGGAATTGTTGCAGCATATGGCGGAGATCCAACTGCACAAAAAGGATTACCAGCAGGCTTTGAATTTTGCCTCGCGCTCCTATGACTCGGGTCCACGGGTGGGTGAACTATGCAATCGGAACTGGCGCACCATGAGTGTGGCGCAGGAAGCTTTGGGTGATGCACGCAGTGCCCATATGGCCGAGACCAGGGCCAATGACTGCAACAGCCAACCACCCCAAAGTTATTGACCACCTGTGATTGGATTCTGTAGACAGAGAATTTCAGGGTTTTGACTTCCGCTACCACTAACAGCGCTCAAGCACTTGGATCAGAAGGCCCGTTCGCCAGGCTGTTAGCGGGTTTTGCGCCCCGCCAGGAACAGATCCGTATGGCCGAGGCGGTAGAGCAGATGCTCGCTTTGGATTCTTCCGGCACGGGTCCAGGCTCGGGCGAACTGGTGGTTGAGGCGGGGACCGGTATTGGCAAAACCCTGGCTTACCTGGTGCCGGTACTGCAAAGCGGCCAGCGTTGCATCGTTTCTACCGGCACCAAAACCTTACAGGATCAGTTGTATTTCCGTGACCTGCCACTGGTGGTAGAGGCACTGGGGCTGAAGGTGAAAACCGCCTTACTCAAAGGTCGTGCCAATTACCTTTGTTTGCACCGCATGGACCTGGCCATCCGCGATGGACGCCTGCCCAGTCGCGAAGCGGTTACCGAACTGGCGGCCGTACGAGACTGGGCGAATAAAACCAAAGACGGCGACCTGACCATCACCCCGGTGATTTCCGATACCAGTGGTTTGATGCCGTTGGTGACTTCAACACCGGACAATTGTCTGGGTGCCGAATGCCCGCGTTTTGACGAGTGTTTTGTGGCCAGAGCCAGACGCGAAGCACAGGCTGCGGATGTAGTGGTAGTGAACCACCATTTATTGTTTGCCGATATGGCCATCAAGCAAAGCGGTTTTGGTGAAGTGTTGCCGGGTGCGTCTGCTTTCGTCATCGACGAAGCCCATCTGGCACCGGAAACGGC
>CAZRTG010000155.1:0-8357 GCA_964602895.1 uncultured Wenzhouxiangellaceae bacterium
CGATTTGAAGACGTGCAGGCATTCCGTGATTTGATTGAACGGCTGGAACGCAAAGGGCCTGAGGTGGCTGATCAGCGCCAGGGTGATTTGCTGCAGACGCCAACAGAACACAACCAGCGGCGAAAAAAATGAGATTTTCCCGCTTTGACCACCAGTGCATGGCCGAGGCCCTGCAATTGGCCGCAATGGGTATGTTTACCACCCAACCCAACCCGCGGGTGGGTTGTGTGATCGCACGGGAAGATCGGGTGGTGGGTCGGGGCTATCACCAGCGTGCAGGTGGACCGCATGCCGAAGTCTTCGCCCTCGCTGAAGCGGGAACCGCGGCCAGCGGAGCCACTGCGTATGTGACACTGGAGCCTTGCAGTCACCATGGTCGAACAGCACCTTGTACCGAAGCACTGGTGGCCGCAGGTATCAAACGTGTGGTCATGGCCATGCAGGATCCGCATGACATCGTCAATGGTGCGGGCCTGAGGATTCTGCAGGATGCCGGAATCGCCGTTGAGACCGGTCTGATGTCCGCCGCTGCCGAAGCACTGAATCCCGGATTCCTGCATCGGATGCGCCACGGTCGGCCTTATGTTCGCGTCAAGCTGGCAGCCAGCCTGGACGGCCGCACCGCATTGGCCTGTGGCGAAAGCCAATGGATCAGTGGCAAGGAGTCACGCAGGGATGTACAGCACTGGCGTGCGCGATCCAGTGCCATTCTGACCGGTATTGGTACGGTGTTGGCAGATAATCCGCAAATGACGGTGCGGCTGGATGATTCAAAAAATGGCCCGGAACATGACACGGAACATGGCCCGGCACATGAGGTACAGCCCACCCGGGTGGTGGCAGACAGCCACTGGCGAACCCCTCCATCCAGCCGGATTGTGAAGCTGCCGGGACGTGTCATTATCGCCGGCAGTGAACGGAATGACATTCCGGCTGAATTGAGCAACAGCGGGGCGGTTTTATTACCTCTGGCGGAAAAGGACGGAAAGCCGGATTTGACGGCTTTGCTTCAGGCGCTGGCTGAAGAGCAGGTCAATGAGTTACAGGTCGAAGCGGGCGAAATCCTATGTGGTGCCTTGCTGAAACAAGGCCTGGTGGATGAACTGTTGCTTTATCAGGCCCCAATCGTTTTGGGTGAAGGTGGTTCGGGTCTGTTTGCAGGCCTGAATCTGGATTCCATGGAGAACCGGGTGGAGTTGCAGTTGATGGAAAGTTGTTTTGTCGGCAAAGACCTGCGCCTGAGGCTTCGACCCTTACAGCAAGGTAGTGATTGATATGTTTACAGGAATCGTGATGTCTCGTGGCAACGTGCTGGAAGCCAGTCGTTCGGGTGGCGATATGCGTTTGCATGTCCACAGTGGTGATTTGGATTTGAGTACGTGTACTGAAGGCGACAGCATAGCAGTCGCTGGCGCCTGTCTGACCATGTTGAAGCCGGAAAGCCGTAGCTTTTTTGCGGATGTTTCAGCTGAATCGCTTGCCTTGACAACCTTGGGAAACCTGCAGTCAGGCAGTCTCGTCAATCTGGAGCTGGCCCTGACCTTGCAGGACCGGCTCGGCGGGCATCTGGTCAGCGGCCATGTGGATGGCTTGGGAACACTGCTGGACAGGCATGCAGATGGACGTGCGCAGCGTTTCGAATTTGAGGTGCCACAGGAACTTGCCCGTTATGTTGCGCCCAAAGGCTCGATTACCATTGATGGGGTCAGTCTGACCGTCAATACCGTGTCGGGTGAAGGGCAGCGGACAAAATTTTCAGTGTGTTTGATTCCACATACACTGGAGGTTACTACCCTGGGCGAATTACAACCGGGTCAGCAGGTCAATATCGAAGTGGATCTGGTGGCGCGTTATCTGGAAAGATTATTGGTCAGTGGTATTGAATCACCGATCGCAGGTCAGAATTGGAGCAAGTCGTGAGCAAGAGCAATAGGTTAAATACGGTACCCGAACTTTTGGAAGACATCCGTGCAGGCCGGATGGTGGTGTTGATGGACGATGAGGATCGTGAAAACGAGGGTGATCTGATCATGGCGGCTTCCAAAGTCCGCCCGGAAGACATTAACTTCATGGCCAGATACGGCCGCGGTCTGATCTGTTTGCCACTGACCCGGGAGCGCTGCCACCAGCTCAATTTGCCTTTGATGGTGAATATCAACCAGGCCAGATTTTCGACCAATTTCACCGTATCCATAGAGGCAGCAGAAGGCATTACCACCGGTATTTCAGCCTATGACAGAGCGCATACTATACGCACTGCCGTCATGCCTGATGCAGAGCCAAGTGATTTGTCCCAACCGGGACATGTATTCCCGCTGATGTCTCAGCCAGGTGGTGTGTTGGCCCGGGCTGGACATACCGAAGCCAGTGTTGATCTGGCCATGTTGGCTGGGCTGGAGCCGGCAGCTGTTCTGGTGGAAATCCTAAATGAAGACGGCACTATGGCACGGCGACCCCAGTTGGAAGTGTTTGCCCGCGAACATGGCCTGAAAATCGGCACCATCGCTGATCTGATTCATTACCGCATGCAGACCGAACGCTCCATAGAGCAGGTCTCCCGGCATGAGGTTGAAACCGATTTCGGTCCGTTTGTGCTGCATACCTATCGCGATACCATCGAAGGCCGATTGCATCTGGCTTTGATGCGTGGTGTACCGGATCCGTCCCGGCCTTTCCTGGTGCGGGTTCACGTGCAGAACGCACTCAGCGATGTTTTATCCATTCAGCGTTCCGATTTCGGTTTGCCGATCAGGACAGCCCTGGCAGAAATTGACCGGCAGGGGAGTGGGGTAGTGCTGGTGCTGGGCGGGCGTGATTCTGATGAGGAATTATTAAGGCATATACAACAACAGCCCGAGCCCAGTGTTGCAGCCAGTGGTGATGATCGCCGTTCACGCGAACTGCGCTCGTACGGAATCGGTGCGCAGATCATCGCGGATCTGGGAGTCCGTATGATGCGTGTACTCAGCGCTCCGTGGAAACTGACAGGATTGGCTGGCTTCGGCCTTGAGGTCAGTGAATATGTTAATCCGGATGGAGCCAGCGAGCCTGCAACCATATCGCCTGCCGAGACCGTTGAGCCGGGAGCCCGTGCCAATGGCTGAGCAGGCAAAAAAGCACCTTCCGCGGATCGGTCTGGCTGCCAGTCGCTTCAATTATTTTATTGTTGAACAGCTGGTTGCGGGCGCCAATGACGCATTGCAGCGCAGCGGTATCGGCAAGCAACAGCAGGAACTGGTCTGGGTTCCCGGTGCCTTTGAATTGCCTTTGCTGGCTGACCGGATGGCGGCCACCGGGCGCTTTGATGCCATCGTCACTTTGGGTGCAGTGATACGGGGCGGAACGCCACATTTTGATTTCGTCGCAGGCGAATGCGCCAGTGGCCTGATGCGTGTCGCACTGGATCACGGCTTGCCGGTGGTTTTCGGCGTATTGACTACCGATACCGTTGAGCAGGCTCTGGAACGTGCCGGAACGGGCGAGGGCAACAAAGGCTTTGATGTGACCATGACGGCACTGGAAATGATCCAGACTTTACAAACGCTACGCGATGGCCCCGCAGGATCAACGCAGTGACCTCATCCAAAGGTCACGGGCCGGTACAACGCGCCCGGCGCCGGGCTTTGCAAGCGCTTTATCAGTGGCAAATGACGGGCCAGGACGCCGGCATCATTCTGCTGCAGTTTCGTCAGGCCCAGGACTTTAAAGGGGTAGACATCGAGTATTTTGAACAGTTGGTACGAGGTGTGATCAATCAGCAGGTTGATCTGGATGAAAAACTCCAGCCTTTTCTGGATCGCAAGTTAAGCGTGGTGGATAGCATAGAGAAAAATGTCCTGCGCATCGGTGCCTGGGAGTTGCTGAACGCACCGCAGTTGCAGTTTCGCATTGTCATCGACGAAGCCATAGACCTGGCGCATCGCTTTGGTGCCGAACAGGGACATGCTTTTGTGAACGGGGTTTTGGACAAAGCAGCCCGCGCCTGGCGACCGGGTGAATTGGCCAAGGCCTGATCTTTTGCATGCGGGCCGTTCTGTCTCAAATGAGGCTGGACTGCAGAGTAACTTTTCATGAGCGAGTTTGACCTCATAGCCCACCTGCAGCAGCGATTCAAAGCGCATGCTCGATCCGGAAGTCACCTGCCTGCCGTGGGAATAGGTGACGATGCCGCTGTTTTGAATGTCCCTGATGACAGGCAAGTGGTGGTCACCACAGACACCCTGGTCAGCGATGTTCATTTTTTCAGCAACGATTCACCCGCCGACATTGCCGCCAAATCATTGGCGGTCAGTTTGAGTGATCTGGCGGCGATGGGCGCTGAACCCGCCTGGTTTTTCCTGGCAATTTCCCTGCCCCAACCGGATTTGAACTGGTGGGACGATTTCACCACCGGCCTGTTGGAAATGGCTACCACAGGGGCCATACAACTGGCGGGCGGTGATACCACTCGTGGGCCTTTATCGATAACCATCACCGCCATGGGCCTGGTGGAAACGGGTCAGGCTTTGCGTCGTGATGGCGCCAAAGCCGGAGACTTGATAGTCGTTTCGGGTCAACCCGGTTTGGCCGCTTTGGCCTTGCAATGCATTCAGGCAGGTAAAGCGCCAACACCTGAAGCCGCAACTGCCTTGAAACGACCCCGGCCCCGGTTGGCGTTAGGCCAGGCATTGATTGGGCAGGCCACAGCCTGTATTGATGTGTCTGATGGTTTGCTGGCAGACCTCGGCCATATATTGAAAGCTTCAGCTTGCGGTGCCGAAATCAAATTGGGGCAGTTGCCCCGGATTGCTGCAATGTCTTATTTGGACGATGCGGCCATCTGGAACCTGCAGCTGGCGGGTGGTGACGATTATGAACTGTGTTTTACGCTACCGCCTGAACGACAACCGGGTTTGCCCGGATTGGTAAAGCAATCTGGGGTGGCGCTTCACGTTATTGGCACGGTTGTTGCGGGTAGCGGATTGAAACTGCTTCGAGATGATGGAGAGGAATTCCAGCTGGAGCGCCTGGGCTATGAGCATTTTTCGGCCCATCCCGTATGAACACGGAACATTCAGGCGAGATCGGCGAGATCGGTAAAAGCCCAAGGCAGTTGGCCTTTACAACGTTTAGCGGCTTTATCGCACTGGGCTTTGGTTCCGGATTATCACCCAAAGCCCCGGGCACCGTGGGCAGCCTGCTCGCCCTGCTGCTGGCACTGCCATTGCAGTTTCTGTCACCACTCGCTTATGGCCTGATGCTGGTAGCGGCTTTTGGCCTGGGCGTTTATTGTTGTGAAAAAACCAGTCAGCGCCTGGCGGTGCCGGATCCTGGCGCCATTGTCTGGGATGAAATCGTCGCCATGTGGCTGGTGCTGGCTTTTGTGCCCGCAGATGGGCTTTGGTGGTTGAGTGCGTTCCTGCTGTTCCGCCTGTTTGATATCGTCAAACCCTGGCCGATTGGATGGCTGGACCGGCATCTGAAAGGGGGGGCGGGCATTATGTGGGATGACGTGCTGGCGGCTGTCTATGCCATTGCCGTATTGCTGCTGGCGCAACGTTATTTGCCCGGTTAGAACGTTATTGCATGTGGCTTTCAGTCATCGGCCCGAAACGCACTGCGTATCCAGTCAATAGCATAATCGGACGATTCAGTTACTTTGTTTTGGCTGACTGAAAGTACATCAAACCGGCAGACCTGGTGTGAACTGATTTTCTGGGTACGCAAATAATAGGCCGCACTGCGTATCAGTTTCTGGCGTTTGGCGTGCGTGATGCTTTCGGCACCGCTGCCATGTTGCCCGGGTCGTCGAAAGCGCACTTCGGCAAAAACCAGACAATCCCCATCGCGTACCACCAGATCAATTTCGCCCATGCGACAGCGAAAATTTCGTTGCAGGGTTTTGCAACCCTGTTGGCGGAGAAAATCTTCAGCAGCATTTTCTGCTGCACGGCCTACGCCAATCCGGTCCATGGACGCATCAGGCCGTATACAGATGGGTCATTGGCGGCCTCCACGGATTGTCCGAGCTTCGCGATCAGCTTCTGGAGTGGGTAAAGCAACGGCCAGGCCACCCTGGAACACCGCCCAGGCGGGCTCACGTTGCAGCGTCTCAACAGGTCCTGCCGTGTAGCTGCCCGACTGTCCCGGGAAACTGAAGTCTGGATCGCTGCGCATCAATCCCAACCAGGGCAGAATATTCCAGGCATCGCGTCCCAAAGCATACATGGCGACAAAGCTGCCGTTCTTCAGACTGTTGACGTTTGGCTTGCTGCGGGCAGACGCATAGCGAATCTGCAAGGGCGATGACGGAAAACGCACACCATTGAGGTCCTGGTCACGGGTTGGGTCAGGCTGACCCGAATAAATTCTGGCGCTGGCATAGACCGGAATGTCACCGGCATTGTGGAAACGCAACTGTGGCCTGATCAAGCGGCCCTGAATGGTGCTGGCTGCCAGAAATATGACATCTACATCATCGCGTCGGACGGGTTCGTATTCGAGTTTCATTTGCAATGTGTTTTCCAGTTGTTGTTTGCGCGCCCTGCTTGCATCCAGTTGCAGCAGGCGTTCGAGCACAGCAGAGTGATCATTCTCCATTTCCTGGAAGCGTCCCGATACCACGATTTGCCTGTCATCCTGTAGGAATTCTTCGCTGAAAGTCGCAACGATTCGCTCGCCCCATTCATTTTCGGGAGCCAGCACCATGGCGCGGCTGAATCCTGCTTCGGCCATGATGGCAGCGGTGGCACGCACCTCCGCATCCTGCGAGAGGGAAATGCCATTGATCCGGTTTGCCAGTCCCAGATGAGGTGGGTATCCGGCGGGTACATCATTCAGGGCCAAAACCGGCGTGCGCAAGTCGCTGAGTTGCAACAAAGCGGTTATGGCCTCGGTTTGCAACGGTCCGATGATGTAATCGGCACCCTGATCACGCGCTTCAAAGTACGCTCCGGGAATGGAGTCGGGTTCGTTGCCGCTGTTGATAAACAGAATTTGTGATTGACCCGGATTGTCCAGGAAAGCGCTGACCAGGCCATCACGTATGGCCTCTGACGCTGCCTGCAAGCGACCGCTGGTGGGCAACAGGACAGCAACTTTTGCCGGAGGCTGAAAGCCCTGCCGGTAGTTAAGCCAGAGATCCAGCACATCATTGACAGCCAGATAATGGTCTGCGTGGCGTGCTTTCCAAGCCATGACCGCCGGTTCCAAATGGTTTGCTACCACCAGGTTTTGTCGTACCACCAGCGCCAGGTCCAACCAGGGATCCAGGTCAGGGTCGGTACGTGGCCGGTTGGCCAATACAAGCAACTCAGAAGTGGGTACAGTTTCCAAAGCCTGCAATAGCTTCAATGCACTGACCGGATCGTATTCGCTCATGCGATCGGCCAGATCGTGAATCCGGTTCAGATCGACTTTGGACTCCAGCGCCAGGGCTGCGGCCACCTGTGCTTGCAGCGTGGTAAAGCGCGCTGCGGAACCTGCAGGTAAATTGGCCTGGGCCGCACCCAATAATGCAGCGGCTTCCGCGATATAGCCGGACCGTAAAGCCAGTTCGGCCTGCACCAGTTCAAGCCGTGCCCGCAGCGAAGGGCTTAGGGCGTCCTTGTCTATCCATCGCAGCAAACCTTCTGCCCGGCCTGGATCATTGGCCAGTAACCAGGCTTCGGCAGCGGAGATACGCATTGAGTCGGCTTTTTCCGGGGTTGCTGTAAGCGCCTCTGACTGCCATTGTCGGGCAGCTTCTGCATATTGACCGCGATCAAAAGCGGTTTGTGGGTCGAGCGCTGGTTGAGGTGTCGTTGGCGCAGGGGGTGGTGCACTGGCGCAGGACGCAAGGATCGTCATCAAACAAACCACACCGAGGTGACGGGCCCATTGTGTAGGTGAAAACCTTGCTGACAGGATTCTGCTGATGGTGTTGATTGGCTTCATCGTTTGGCTTTAACTGAATATTGAATCAGGACTCCGGCATAATTCCTGGAGTGACAACTGGGGCATGATACCGCAGACAGCTTTTGAATAATCCATAATGGAGACCTGCATATCCGGCGGACGTTCAAGTGTGCCGGTAGCAAAATCGCATCATTCCAGGAAACCGCCATGTCAACTGCCGAATTGCCAAACGCTGAGCTCTTCATTGTCGCCACGCCCATTGGCAATCTGGGTGACATCAGCCAACGCGCCATTGATACCCTGTCAAAAGTCCAGCTGATTGCTGCGGAAGACACACGACACAGCCGCATTTTGCTGAACAGCTTTAACTTAGACCGGCCCCTGGTGGCCTTGCATGAACATAATGAGGAAGCCATGGCGCCACGTTTGGTTGAGCGGCTGTTGCAAGGTGAATCCATCGCACTGGTATCCGATGCAGGCAC
>CAZRTG010000156.1:0-2858 GCA_964602895.1 uncultured Wenzhouxiangellaceae bacterium
GCCTGGATGTGGACCGTATCAGCCATGTGCTCAACTTTGATATCCCTCACGATACCGAAGCCTATATTCATCGCATTGGCCGCACCGGCCGAGCCGGGCGTACGGGTGATGCCATTCTGTTTGTGGCACCGCGCGAACGGCGCATGCTGCGCGCCATTGAGCAGGCCACCCGCCAGGACATTGCCGAGCTGGAGCTGCCATCAACCGAGCGGGTCAACAACAAGCGGATTGCAGACTTCAAGCAATCCATCAGCGATACGCTGGCTACCGGTGAGCTGGATTTCATGCAGAATTTACTGGAGCAATACCAGAACGAATACGATATTCCCGCCATAACCATTGCCGCGGCACTGGCGAAAATGACGCTGGGCGATGCGCCTTTATTGTTGCAACCCGACCCGCCGGTCCGGTTCAGCCGTGAAAAGGATTCCGGTAAACAGCGCGAAGGTAAAGGCAAGGATAAGAAAGGTCAAAAGCAAGAAGGCAAGCCGAAACTGTTTGGTGGCATGCAGACTTACCGCATTGCAGTAGGGCGCAAAGACGGCGTCAAACCAGGAAATATTGTCGGTGCCATTACCAATGAAGCCGGTTTGGACGGGCAATATATTGGCAATATTTCGATCGAGAATACCTATAGCCTGGTGGACTTGCCCGCCGGAATGCCGGATGACATTCTGATCGGCCTCAAAACCGTCAAGGTATGCGGCAAAAAGCTGGATATATCGCTGAGCAATGAAAAACCCCAATCCAGACCCAAAAAGCCGGCTGGCAAAAAGGGTGGCAAGAAGAGCAGCAAAAAGCCACGCCAATAATTTTACCAGGTCGTTAATAAAAAACGCCCGCAATTGCGGGCGTTTTGCTTTCCGGCTCTGATCAAGGCTTCAGAAGCGCTGCGACCAGCGAATGCCGTAACTGCTTGGCTTGATGTAATTGGTACGATCATCCACACCACTGGGGCTGTCATAACCCGGGTCAACGTAGTTGGTTACGCCACGCTCGTTCGTCACGTTGTTGCCATACAAAGTAATGGACCAGTTATCACGCTCAATACCCGTAGACAGGTTCAGGACACCAAACGAATCCATGTACCTTCTGCGTTCATTGCTGACCTGCAGGTCGGTCCAGGAACCATCACGATAGGCCCAGGCAACCTGGGCGAACACCGGCCAGGTGCCTGCATCGAAGGTATAACGACCGATAAAGGTATATTGCAGCTCGGGAACATAAGGCATGGGAGTGCCTTTGGGTGAATCGGGCGGCAAACCATTAATGCGGTCGTCATCATTACGCCAGAAAGGTTCCTCCAGTTTGGCGTCATTGAATGAGCCTGACAGTTTGAGCAGCAGATTATCAATTGGCGCCCAATCCAGATCGAACTCCAGCCCCTTGGTACGGGAGTTACCGACGTTCTGAATGATCGTCAGGTTGGAGACCGTGAAATCGAGGAAGCCGTATTGGAAGTCATTCCAGTCGATGACATAGGCGGCACCATTGAAACGCAGTGTTCCATCAGCCCATTGGGTTTTCCAGCCAATTTCATAGTTTTGCACAAAGTCAGGCTCATACTTCGGAATTCCCGGTACCCGGGCCCGGTTTACACCACCCGCGCGAAAGCCTTCCGACCAGGTGGCATAAACCATCTTGTCTTCCGCAAGTCGCCACTCCAGGCTGGCTTTGTAGGCCATGTCATCGCCTTTGGAAACGTCGTCCAGGATGCCTGTGTTGAAACAGGGGAACTGGGGTGTGCCGTTTTCCTGGTCTTCAACAAAATCACCGCTTTCATCGTAGTAACCGGTGCAGTAGCCGATATTACCATGGAAACCATACAGGGAATTATCGTACTCAAAATAACGTGCGCCAAAGGTCCAGGTTAAAAAACTGCCCATATCAATATAGGCTTCACCAAACAGGGCAGTATCCTTGTCAACACGACGTTGGTAGGTTTGCCAGACGACATCTCCACCCGGGACCACCGAATCAGCAGGGTTCATGGCGGGTACTCGCCACTGCAAGTCAAACAGATGTTCCTGTCTTTGGTAGAACAGACCGGTTACCCAGCGCACCTGGCCTTCGGGCGATGATTGCAAACGGATTTCGTGGCTGTTGCGGTTGAAATTCTCATCGCCATAAACATACTGCGATGGATCTGCACAATCACCATTGGCATCGTAGTAGTAGCAATAACCAAAAGATTCCAGATACTCGGCATAGCCGGAATAGTCATAGGAACTCTCAACATCACGATCCAGATAGGCTCCGGCGTAGACCAGATTCAGATCACCGATATCACCGTCCACCGTCAACGTAGCCTGGTACCAGTTTTCATCCTGCCAGGCCGGGAAGAATACAGAGGTTTGATGTTTGCCACCGGTGTATTCCGGATTCTCCTGCCAGGAGCCATTCACATCCGCATCCTGGTAATTGATTGAGGGTGTAACCGTCCAGTTTTCATTCAGGTCGATTTTCAACTGGCCACGGAAACCAGCCGTCTTCGCCGTATTGAAATCGTCATCAACCAGTGCCGAGTTGTTATTGACAAAACCGCTGCCCAGGTAATGCAGTTCGCCTTCGACGTTGTCAATCCAACCCGCTTCATCCTGATACCAGGCCACCAACCGGGCAGCCATATTGTCGTTGATGGGGATGTTAACGAAACCATCCAGGCCAAAACCGCTGCCGCCGTGTGAAACCGTGTCGCCATAAATATCGTAACCGGCCTGGAATTCACCAATGACGGGCTTGTTGGTAATGATGCGCAGGGTTCCGGCCTGGCTGCCCTGGCCGTACAGGGTTCCCTGTGGACCGGACAGAGTCTCTATGCGCTCTATGTCATAAACATGCACATCGAGAATCTGGTT
>CAZRTG010000156.1:2958-8244 GCA_964602895.1 uncultured Wenzhouxiangellaceae bacterium
CGGACAGAGTCTCTATGCGCTCTATGTCATAAACATGCACATCGAGAATCTGGTTAATGGTCGTGACGGGTTGTTCGTCGAGGTAAACACCTACGCTGGGCATGGAGCCGGAATGGACGCCATCGCCGCCGCTGGCAATACCACGCATATAGATCTGGCCGTAGCCTGGTCCATCCGAGGTATAGCTGACAGTGGGCATAAACAAGATGTAATCGTCAAAACCCTTGACTTGCAGGTTTTCCAACTGCTCGTTTCCGAGCACCTGTATGGAAACCGCTACCTTTTGAAGGTTTTCTGTTCGTTTCTGTGCCGTTACGACGACTTCCTCCAGCGCGTTGGCTGCCATGGCTGGACCGGCTATAGTGGCCGCCATGGCGGTGCTTGCCAAAGCATATGAAATCGATCGACTGAGTGGTGTTCGGTGTAACTTTTTCATGCAAGAAATCTCCCCGGATTGTTGGCCGAACTCAGGGAATCCCAATGTGAATTCCCCACTTTTATACTGGCGGGCAGGGTGATCAATGACCTTCTGAAATACGGATTTCAGGTATTTGAAACTGCACGACAGTTGACTGCAAAAAAATTATTGTGGCCCAGTTTATGCTGACTTGGTCTTTAACATCAAATCAGGCTTTAAAATAAAGCTTTAAATTAAGGTAAACAGGGTTTTACTGTATGCCAACAGTCGGTGTAGGCTTGACTGTAAAATATGAGTAATCTGCACAAGTCTTCGTGCATCAGGGAATTCAATGAACCATACCGATTCTGAACCGCGCGGCAGTATCAAAACGGCGTTGCAACATGCCGCCACGCTGCTGCGTAGCAGCCCCGCATTGGCAGAGGAACAGGCCCGTGAAGTGCTCAAAGTGATGCCGGGCTCCGAGCCCGGGAAACGCATTCTGGCCGCCGCTTTACGCAGCCAGGGAAAAGCCGAAGCCAGCCTGGAACAATTGCAGGGCTTGCTGGAACACAACCGGGGTTCTGCCAGTTTCCTCAATGAGTGGGGGCAATCCCTGGCAGCAGCCGGGCGAAATCAGGAAGCCATAACAGCGCTGCAGCGGGCCGTTCACTTGGATCCGGGTCAGCCGGATGCCTGGCGTGTTCTGGGTGATCAATACATGCTTTCGGGAAACGAGGAAGGCGCGCAGAATGCCTATCAGCGTTACAGTGGATTGATCGTCAAATTCCCCGAGCTGGCAGAAGCCGCTGAATTGATGCGTGCCGGCAAGCTGGGCAAGGCCGAGCGCCTGGTACGGGCTTTTGTGAAACAACGACCCGATGACGTCAATGGGCTGCGTATGTTGGCCGACATTGGCATGAAGCTGAGCCGCTTTGATGACGCCCGTTTATTGCTGGAACACTGTTTGCAATTGGCCCCGGATTTTCATTTGGCACGGCGCAATTATGCTGTTGTGCTGACGCGGCAGAATCGTCTGGATGAGGCCTATGAACAGGTTGAACGGCTATTGGCAGTTGAACCCGGGAACGCAAATTACCAGATCCTTAAAGCGACGGTCCTGGTACAGCGTGGCGACCACCGGCCAGCACTGGAGATTTATGAGCGGATTTTGAAGGTATATCCGAATCAGGCTCGTGCGCAAATGAACTTTGGCCATACATTGAAAACGGTGGGTCGCGTGGACGAATCCATCGCAGCCTATCAACGCTGTATCGCCATGAACCCGGGTATTGGTGAAGCCTATTGGAGCCTGGCCAACCTCAAGACCTATCGCTTCAGTGATGAAGAAATCAAACAAATGTTGTCTCAGGTGAAGGAGGGCGGTGATCCGGATGACCAGGCACATCTTGCCTTTGCGCTGGGAAAAGCGTTTGAAGACAACGGCGATTTTGAGCAGTCATTCAGGTACTACTTGCGCGGCAATGAAATTCGTAAGGTGCACCATCGGCACAATATCAAAATCAATGTTTTCAATACGGTCAGGCAAATCAAAACCCTGACTGCTGAATTCTTTGCCGAGCGGCAAGGCTGGGGTTGCCCGGAACCGGACCCGATTTTCATCGTTGGTCTGCCCCGCTCGGGCTCAACCCTGCTGGAGCAAATCCTGGCCAGTCACTCGCAGGTCGAGGGCACTGCCGAGTTGATGGACATCATTCAGATTTCCCGCCGCCTGGGTGAACGCTCAAGGAAAAATCCGGCTTCAAAATACCCTGAAATTCTGGCCACGCTGAGTGAGCAGCAGTGCCGTGAACTGGGTGAACAATACCTGCAAACGACCCGTGTTCAACGCGGTGACCGGCCCTATTTTATCGATAAAATGCCGAATAATTTTCAACATGTAGGGCTGATCCATTTGATTTTGCCCAATGCGAAGATCATTGACGCCCGTCGTCTGCCCATGGCCTGTTGTTTCTCCGGTTTCAAGCAATTGTTTGCCAAAGGCCAGTCCTACACTTACGACCTGTCAGGTATTGGCCAGTACTATCGCGATTACATGATCCTGATGGATCACTGGGATGCGGTTCTGCCCGGCCGTGTTTTTCTGAACCAGTACGAGGATATGGTCGAGCATACGGATGATCAGATTCGCAAGGTGCTGGACTATTGCGGCCTGCCATTTGAGGCGCAGTGCCTGCGCTTCTGGGAAACCGAACGGGCGGTGCGTACGCCCAGTGCAGAGCAGGTACGACAACCGATTTACCGCAGTGGGCTGGAGCAATGGCGCAATTTCGAGCCCTATCTCGGGCCCCTGAAAGAGGCGCTGGGGCCCGCCTTGCAACGCTACCCCATCGACTGAACCCGGCAGTTGTATGGCTTTGTGGCCTGTGCCGGGAACTGAAATACATTAACTCGCGCCAGCCACTGAGTTACATTAAGATGCGCATTGATCATGGCAGAGGCGCTGGCGGACAGATGGCCAGAACGGAGCACAGCACCAGTGATTGATAAAATACAAAAATGATCACTTTTCAAAAAAGCGGCTATCGATCCAAATCGTTGGTCTCCGACCTTGCACTGGGTTTTTTTGACGGCATCGATAACGCGCTTTGGTGTTATGGCTTCGCTGCCATTATTTTTTCCGGAGCATTGGCCGGCTTTATGCCACTGATGCTGGCGCTGATGCTGGTGGGGTGGGCATTGGTAGGGGTCTTTATTTCGATGACCTCGCGGGTTCCCGTCCACCTGATCAACCTGGACGAGCAGGCCGTCGTAATCCTCTCTACGATCGGTGGCCTGATGGTCGTAGAAATGGGCGATGCCGCATCGGGTGTACGCGGGCTGTCCACAATCATGGCGATTGTATCCCTCACAACCCTGGTGGTGGCCCTGGCATTCCTGATCGTTGGTCGCTTTCACCTGACACGAATACTCGAGCTGATTCCGTACCCGGTTATTTGCGGTTTTATGGCCGGGATTGCCTGGTTGCTGTTACAGGCCGGCGTAGGCATTGCGGTAGAGCTGCCCATCTCTGTTGAATTGCTGCGCGCCCTTTCGGATGCGGAAAACCTGTTCCGGCTGGGCATTATGGTGGTCGGTGGCTTTGCCTTACTGTATATCACGAACCGCAGCCGTCATGCCTGGTCTTTACCGGTAGCAGCACTCGCCATGGGCATTGCGTTTTACATCATCAGCAGCCTGCAAGGCTATTCAACCGAGCAGTTGCGAGCCAATGGCTGGCTGTTCCATATCGATTCAGAGGTTGGTGGTGCCAGGAACATCCTGGCCATGCGTTCCTTTTTCGAGATCGACGTGGGCTTTGTCATCTCGGTAGTACCGCAAATACTGACCATTGCCTTCCTCGCCGTGCTGACGATGTCCATGTCCCTGTCTGCCATGGTGGCGGGTGGCAATCAGGACATGAGTACTGCAGATGAAATGCAAATTGCCGGAGCAGGCAACGTCATGCTGGGCTTGATAGGCGCACCTTCTGCTTACAATGATGTGACCTCATCGTTGCTGTACAAACAGTTTGGCGCTTCCAGTCGCTGGATGGCGATTTCATCCTATGCGGTCATGTTGCTGATAGCCATGGTTGGCGGAACCCTCATCAGCTACATGCCCACGGTGCTGGTGGGGTCGGTGGTGTTTCTGTTCGCTTTCCAGATGTTGTACGAATGGATGTATATCTCGGTGCGCGGTTTTCAACCGGTGGATTACGCCATCGTATGCACCATTTTGGGCACCGTGATATTTATTGGCTTCATGCCGGGCGTGCTGGTTGGCATATTGCTGGCTTTGCTTTTGTTTGTGATGCGCTACAGCATGATCAGTGCAGTCCAGGGCCAGTATTCACTGGCGGCCTATCGCAGCTCGGTAGAACGCTCGCCACGAGCCAGCCAGATCCTGGATGAACATGGCGGCATAGCCCTGGTGTACACGCTCAGGGGTTTCCTGTTTTTTGGTACGGCCAATTCCATTCTCGACCTGATCCGGGATGAATCCGGCATACGGGACGGTAAGCTCAAAGCCATCCTGCTGGACCTCAAGCGGGTCACCGGCATGGATATTTCAGCCCTGAAAACGTTCATGCAGATACGTGCGCTGTGCGATGCAACGGATGTCAAACTGATGTACGCAGGTGTACCCAGGGGCACCGAGCAGCGTATCGTGATGATGGACGCTGTGAGTCGCGAACAGGGCAAGCCCTTGTTTTTCAAGGAAGCTGATTATGCGGTTGAATTTATTGAGAACACTATCCTGGCAGAGCTGGGCGAAAGCGACCACAGTAAAACCATTGCTGATTATCTCCACGATCTGTTTGAGGATGATGACAAGGTCAGGTTACTGCTGGCCGCCATGACCCGTGTCGACATCAAAGTAGGGCAAACCCTGTTTCAACAGGGGGATGATGATAACGGCCTGTTCATGCTTGAAAGCGGCTCCATGACCGCGTTGATCGGTACGCCCACCAACGGCATGAAACGGGTGAAAAAATTCAATGCCGGCTCGGTCATTGGTGAGATGTCCAGCTATACCGCCGATCGCAAACGCACAGCCACGATCATCGCAAATGAGCCCTCGGTGCTCTATCACCTGTCTTCGGATACGCTGCAGGGTCTGGATGAGAGCGACTCCCGTCTGGCGTCATCCATTCATGAACTGGTCGCACGCACCCTGGGTTCCCGCATCGCTTACATGAACCGGCGCCTGATACAGGAACTACGTTGATTTCGTGTGTAGGAAACAGCCATGCTGTGGGAGGCAGCCAAAGTGTGGGAGCCAACCATGGTGTGGGAGGCAGCCATGCTGCCGATGGGGCACACATTGTGGGAGGCAGCCATGCTGCCGATAGGGCACACATTGTGGGAGGCAGCCATGCTGCCGAT
>CAZRTG010000157.1:0-8235 GCA_964602895.1 uncultured Wenzhouxiangellaceae bacterium
GTATTCCTCGCCATTGAGCATTTTGCGGATATTGCTGCGGTGGGTGAATACCATGAACAAGGCCAGGGCTATACCAAACAGCAAGTACTCACGCGGTGCCTCCAGCCACAACAAAGAAGGAATGATACTGAGGCCCGCCAGGATGGTACCCAGACCCACCCAACCGGTGAATCCAATCACCACAAACCAGATCAGGAACATCAATGGCAAGCTCCCGGGTTGCAAAACCGCCAGCACACCAACGGCCGTGGCTGCACCCTTCCCGCCCCGAAATCCGTGCCAAACCGGATAGCAATGTCCCAAAACGGCAGCAAAACCACAGCAAGCCGCCTGAACCGGCAGACTGATGGCACTTGCCAGCCCGGGAACCGGTACAAAAGGGATGACCCCGGCCGCAATCGCGCCTTTGGCCACATCGATAACAGCGACCGCCAGGGCAAATTTTTTGCCCACACTGCGGAATGCATTGGTCCCACCGGCATTGCCACTGCCCATGGTACGGATATCGATCTGGCGTAAACGGCCCAGCATCAGGCTGCCGGATACCGAGCCAAGGGCATAAGCCAACAGGGATTTCAGGATGAGCAGTGTCATTTCAAGCCAGCCTAACGCATTGCACGAAATCCAGCGCACTTTTCACCAGACAATGATACGGGGATTTCATGCTGCTGCGATATCGGGATGTGGAACAAATGCCAGGATCAGCCCACCCGGCCCCAGGTGCACGCCCAAGGCAGATCCCGCTTCGGTCAGGTGGCAGGAATGGATACGCGGGTGCCTGGCCAACACCGCACGGCGTACTTCCGCAGCACCTTGCGGGTCATTGGCATGGGCAATGATGATGCGGTATATCTGTTCGGGCTGCATGTGTTTCAAGGCGCTGGCCGCCAGCCGGGCCGGTTGTGCGCCACGGCCCCGATGAAAACCTGCCAGGCCCAAAGTGCCTTTGCTTGTGGCGGTCAAAACCGGATTGAGGTGCAGAAGATCCGCCAACCATTTGATCCAGGATTTGAGGCGACCGCCCTTTACGGCATAAGCCAGATCATTGGCCACCGCATAGACTTTGCATGCCGGACGCAACTCCAGCAATACCGCCTCAATTTCTTCTGCTGACATGCCGTGCTCGGCGGCTTCTGCTGCAATGACGGCCAGTAAACCCTGACCAGCAGAAGCGCTCAGGCTGTCAAATATCCGTATTTTCCCTGTGGCCTGCCTGCCGGCTGCACTTCGGGCCGCTGAAGTGGTGCCGCTCAATTGACTTGAAATGCCAACCGAAACCACATCGTAATGGTGTGAGGTCAGCAAACCGTAAACCCGTGAAAAATCCTGCGCCGGCGGTTGGGAGGTCTTGGGGGCTTCCGGGCATTCCTGCAACAAACGGTAGAAATCTTCCGAACTCAAAGTGACCCGGTCCAGATATTCCTTTTCTCCAAAGCTGAGCCGGACCGGCACCACGTGGATGGACAGCCGGTCGATTTCGGCTGTGGGAATATCGGCGCCCGAATCCGTTACCACGGCGACTTTGCCGCTGTGATTCATCAAGCCGTGCTGGCGTTGCATATCATCGGCTTTTTGCTGGGTCACGTTACCGAAGGTCCCGGCCACAAGAAACACCTCGGATGGCTGGTTGACGTGGGTGTGCACCCGCAGCTTGTTGGCATTACCTGCCACCACCAGTGAACTGGAATCCAGTTTCAGCATGGCCTCCATCACCGCATCCCGTTGCAGTTCTGATCCTTCGATCACACATTCGGTGCAATAGCGGTGCTCGCCCAATGCAAACTCCTGTGCAGAGAACGCATCGCCTTCTGCCAATTCCGCAGGCACCTCATCCATACGGCCCGACTCAACATAAGCCCAAATGCCTTCGAGGAAATCCACAAAACCCTGGGCACCGGCATCCACCACACCGGCCTGGCGCAGTACCGGCAACAAATTGGGGGTATTGGCCAAAGATTCACGCGCACGTTCCAGTCCGTGCTGCAGCAGCGATTTCAGATCGGTCATGCCTGCTGCCGCCCGCTCCACCAGTTCAGTGGAAAAGTCTTCCAGCACCGTGGGCATGGTCCCGGCAACCGGACTGGACATGGCCTGCCAGGCCGAACGGGCACCGTTCGCTGCAGCCACCGGAAAATTTCCAGCCGTGAGCAATCGCTTGCCTGCCATGGATTCGCTGAAACCGTGTAAATACTGGGCCATGATGGCGCCGGAATTACCTCTGGCCCCATCCAATGCGGCGTTGGCAATCAGACTCATCAACGCATCAACGCGTTCCTGCGGCTTGTGTTTGAGTGCATCGAGTATGGTTTTGAACGTAAAAGCCAGATTGGTGCCGGTATCGCCGTCGGGCACTGGGAAGACATTGATGCGATTGAGCAAGTCCCGACGCTGGAATACATGGGCAATGCCGGCCGCTATTACACGCGAAAGGCGCGGGCCATCCAAGTACGTAATCGGAGTGGGTGCGTGTCCCATAACGGGCCCCATAGCAGTCTTTCGGTACAAACTTCGCGAGTTTAACACGCGCTAATGCCTGCTATTGCCTGCAACTTCGGCGACCGGCCTTGGCGAATTTCTGCAGCTTTTGGCGAAACTTGCCTTTGATTTTTTATAAACAGGCAAGCAACCCGGGTTTAAACCTGTGACTTCAGGCCCATGCTTGTCTGGCATGAATCCTGCATCCTTTGTATTAATTATTGGCCAAACCAAACCAGGGAGTTTTGACCATGTCGACTGACCGCATCATGCAGGAAATCCGCGAAGCACTGGAAGGCCGTCCCGGCCAACCCATCGTTTTGGGTGTGTGCAATACGATTGCCCGGAAAATGGGCTGGCAAACCTGGTGCGTGCGCCTGGCCACCCTCGTCCTGGCGTTGTTTTTTACCGCAATCACCCTGGTCGCCTACGTGATCGCAGGCCTGCTGCTGAAAGAAACCGAAACACGTACACGGGGCTTCTTTGCCGGGCTGGCCATCATCACCCGGGAATGGTTTGAAAAGATTACCAGCTCGCTGAGTCGGGCCTTCTGCTCCGATCGTTCCGACTATCGCGGTTACTGAGTTTGTTTGGCCGACCGCCTAAATCTCCAACTGCAGAAAATCCTGCAGTGTTACCGGGTCGAACGGCCAGAATAATTCACGATTGACATCAGCGCGGTAGAGCACGGGAATGTGGTTGCCATATTTGCGTATCAATTCCAGATCCGTATCGATATCCATCGACTGCCAACGGATACCGCATTCTTCCAGTAATTGTGCTGCTACCTCACAGAGGTGGCAATCGGATCGGGTGTAGAGCGTTACTGCAGTTGCTTGTGTCATCAGCGGCCATTCCTGTTCAATAATTCCGGCAATTGCGAAATTCCGGACTCCGAAATGATACCCTGAGCAGCACAGTATCGGGACTTAAATTTCCCGCAACCCGGATTCACCTACGGCAGGAAGACGACAACATGGCTGTCAGTGTTTTTGACTTGTTCAAAATAGGTATCGGCCCATCCAGTTCACATACGGTGGGCCCGATGAAGGCGGCCTGTACTTTCGTACATCGTCTGCAGCAAATGGACTGTCTGGCACAAACGGCCCGCATCCAGGCCACCTTGTTCGGATCGCTGGCGCATACCGGCCGCGGCCACGGCACCGACAAAGCCATCATGCTGGGCTTGCAAGGCGAGATGCCGGACACCGTCGATCCGGATGCCATCGAGCATCTGTTGGCCGTGATTCGCGAACGGCAACAACTCGTGTTGCCACAAGGCCCGGTGATTGCATTCAAACCCGAGCAGGATCTGAAATTCAACAAGCGCCAGTTACTGCCGCACCACCCCAATGGCATGCGTTTCGAAGCCTTTGCTGCAGATGGCAGCAGCCTGATACAACGTGAATACTACTCGGTCGGGGGAGGCTTTGTCGTGAATCAGGATCGCGCGGCAGAAGACCGCATCGTGGCCGATGAAACACCCCTGCCTTTTGCTTTTAACAGTGGTGACCAGCTGTTGGAGCTTTGCCAGTCGCAGAACAAAAGCATGGCTGAACTGATGCTGGAGAATGAAAAAACCTGGCGCAGTGCAGCAGAAGTGCACAGCGGCCTGTTACGTATCTGGGCTGCCATGCACGCTTGCATGCAACGGGGTTATTTGCAGGAAGGTGACCTGCCGGGTGGCCTGAAAGTCAGGCGCCGGGCGCCGGCTTTGTACCGTGAATTGCAAAAACAGAGTCCTGCCGGGGATGTGCTCGGCACCCTGGATTGGGTCAATCTGTTTGCCCTCTCGGTCAACGAAGAAAATGCCGCTGGTGGACGCGTGGTCACTGCCCCGACCAATGGTGCGGCCGGCATCATTCCTGCTGTCATCCAGTATTACCTGCAGTTCATTCCGGGTTCCAACGAAGATGGTGTGGTGGACTTTCTGCTCACCGCCGGGGCCATTGGTATTCTGTATCTGCTGAACGCTTCGATTTCAGGTGCCGAAGTAGGCTGTCAGGGAGAGGTCGGTGTGGCCTGTTCCATGGCTGCGGGTGGGCTGACTGCCGCCATGGGTGGTACACCCTGGCAAGTGGAAAATGCCGCCGAAATCGGCATGGAACATAATCTTGGCCTGACCTGTGACCCGGTGGGTGGGTTGGTGCAAATCCCGTGCATTGAACGGAATGCCATGGGTGCCGTCAAAGCCATCAATGCACAACGCATGGCCATGCGCGGAGACGGCAAACACCGTGTGTCACTGGACAAGGTGATCAAAACCATGCGCGAAACCGGTGCCGATATGAAAAGCCATTACAAGGAAACCTCGCGGGGCGGCCTGGCTGTCAACGTGATTGAATGCTGAATATGTCAGAAACCAAGGGTTGGTCATTACGCAAAAACGCCATGCTGTCAGGCGTGGCGCTGGTGTGCGCTGTACTGCTGTGCTCGGCGTTGCAGGCTGGCAATATCTACAAGTTCCAGGACCAGGACGGCATCTGGCACTTCACCGATCGCAAGCCGGATGAAGGCCAGGCCTTCGATACCGTTTACATGCAGAAAGAGGCTGAAGCGCGCATCAAATTGCGTCGCGAAGGCACAGAGGCTAACCCGGTTTATTTGCTTTTCAACGATTTCTGGGGACCGGTGGAGGTGGAGTTCAGCCTGTCCAATGCCGTGAACGTCATCACCGAACCCGATTTGCCGGCACGCTTCGTCATTCCACGCCAAACCGAACAGGCACTGGTAGGCCTGGGCTCGCTGGACCCAAAGCAGGGCTTCAGCTACAGCATCCACCTCAATTCAGTGCCCGGCCCTCCGGTTCCACAACGGGTGCAGAATGCCGTGCTGTATCCGCCTTTCCCGGCGGGTGAATCCTATCCCGTCAGCCAGGGCTTTAAAGGCACGCACACTCACAACAGTGCCGATAGCGAATACGCGCTGGATATTGTGATGCCGGTGGGCACGACCATACTGGCGGCCAAAGCCGGTGTGGTCATGGACATCGAAGAAAATTTCAACAAGGGTGGCACTGATCTGAAAAAATTTGTCGACAAGGCCAACCATGTGCGAATTCTGCATGAAGATGGCACCATGACAGTCTATGCGCATCTTGATCTGGCCAGCGTGACCGTACGCCGTGGCGCTCGCGTTAAAGCCGGCCAGCGCATTGCCCGCTCCGGCAATACCGGTTTCAGCTCCGGGCCGCATTTGCACTTTGCCCTGCAGCAAAATATCGGCATGCAACTGGTTTCACTGCCCTTCAGTTTTCAGGCAGCAGACGGCAGCCTGTTCAAACCACAGGAAAACCAGTTTCTCGAAGGCACCCAAACCGCTTCTTACTGATCAGACTCTGATGGTTGGGCTCTGTTAGAATGACGGGCTTTTTCCGCCAGGCGCCGATTGATTGAAACGGGTGCCTGAAACAATTACCTGAAACCGCGGCCGAAACTACGGCTCGAAAAACCCAACATGTCCAAAATTCAAAAAGAACGCGACCGGCGTCGTACCTTTGCCATCATCTCGCATCCGGATGCCGGTAAGACCACCATCACCGAAAAGCTGTTGTTGTTCGGCGGTGCCATCCAGATGGCCGGTGCGGTCAAGGCCAAGCGGGCTACCCGGCATGCCACTTCCGACTGGATGAAGCTGGAGCAGGAGCGCGGTATTTCCGTGACCAGTTCGGTGATGCAGTTCGAATACCAGGGCAAGGTGGTCAACCTGCTGGATACCCCCGGACACGCAGACTTTTCCGAAGACACTTATCGCACACTGACGGCAGTGGACTCAGCCCTGATGGTGATTGACTGTGCCAAGGGTGTGGAAGAGCGCACCATCAAATTGATGGAAGTGTGCCGGCTGCGCCAGACACCTATTTTTACCTTTATCAACAAGCTGGATCGCGAAGGCCGTGACCCGGTGGAATTGCTGGATGAAGTCGAGGATGTACTGGGCATCCAGTGTGCGCCGGTCACCTGGCCCATCGGCATGGGGCAGCGTCTCAAAGGCGTCTATCATTTGCTGAATGACGAGGTATTGCTGTACGACTCCGGCAAGAATTATGTCACCCAGCAGGCCAAGGTCATCAAGGGTCTGGACAACCCGGAACTGGATACGGTGCTGGGGCGCGATGCAGCCGAGTTTCGCGAGGAAATCGAACTGGTCAGGGGCGCCAGTCATCCCTTCGACCCGGCCGCATATCTGGCCGGAGAACAGAGTCCGGTATTTTTCGGCTCTGCCATCAACAATTTTGGCGTCACACCCTTGCTGGACGCTTTTGTACAACATGCACCGGCGCCCGGCTCGCGTGCCACCACGGGCAGAACGGTAGATAGTGATGAAACCGCACTGACCGGCTTTGTTTTCAAAATCCAGGCCAACATGGATCCCTTACATCGTGATCGCATCGCCTTTATGCGTATCTGCTCGGGGCATTTCCAACGCGGCATGAAAATGCACCACGTACGGCTGGGCAAGGACATCAAGTCCACCAACGCCCTGACGTTTCTGGCGCAGGAACGTGAGCATGTGGAAGACGCCTGGCCAGGCGATATCATAGGCCTGCACAACCACGGCACTATCGGCATTGGCGACACTTTTACTGAAGGTGAAGCCCTGCAGTTCACCGGTATTCCCAATTTTGCCCCGGAGTTGTTCCGCCGGGCGCGCTTGCGCGACCCGCTGAAAATGAAACAACTGCAAAAAGGCCTGGAACAATTATCGGAAGAAGGTGCAACACAGTTTTTCAGGCCGTTGAACAACAACGACCTGATTTTGGGAGCCGTGGGCATATTGCAATTCGATGTAGTGGCCTATCGCCTTAAAAACGAATACAACGTGGATGCCTTTTTTGAAAACGTCAACATCCACACAGCGCGCTGGGTGAGTTGCGACAATGCCCGCAAACTGGAGGATTTCTGCCGTCAGTTGGAGCTCAATCTGGCCCTGGATGCGGCTGGGCAGATGGTGTATCTGGCGCCCACCCGGGTTAACCTGCAGCTCACCATGGAGCGCTGGCCGGATATCAAATTCTCTGCCACGCGTGAAACGCTGATATTTGCCGACGGGTCGTAGAAAGGTGCTGAATAAATCCATCCTGGATTTCTCAGCACACGGAAATCGAAAAACGTGGTTTTCAATTTCCTTCATTTTCAATGAAATGCTTTCATTGAAAATGGCGACACAGCCCTGTGTCGCGTAGATTCCATGGGTAATCATAGTATTTGCGAGTTTCACTTAAACGCTATACATTGCAGACCGGCATCAATAAAAAAATACGCAAAGCGGGGTCCGTTCCATGATTGCGAATATTGCCTTTGGCCTGTTCGGGCTGTCCGTTCTGATCGGAATTGCCGTTGCACTGTCCAACCGCCGACGCGAGATCGACTGGCGGCTGGTATTCTCCGGTATTGGCTTGCAACTCATATTTGCCATCACCGTCATTCTGGTGCCGGGTGGGCGCGAATTCTTTGATTACTTTGCGCGCATTTTTGTAAAGATAGTCGACTTCGCGCTGACCGGTTCCAAATTCATTTTTGGCGACCTTGCCAGCTTTGAAAATTTTGGCTTTGTATTTGCCTTTCAGGTGCTGCCCACCATCATTTTCTTTGCGAGCCTGATGGCGGTGTTGTATCACCTGGGCATCATGCAGAAAATCGTCCAGGGCATGGCCTGGGTGATGCTGAAAGTATTGCGTACCAGCGGTGCGGAAAGCCTGTCGGTGGCAGCCAATGTTTTTGTCGGCCAAACCGAAGCACCACTGGTGGTTCGACCCTA
>CAZRTG010000158.1:0-8175 GCA_964602895.1 uncultured Wenzhouxiangellaceae bacterium
AGAGTAGATTGTCCCTGCCACACTTTATGCTCATCCCAGCCCTGGATAAATTCTCCCGGTCCGAATTCGCCGAGTTGGCTTTTGAATCGGTTGACGGGCGCGGGAATCAGCGGATTGAGCGGAGTCAGGCCTGCGAACAACAACTCTACATCATCAAATTGCAACGGTGCGTTGGGACGATAACTGACCTCACCACCCAGCGACCAGGTGCCTACTGAAGTATTGAAGCTGATGCCCAACAGGTGAATATCTTCGGGGTATTCGGTGAAATAGCGCCCGGTATTTACCGATGTGGAGGTAATGGAAACACCACTGATCAAAGGCAGACGACTGTGGTAATTGAGGTAATACAAGCCGAACTCGGTACCGTTCCAGTTTTCTGCAAACCAACGCAGGGCAGCACCGTACTGACCGCTGTCACTGGCCTTGACCGTATCGGCACGAGGGAAACTGGCAGAGCAGCCCGCACCAATCAGTTGAGGTGGCAGCGCCATATCGGAAGCTGACAGATTCCCCTGCCCGCAAACTGTGTCATACAGGTCCGGATTGATAACGGGTTGCGGTACAACACCAAAATTCAGCATGGCATAAGAACCACCAGGTGTGGCGATATCGTTGGTTGAAAAATAGGTGCCGGCCGGGTCCGGAATGATGGGTTTCCATTCAAAAATATATAGCGGCTCGAAGGAAATGGTGGGCGTAATGTCGATATTGGCCCACACCATGTTGACACCTTCAAACGCCTCTTTCAGCTCGGCGCCAGCAATACGCAACTTGGAAACATCCACCGGGTTGATGGCGTTCAGGCCACCCTGAATGAAAGTTGATTCACCCCAGCTCACAACCTGACGGCCCAAACGCCAGGTCAGGTAACGATCACCGATGGCATGGTCGCCCCAAATGAAGGCATCGAGAATTCGAATATCCTTTCCAACCCGACGTTGTGCTACTTCTGACAATACATCCTTGCCTTCGTTTTCAAAATCATAGAAGGCGCTGGCCCGGAAAAAAGCACCAAAACTCCGCCATTTTATATCCAGTTCAGTGGTCAGCTTGATGGTGTTGGAGATCAGATCGCCGCCATCCGGATAATTAAGATTGCCATCGTCACCATTGACGGACCACCTGCCCTGCGCTGCACGCTGGCCGGCATTATCCAGAAATCCAACGGTCGGGTTATGCACTGCTTTGCCCACTTCGTCCGGATCGTAATCGTCCATCCGCCAGGAGGCGCCATAACTGACGGTGGTGTCCCAGCTTCCGCTGAACTCATCACCCATTTGCAATTCAATTGCTGCGGCGGGACCGCTGGCCAGTGCCAGAGCCATACCCAGGATCAGGGCCGAGCGCTGCAGAGAAGAATTTGATTTGATTTTCATACTGGACTCCAGACCGCTACGAGCTAAACAAACTTCTGTTTTGTCAGGCATTTACTGTCCCCCCTTATTCCGGAACCATGGTAGCGGCATTGCTGACTGCCACCGAGGTGCCCTTGCTGGCAATAAAGGAGGCCATTTGTGCCTGCATTTCTGCTGTTGCGGCGGGTGATGTGGCCGGGCTTAATAATGAGCCATGAGAAGCCGGTGGAACAAAACGCCCTGCCAGGGACAAGCCACCGGCATCCGACCTGGAACCTGAATAGGCTGCAAGCCCCATGGTTTTAATCAAGGGCTCGGTGCCCGATAACGGTGCCGTAGCTACAAAATTCGGCACTACGGTATCACCAATCACTTCATGTAATACGATGCTTTTGAAGGTAGATGCTTCCAGGCCCCAGTTCACCGGATCCATGGGGCCAATTACGGTTTGCCCAATGGTCAGGTACTGTTGAAATTCTGACGAGCCCGGCATTATTCCGGCAGCAGCCAATCCGGCCCTGATTCTTGGCCCAAACGTGGGGGAAGCTTCCAGTCCGCGCATCAAACCGCCCATGGGGACACTCAGGAATGCCCGCTTGATCATCGGTTCAACAGCGACGAATGCGGTGCCCATAATGGAGCCCATCGAAATACCCGCATAGGCCAGGTTGGACGCATCAAAATCCGGCAAGGCGTCACCATCGAAACTGATGCTCGGAATGGTTACAGCCAAAACAGACAGATCTGCCTGTGCCTGACGTCCGTTATCCCGGCTGGTCAACAGGCTCTGCAAATTGATGATCCAGGTGCCGGATGGATCAATTTTGCCATCCGGACCAGGTGCTCCGGTTGCATTATCGCTGTAGTCGACATTGAAGGTTCGTTCGTTGCCCATGCCGGCAAATGGTGTATTGCCGATATAAAACGGGCTACTGGTCGATGTTACGCCGTGTAGCGGGGTGTCTATGGCAATGGAAGCGTAGCCAATCGAAGCCAGGGTATCGGCAGCAGCCAGCATATTGGTACGATCACCACCCAGACCATGGCCGAAAATAACCACGGGCCAGCCGGCTGCCGGGCGGGTCTTGCCGCTGTTGGCATTAGGAACCGTAAGCAACAGTGGCACGGTCTGATCGCTGGTTTTAACCGGGAACGGATTGGCAACTGTAATGTGAGTGGATGTCGGATTCAGGCCCAGGGCATTGAATGGCGGGACGTAGGCGCCGGGGGCCGCTTTCCAGAAATCAGTCAGTGGAGCTACCGGATTTTCAGCCGAAGGCACGCCCAGATAATACGGCAAGGTGATTACACCAATATAAATATCGGCGATACCCGCTCCGCCAATGGCCGCAGTGCTCATATTGCTGTTGACCAGCGCAGTTTTGGCAGGTCGGGCAATGCTTCTCAGGTTTTTCAGAACCGGTGTGATGGACTGGGTTTGCGCCGTCCAGCTCAGCACCACGTCATCGGTATTGACACCAAATGCCTGCAGAGCCGCTTCCTGCGAATTGATGATTTGTCGCAAAGGTTCAAGCGAAGTCGCCAGGGCAACCGGCAGGAGCGTGGTGCTGTTGCCATTGGCGTCCAACAAGGGCTCGGTTCGCTTGCCTATCCAGTACTGCTGATCCGGGGTTGCATCATTTCCTTTGCTATCGCGGACACCGTTGGTAATCACCGCCATGTAGGTGGTCATTTCCTTCAACGGTAACAGCGGCAGAATGGCAATGGTGGAAGGCCCGGACAGCGTGGCTACGTAGTCAACACCCGGTTGCAGCTCGCGTACAATTCCGCTGACCATAACGATGGTGCCGAACACGGTGCTGACTTCAAAGAATCGAACGGATTGGCCGGAAACTACGGATGCCGGATTGATCGTAGCAGGTGGCTTTTCGAGATTGATTGCACTGATCTGGTCCTGTACGAAATTGGCGGTCCAGGGTTCTGATGTACTGAAACCATCGCTGGCGCTGAGCGCCACGCTGGGATCGCCATAATCGTTGGGATTACCCTGAAGGGGTGGAACATTCAGTGTTAAATCCGTTGTCCCTATGAATAACAGGTTGGTTGGGAACGGGAGTTTTGCACTCGCTGCATCAAACTGGGCGGTGAGCACCCCGGTAACGATACTGCCGTCTTTATTTCGCGCAGGTTCGGTTGGTTTGGCCCACGTGTTAAATGAAAGCAGCAGGGCAAGGACTAAAAGGATCAGGCGATTGTTCATTAATTCGGGTCCCCGTCAAAGTTTGCAACAATTCAAAACCCTGATTACAGGTTGATTATAGCCTGTGGTAAAGTTCGGAATTGTTCAGCTTCACAACCGATATGCCAGCAAAAAATTCGAACCAATTCAAGGCAGGCGCTTTCGATTGAAAAAAACCAGTCTCAAGTATCATACGTTAACGTATGGAAAATGCACAGGGCAAAAAAGTCCCAACTGTTATGGGGCTGATTTGAATCAATGAGCCGCTTCCTGCTCGTGCTCACACCATTGGTTGCCATTGCACTTTTTTTCTATCTGATTCGACTGGAATGGAACTCTGCGGCAGCCATTACAGCCAGCATTACCCTGGTATGCGCTGTGTGGTGGATTTTTGAACCTGTGCCCATACCTTTCACTTCTTTGATCCCACTGGCATTTTTTCCATTGTTTGGTGTGCTGACACCAGCCCAGGTTGGCCAGGCGTACGGCAGCCCTTTGATTTTGTTGTTGATGGGCGGGTTTATGCTTTCCACTGCCATGGCCGATTCCGGAGCGCATCGGCGTGTCGCGCTTTACATGGTCAAACTGTTTGGCGGCAACAGCGCCCGCGGCCTGGTGCTTGGCTTTATGGCCGCATCAGCTTTGCTGAGCATGTGGATTTCCAACACCGCCACTACCCTGATGTTGTTACCGGTGGCGCTGGCTGTTTTGGAACGTACCGATCGGTTCATGGCGGTGCCCCTGTTGCTGGGAATTGCCTATGCAGCCAGTATTGGCGGTCTGGGCACGCCCATTGGCACACCACCCAACCTGATTTTCATGCAGGTTCATCAGGACCAATTTGGCGTCACACCGAACTTTCTTGAATGGATGACCTGGGGCATACCGGTTGTTTTGATCCTGGTTCCGCTGACAGGCCTGTGGCTGACGCGGGGTCTCAAATTGCAGCATCCAATCCATTTACCCAAAGCAGACGCATGGCGGCCAGCCGAAAAAAGGGTTCTGATCATGTTTACCCTGACTGCACTGGCGTGGATCACTCGACAGGCACCTTTTGGTGGCTGGAGCGAATGGCTCAACCTGCCGCAAGCCAATGACGCCTCGGTCGCAATGATTGCCGTGATTGCGATGTCGGTTTTACCCAATGGCGAGGGCAAACGGCTATTGCACTGGGAAACCGCCCGCGATATACCCTGGGGGGTGTTGCTGTTGTTCGCCGGCGGCATCACGCTGGCCAGTGCTTTTGTATCCAGTGGGCTGGCAAATATCATCGCCGCTGAATTGGAAGTATTGGTTGCCCTGCCTGTCTGGATGATCGTGTTGTCGTTGTGTCTGGTGGTCACTTTCCTCACCGAAGTCACCAGCAATACCGCCACAGCCAGCCTGCTGATGCCACTGCTGGCTGCTACCGCCATCGCCACTGACATCAACCCCATGTTATTGATGGTGCCTGCGGCACTCAGTGCCAGCTGCGCCTTCATGTTGCCGGTTGCTACTGCCCCCAATGCCATTGTCTATGGCAGCGGAATGGTCACCATCAGGCAAATGGCCCATGCTGGTTTAGTGCTCAATCTGCTGGGTGCAGCGGTAATCACGACCGTGTGCTTTTTCATGCTGAACCAAACCTGACTACTGGCGTTTCACCTGCTTTTCTTTGGCAGGTACAGATCGGTAATCGTGCCGTCAAATATTTCGGCTGCCATGGCGATGCTTTCTGACAGAGTCGGGTGCGGGTGTATGGTCAAAGCGATATCACCGGCTTCGCAATCCATCTCGATCGCCAAAGCACACTCTGAAATCAGATCACCGGCATGTGGCCCGACAATGCCCGCACCGATAATGCGTTTGGTGTCCTTATCGAACAGCAACTTGGTAAAACCTTCTGCCCGATCTATGCCCAGGGCGCGGCCACTGGCCGCCCAGGGGAATTTGGCGGCTTCAAAATCCAGCCCATCGCTCCTGGCCTGTTGTTCGGTAACGCCCACCCACGCCACTTCCGGATCGGTATAGGCCACCGATGGAATCACACGGGCATCAAAATAGCTTTTGTGACCGGCACAAACTTCTGCAGCGACCTTGCCCTCGTGGGTGGCCTTATGTGCCAACATGGGTTGACCTACGATATCGCCGATGGCAAAAATATGCGGCACATTGGTACGCATTTGCCTGTCGACAGAAATATAACCACGCTCGTTGACTGCGACTCCAGCCGCTTCAACGCCGATATTCCTGCCATTCGGAACACGACCTACGGCGACCAAAATCCGGTCAAAGGACTCAGTAGCGGGGGCCTTCGGCCCTTCAAAATGGGCGATCAAAGCGCTGTCATCCACATCCACCCGCGTCACCCTGGTGCCAAGGAAAATGTTCTCGTACCGCTTGTTGATACGATTCTGCAGAGGCCTGACCAGGTCCGGATCTGTACCCGGCATCAATTGTTCGGTTAATTCGACGACCGTCACCTGGCTACCCAGGGCCGCATAAACACAGGCCATTTCCAGGCCGATGATGCCGCCACCAATAACCAGCAGACGTGCGGGTATGTCCTCGAGGTCCAGCGCAGCGGTGGAATCCATCAATCGCGGGTCACCCCAGGGCAAACCGGGCAATTCCAGAGACTGCGAGCCAGCCGCGATAATGGCATGAGCGAAATCCAATGTCCTGATCTGTTCGCCCGATTGCACCAATATTTCATTCGGCCCGGTAAACTCACCAATTCCTTCCACTACATCCACGCCCCGTTTGCTGGCCATGCCGGCCAGGCCTGCGGTGAGTTTACTGACCACCTGGTCTTTGAAGTTACGTAATTTGTCCAGATCAATTTCGGGTTCGCCAAACCTCACACCGTGCGCTTCCATGGCGGCTGCTTCGTCGATCATTTGTGCGGTATGCAACAGGGCTTTGGATGGAATGCAGCCCACATTCAGACAGACGCCGCCCAGGGTCGGGTAGCGCTCCACCAAAGCCACTTTCAGGCCCAGGTCCGCAGCTCGAAACGCCGCTGTGTATCCACCGGGCCCGGATCCCAGAACCAAAACGTCATAGCTGTATTTATGGTTACTGGCTGCAGGGGCTGCTGCTTGCGGTTGTGGTGTCGACGAATGTTCCTCTGCTGCTGCGCTCGAAACGGTTTCAGCCCGGGTGTCTGCAGCCGCATCTGCAATCTCGGCATCTTCAGCCGATCCATCGGCTTTCATTTCCAGACTCAGGATCACATCGCCCTGGGCAACGGTTGAGCCTATCTCGACTTTGACTTCGAGCACTTTACCATCCGCCGGGGACGGTATTTCCATGGTCGCTTTGTCGCTTTCCAGCGTAACCAGCGATTGCTCTTTTTTCACGGTCTCACCCGGCTGGACCAGTACTTCGATTACCGGCACGGCATCGAAATCACCAATATCCGGCACCTCAACCTGCACTATCTTTGACATATTAACGTTCTCCGGCGACGGCAAGGATCAGCGTATCGCCTTCCTGAATCATGCTGAAATGTTTTAGAAAACTCATGCCCAACAGGGCCTGCTCACCCAGTTTGTCGGTAATGGTGGCACGCACATTGCGTAACAGCAAAGGACCGATCTGGATACTGTCCAATCGGGTTATCCAGCCTCGAACCGGGCCGGCGGCTGTCATAACGGTGATTTCGGGGCCAAATTCCAGACCCAGTGATCTGGCTACAGCAGAAGACAAGGCTACATCCGACGCGCCTGTATCAACCATAAAGGCAACCGCCTGACCGTTAACCTCACCATTGGCGTAGTAATGACCATCACGTTGTCGGGTAAGCACCAGCGCCACCTCACCATCCGTGGTCAGAATGCTTTGAGCCATTCTGTCATTGCGAGTGACACCCTGGAACAAAGCGGTGAGTCCGAGCATAAGCGCCACGATTGCAGCCCAATACAGGCTTTTGCCTTTCCGATGTTCTGCTGCTGTATGGCTTTCCATTGCGCTAAACAGCCAGGCTCAGAGGATCAGCCGTCGCAGATCTTCCAGCTGGCTGGCCAGGAAGCGGGTGAAGCGCGCCGCTGCTGCGCCATCAATGACCCGGTGATCGTAAGATAGCGACAAAGGCAGCATCAGTCTGGGCTGAAATGCTTTGCCATCCCACACGGCTTTGGTGTTGGAACGCGACACCCCCAGGATGGCCACTTCGGGTGCGTTGATGATCGGGGTAAATGCCGTGCCGCCGATACCACCCAGACTGGAAATCGAAAAGCAGCCACCCTGAATGTCCTGTGGCTTGAGCTTCTGCTCACGCGCCACGGCACTCAAATCCGACAATTCCCTGGCCAATTCCATGAAGCCTTTACGCTCACAGTTGCGCAGCACAGGCACCACCAGGCCCTTGGGCGTATCCACCGCAATGCCTATGTTGAAGTAGCTCTTCAGCACCAGATTTTCACCGCTTTCATCCAGCGATGCGTTGAACTGTGGATATTTCTTTAATGCAGCCACACTGGCCTTGATCAAAAACACCAGGGGTGTGAGTTTGAAACCTTCAGCTTCTGCTTCGGCAGTATGTGCTTTACGAAAAGACTCCATGTCGGTGATGTCTGCTTCGTCGTGCTGGGTAACGTGTGGAATGCCGACCCAGTTGCGGTGTAAATGTCTGGC
>CAZRTG010000159.1:0-8159 GCA_964602895.1 uncultured Wenzhouxiangellaceae bacterium
TCGCGACCATGGGTCGCTCCCACAACATGGGTCGCTCCTACATCATGATTTCAGGGCTGCTCAAGAATTTTACGGATGCTTTGACACAGTTGCATGGCAGCATAGGCTTCGTACTCTTTGGTGGGGTCCAGTTGGCGATCAAAGACTTCATCGATCTGCCGCAGGCAGTCAATCACATCATCTTTTGTGGCAGACTCATCATTGAGTCGCGCCACCATCACCATCAGAAAGTCACCAAATCCATACATACGACAGCACCCGATTAACGAGACATAAAGTATGACGCGTTTGGTCGCTGATCGCGAACACGTCTTGTTCCTACTGTAGGAGCGGCCCATGCTGTGGGCGAACCATGCTGTGGGAGCGACCCATGGTCGCGATTTTGTGCAGGAATGCCCGAGAGCTATCCGTTTCAGCATATTATTTGGTCGGCAGCATGGCGGCTTCCTACTTATCGGATTCTGACCCTGGGATAGCGACCGGTGGCAGAACCTCCGGACCCAACTCTCGGTAATCAATCCCCAGGTAATACAGCAAAGTCGCGGCCACCTGGCCTTGATAAACCGTGCCCGGTGTTTTCACTTCGCCCAGGTTGGGCGTATCCGGGCCAACGATGGCCAACCAGATATCGTCGCTGCCCGGAATGGTGAGGTCGTGTTCGGCCCAATCGTTGCCCTGCAGGCCGCGGCCGTGATCGGTGGTGATGATCAAGGTGGTGCGGTCGCGGTAGGCATCCAGGCTCTGCAGCGTATTCCACAATTCACCGATCATATGATCTGCCTTGTGCAGGAATTCAAGGTAACGGTCATAGCGATCGGCGTGGGCCCAATCGTCCGAGTCCTTCATAGCCCACCACAGTACGCGTGGCTGGTTTTTCTGCACATAGTCCATGACCATGCGGAACGTCAGCACATCGTTACTGCCTTCTTCCCATAAACCCATGACCTCGCGCCGCAAGCCGGCCACCTTATTGCTCCACTCCGAAGCCAGCGCGGGAGGAATGCTTTCATGTGCACCGACCATCAAAAAGGCATCATCCTGCGCGGAGGCGGCCAATTTAAAGCCATCCCAGGAACCGATCTCTACCAGTTCACCAAAAGCCGGCTTGAGCTTTTCCTGGATCAATTGCAATGCAGTCTTAAAAGGAAAGCGGTAGTTCTCATTGTCAGTAACCTCGGCTTTTGGGCCACCCGTCATGATTTCGATATAACCAGGCGTGGACCAACGGATGCGGTTCTGAACCTTGACGTGATTGTCACAGGCAGGGTTTCCCAACACCACACCCTGCGGTGCCAGCTGCGTCCAGAAATGGGGTAACAGGGCGGAACGCCTTTGTTCCGGTCCCCCCTGGCCGTAGCGTTGCCGACCGGTTTCGATTTCGGAATAGACCTGCTCCTGATCGTGCACGGCTATGGTTTCATCCAGACCCGAAAACACTTCCTGCACCCGCACGCCATCGAGCGTGATCAGGATCACGTTATGGGTTTTCAACTCATCGGAAAGCACTGGCGAAGCTACCAATGCAAACAACATCAGGCAAATCAACGCAGAATATTTTGCGGGAAAACTTCTCATAAGCCGCACTCCGGAGAGGTGAACGTGATTGCTACAGTCTACGCCTGCAAACGGCTGTGAACTGCGGGGATGCGGCGAGCCTATGAATTCAGTATGCTGCCAGACAAGCAACCCCAAATAAGTCTATCGCCAGAAGAAGGAAGCCATAAATGCCCACACCTGAACTTTCCCCTCGCTCGTTATTCAGTTTGTTGTCCGCCGTTTTAATCCTGTTACTCCTGAGCCTTGCCACCAGCACACAAGCTGCCACCGACACCAACGCTCAACTGGAAGGGCTGGAATACCGCCTGATCGGCCCCTGGCGGGGTGGTCGGGTCACTGCGGTAACAGGTGTTCCGGGCCAACCCAACCTGTATTACATGGGTGCAACCGGGGGTGGCATGTGGAAAACCATCAATGCCGGAACGACCTGGGAAAACATCTCGGATGATTTCTTCAAAGTGGGCACCATCGGTGCAGTCGCGGTTGCCGAATCGGATCCGAATGTACTGTATGTGGGCACCGGAGAGGCACCCATCCGCGGTGTGACCACATCACACGGCGACGGCATGTGGAAATCCACCGATGCCGGCGCCAGCTGGACCCACATCGGGCTGGAGAAAGCCGGCCAGATCGCCCGCATCCAGATTCATCCCACCAATCCGGATATCGCATTGGTCGCCGTACAGGGCCAGATCTGGGGCCCCAGCGATGAACGTGGGGTTTATCGCACCACCGATGGCGGGGCGACCTGGGAGCAAGTCCTCAAAGTGGGCCCGGAAACCGGTGCCACCGACGTGGTCATGGATCCCTCCAACCCGCGCACGGTTTATGCTGCCATGTGGGAACACGGTCGCACGCCCTGGTTTATCAAATCCGGCGGTACCGAAGGCGGTATTTTCAAAAGCACCGATGGCGGCGATACCTGGAAGAAACTGGAAGGTGGCCTGCCTGCTGTGATCGGCAAAATCGGTATCGCCATTTCGGCCGCACAACCCGAACGCGTGTACGCCATCATCGAAGCCGAACATGAGAAAGGCGGCTTGTGGCGCAGTGAAGATGCGGGCGGCAGTTGGGAACTGATCAACGGCCATCGCGCTTTGCATACCCGGGCCTGGTATTACATTCACATCGCCGCTGATCCGATCAATCCCAATACGGTGTATGTGTTGAACACGGGTTTTTACAAATCCATCGATGCGGGCAAGACCTTTGACATGAAGTCTACACCGCACGGTGATCACCACGATCATTGGATCAATCCGGCGGACTCCAAAAACATGATCAATGGCAATGACGGCGGTGCCACGGTCACCTTCGATGGGGGTGAAACCTGGTCATCCATCATGAACCAACCCACCGGCCAGTTTTATCGCGTCGCCACCGATAACCTGGTGCCTTTCCGCATATACGCCGGGCAGCAGGACAACACCACCGTGGCCATCGCCAGTCGCAGCCTGTATGGCGGCATTGGCGTGTCGGATTATTACGATGTGGGGGGAGGCGAAAGCGCCCATGTGGCCTTCGACCCGGATAATCCGCGCCTGGTCTACGCAGGCTCCATCAACGGCACTTTGACCGAATACGACCGCGACACTGAATTAACACGCATCATCATTCCTTACCCGCAAATGATGTACGGCAAAGACGCCAAAGACCTGCGTTACCGTACCAACTGGAACACCCCCGTAGCGGCCTCGCCGCACGACTGGTCGACCATCTACTACGGCACACAGTACGTGCTGAAAAGCACGGACCGTGGCGCGACCTGGACCGCCATCAGCCCCGACCTCACCCGCAATGACCCCAGCAAACAAGGTCGCAATGGCGGGCCATTGACGCCGGAGAACGTGGGTGCCGAGTACTACAACACGCTGTTCTATATCGTTGAATCACCGCATGAAGCCGGCACCATCTGGGCCGGTGCAGACGACGGCTATTTGCACATCACCCGCAACGGTGGCGAAAGCTGGCAGAATGTGTCACCACCGCACAAAGGCAAGTACAGCAACGAGGCCTACATCAATGCCATCGAGGTCAGCCCGCACGATCCGGCCACGGCCTATGTCGCGGTTGCCGGTTTCAAGCTGAACGATTTCAGCCCCTACATCTACAAAACCACCGACTATGGCAAAAGCTGGAAGCGCCTGGATAAGGGCTTGCCATCCGACACCTTTGTGCGCGTGGTACGCGAAGACCCCAGTCGCAAAGGCTTGCTCTATGCGGGCACCGAGGCGGGCATGTTTGTATCCTACGATGATGGCGGCAACTGGCGCTCGCTGGAACTGAATCTGCCGCCGGTGCCCATCACGGACCTGCAAATCCGCCAGGATTCGCTGGTGGTTGCCACTCAAGGTCGCGCCTTCTGGGTACTGGATGATCTGTTCGTCGTGCGTCAGGCTGAGAAAGCGACAAGCGACACATTACGGGTATTCCAACCCGGTACGGTCACCATGCTGCAAGGTGCCGGTCATGCAGATGATTTTGAAGGCAGCAATCCACCCAACCGTGTGCCGGTGTATTACCAATTGCCCAAAGATGCAGACATCCTGCAGATCGAAATACTCGACAGCCAGGGCAAGGTCATTCGTACTTATTCCAGTGAAGAAGGCGATTTTGAACGCTGCCGCATGACCAGTTATGACCCACGTATGCCCTATGAACCGGAGTATCCGGAAAAGACCAAGGGATTGCACAAGTGGGGCTGGGATTACCGTACCGAAAACCTGCACTGTGTTGACGGGCTGAAACTCTTTGCTGGCTACGGTGGCCCCAGCGTGTTGCCGGGCGATTACAGCTTCCGGGTGAGCGCGGGTGGAGAAACCGCGCAAAGCGATTTCAGCCTGGTAGCTGACCCACGCCTGACCGCCACCGCTGCACAAATGCAGGAATGGTCTGCACGCGCCAATGAAACGGCCAGCCTGCTGGATGAAGTGCTGCAGCGTTTGAGTGAAGTGCGCAAGGCGCGTGATCAGATCGAAACCCTGATGGCCGACTATCCCGATAGAGCCGAGTTGCAATCGCAGGGCAAGAAAGCCATCGCAGCCATCAATGCCTGGGACGAGCAGATCAACCAACCCTTGCATGAGACTTATGAAGATGAAGATGCCTGGGAGACCATGCTGGATGGCCAGATTCGCTATTTACTGGATGTGATCGATGCCTCGGGAGCGCCGGTTACCGGTGGTCAGTTGGAACGCCTGGCGGATGTAAAGGCCGAATGGGGCCAACGCCAGACCGAACTGGCCGATATCAACCGCAATCTGATTGCCCCGATCAATGCCTGGGCGGCGGATAACCAGCTGCCGTTTGTTGCTCCTGTTGGCAACTGAACAGGTAACAAAGCCAATGTTCAAGCCCATCCTGTCATCCATTGCAACCTTGACTCTGGTGGCAGGATGGGTGTTTTTGTTCAGCCCCTCATGCGCTGCTGCAGAACCTCCTGCTGCAGCGCAATACTCCATGCGGATGGAAACCGTCACAATCCGTATGCCCGACGGGGTCAAGCTGGAAGCAGACTTGTATCTGCCCGACGGCGGCGCTGAGGGCAAGCAATTCCCGGTACTGCTGGAATACCTGCCCTATCGCAAGAACGAAAGCCGCGACCGCAATACCCGCATGTATGCCTATTTCGTCGAGCGCGGTTATGTGGTGGCCAGCGTGGATATACGCGGCACCGGCAACAGTGAGGGGCTGCTGGTGCCCTATGAATATTCCGACCAGGAGTGGGCGGACGGTGATGCGGTCCTGAGCTGGCTGGCCGAGCAGCCCTGGTCGACCGGCAAAGTGGCCATGTTTGGCATTTCCTGGGGTGGCTTCAATGCCATCCAGATGGCCGGTCGGGGTCATCCGGCACTGAAAACCATCATTGCGGTGGACGCCACCGAAGACCTGTATCAGGAAGACGTGCATTACATCGACGGCATCATGCACGTGGATTCCTGGGAGATGTCGGCCGAACTCTACAATGCCATGCCCGGTGCGCCGGACTATGTGATCGACGCCAATTATTTCAAAAACCGTTTTGACACCGAGCCCTGGGTGCTGTCGCATAAACGGCAGCAGCGCGACGGGCCGTACTGGGACCGCGCTTCCTGGCGCGACCGGCAGGACAGCATCCGCATTCCCAGCTTTCACATCGGCGGCTGGTATGACGGCTACCGAAATTCCCTGCCGCGCATGCTGGAGAAGATCAAACACGCTCCGGTAAAGGCTTTGATCGGCCCCTGGTCACACGCTTTTCCGCATGACCCCTACCCCAACCCCGGTATGGAATGGCGCCATGAAGCGGTGCGCTGGTTTGATTTTTGGTTGAAGGACATTGATACCGGCATTATGGATGAACCCGCCCTGGCCGTTTATATGCGGGACTGGCATCCACCGGGGCCTTATCTTGAAACCGTTCCCGGTTACTGGCGCTGGGAAAAAAGCTGGCCAGCGGGCGATACCCGGAATCAGGTTTTTCAATTGCAGCCCGATCACAGCCTGTCACTGCAAGCGCCACAGCCGACACAGCATCTGCTGCGGAATTTTCCCAGTCGGGGGTATGAAGCCGGCGGCCCGGTGATGTGGTGGGGCGATGTAGCGCACGATCAACGCGGCACGGATGCCTACAGCCTGGTCTATGACAGTGCGCCATTGGATGCAGAGTTGGCGATTCTCGGTATGCCTCTGGCCCAACTGCAAGTGGCTGCCGATACCACGCGGGCCAACTGGTTTGTACGCCTCTCCGATGTGGCCCCGGACGGCCAGGTCACGCTGATTACCGGCAAAGCCTTCAATGGCACGCACCGCCATTCAGCACGGCAACCCGAGGATATAGTGCCCGGTGAATTTTTCCCGCTGGATATCAAACTGCTGTTTACATCCTGGGTATTTCCCAAGGACCACCGCATCCGGGTGTCCATCAGCAATACGCAGTGGCCCATGTTCTGGCCCACGCCTTATGCCCTGACCAGCCGTTTGCAGTTGGGTGGTGATAAGGGTTCCAGCCTGGTGTTGCCCGTTGTGCCCGTGAACAGGAATGCAGCCGGGCCGGAGTTCCTGCCACCTGTCGCTTATCCTGGTGCTGAAGGTTTTGCTTCGCTGGCTACCGGAACCTCCTCCGGCTATGGCGAAATCAGCTCGGTAGACCGCAACCCGCAGACCGGCGAGGTGGTCATCAAAGCCACCAACAGCGGCGGTACCCAATACCCCTGGGCCAGGGAAACCTATACCGAAACCATTGAACACCGGACTTCGGACGATCATCCGGAGCAATCTGCCATGATCGGCACCCATGTGCTTGAAATCGAAATGAAGGACCGTACCCTGTTGTTTGAAGGTGGGCTGGATTTTCGCAGCGATACCGAAAACTTCTATTACCGGTATTTCCGCCGGCTCACCGAGAACGGCGAGCTGATCCGGGAAAAACACTGGGAAGAAACCCTTCCCCGGGATTACCAGTGAGGCTTGTTTTTGTAGGAGCGACCCTGTTGTGGTAGCGATCCTGTTGTGGGAGCGATCCTGTTGTAGGAGCGACCCATGGTCGCGACAAACCATGCTTGGTCGGCAGCATGGCTGCCATTGTGCAGGGATGCACCGCTGCCGCGGCGGGCAGGAAGCCCGAGAGCGGCCTCCTACAATGGGAACCCACATGTTTGTAGGAGCGACCCATGGTCGCGACCGGTCATGTATGGTCGGCAGCATGGCTGCCATTGTGCAGGGATGCACCGGTGCCGCGGCGGGCAGGTAGCCCGAGAGCGGCCTCCTACAGGAAATTTGAAATTTGACTAAACCACACCCACCCCTGCTGCTGATCCCCGGCATGATGTGCGATGAGCGTATCTGGCGCCACCAGCTGGCCGCTTTGCGCCCCCGTGCCTCGGAAATTAGCGTAGCAGATATTGCAGTGGCCGACAGCATTGCCGAAATGGCCAGCGCGATACTGCAGTCGGCTCCCACACAATTTTCACTGGCCGGTTTTTCCATGGGTGGAATCATTGCTCTGGAAATCTGGCGACAGGCGCCTGAACGGGTGTTGCGGCTGGCCTTGCTGGGTACAACGGCGCGCAATGAGAAGCCGGAGCATCAAGCACCGCGGCGGGCGCAGATGGAACGCGTTCGACAGCAGAAATTGCGCGAAGTCCTGGTTGAGGAACTGATCCCGCATTACCTGGGCAAAGCATTTAAAGATGACCCTTTCCTGCAATGGGAAGCGCTTGACATGGCGCTGCTGCAAGGCCCCGATGTGTTCCTGCGGCAATGCCGGGCCCTGAATACGCGGCAGGACTACCGCAAGCTGTTGCCGGACATTCGCTGCCCCAGCCTGGTACTTTGCGGTGAAGAAGACCGGATCTGCCCGGCCTGGATGAGCGAACAACTGGCACAGGGTATTGCAGGTTCAACTTTGCTGATCGTTAAAGGTAGCGGACACCTGGTGACACTGGAAGCCCCCGAAGAGGTTTCATCGGCCATGTTGGGTTGGTTGGCAAAGCCCATTGGTTAATGAAAACCAGCACGATTGTAGGAGCGACCCACGCTCGCGACAGACCAGGTATGGTCGGCAGCGTGGCTGCCATTGTGCAGGGATGCACCGGTGCCGCGGCGGGCAGGAAGCCCGAGAG
>CAZRTG010000160.1:0-3353 GCA_964602895.1 uncultured Wenzhouxiangellaceae bacterium
CAATGCTAATTATGGGTGACGGTGGGATACGGCCCCGGATAGCGGCCCCGGATACGGGCTACGCCCGTTCCGGGATGACGTTATAAAGGCGACCGACGTTATAGAGACGGTGGGGCTATGCGCCGGCGATGCCGCACTGGTTTTTCAGGAACTCTTCCATGTAGCCGAACATCACTTTGTGCTGGCGGTAATACCAGGGCAGGCTGTGTGGCATATCGGGAATCAGCTCAAAGCGAGCGGGTACCTTGTCTTTCACGGCCTTGTAGAAATTCTCGGCATGCCAGGAGGGTGTGCGCACATCGCGATCACCGACAAACAGCAACACCGGGATGTTGGCTTTATCGGTATTTTTCATGGGATCCATTCCGGTTACGGTGCGACCTTGTAACAGGCGCTGCAAACGGTTCTCGCTCCAGCTGTTGCCCAGTTTGGTCAGATCCGCCACGGGTGCACCTGCAATGGCGCATTGGTAGGGACTGTTGGGTCGAACGACAGCAGCAACGGCAGCAAACCCGCCATAGGAGTAGCCAAATATAACCAGCTCGTCTGGATCGGCAATGCCTTGTTCCACCAGCCATTTGGCACCATCATCCTTGTCGTCCTGCATGGTCAGGCCCCATTCGGCATCACCCGCCAACCACAGTTCGTGACCCAGTCCTGAGCTGCCACGGTACTGTGGGCGCAATACGGCAAAGCCGCGAGAGGTGAGGAAGGGCACAAAACCCGAAACATCCCAGCCTGTGTAGTCCCTTGTCCACGGTCCGCCGTGGGGATGAATTACAGCAGGCAGCGGTCCATCCTCTTTGCTCCATCCCGCAGGCAAATCCAGAATGGCCTGTATTTTCATACCGTCTCGGGCGGTATAGCTCACCCAGCTTTGTTCGCCTATGTTGGCGCTGTCAATCCAGGGCATCTGGCTACCCAGATTCATGACCGTTTTGCGATCGGTCAGCAAATGGTAGGCGATCGGGCTTTGTGCACTTGAAGTAGTGAACACCACTCGGGACAGCCCGTTATTGTAATCGGTGATAAAGACCTGTTTGCCCGGAAAGGCCAGTTTCAGGCCTTCATGAATGGAGCGCATGTCAGCATCGACATAGGTCACCTCTCGCGAGGGGCCGTCAACCGTGAAGCCCAGCAATTGGTTGAAGTTGCTTTCCTGATTACCGAAAATCAGGCTGCCGATAGAGAACTGTCCACCCGCAACCAGGGGTTCCTTGTCAAAACTACGGGTTTTGGGGTCATACATCCAGGCCTGTACCTGGTCTGAGAATTTGTCGGTGAGAATATAGTATTTGCCAGTCGCATCATCGATACCCGGTATCGCCATGGTGTAACGCTCATGCAGCAAGGTGGTGAGTGCCTCGTGCACTTCAAATGTACCGGTCTGTTCATTGAGGATCAGAACCCGTTGTTCGTAATCGTCTTTGCCTACGGATTTCAGTTCGGTGCGGATCAGTAATTTGCCGTCACGCGGATGAAACAAAGCCGGCTGTTCTGACCTGCCACCGCGCATCAACAACTCTGCGTTACCGGTTTCGAGGTCGTAAAGGAAGTAGTCGGCTTGCAGGTTCAAGCCATTGGCCCGCTGAATGATGACTCTTTTTGGGTCCAGAGGCAGGGTATTTACCAGGCTGGCACTGCCGGCAATTTCCAGACAGCGTTCCATTTGTTCGCTGACGCCAAACCGACGGGAACTGCCATCGGTAAAGGCTTCTTTGAAGTCTTTGTGCTTGCCATCCGTCAAATAGATCTTATTGATAAAAGTGGCTGTAGAGCCAATGACTTTGCCTTCACCGCAGCCGGCCAAGGATCCAGTCCATTCCTGGCGGGCAGCGACCAGGAAGCGGTCAGCTTTGAGGGCATTGGTACCAATAAATTTCATGCGATCGCCGCTGGGCGTAATCACCGGCCCCTTGTCCATGTTGTCAAGGTCCCAGGTGGCCAGCGCGGTGTCCGTATAGTTACTGCCCGGAGCGGCTACCAGAGCGGCAAGCTGTTTGCCGTCTGCACTCATCGATACGGATGTGATGGCCGGCAAGCGTGAAAGTGAATCGATAGGAATGGGCTTGGCGGAGACGTAAGTGGTGCCCAAAATGAAGAAGAGAGCCAGCGATAAGGCCAGCTGACGTCGAATGGTTTTTGATTGCATGGGGAAGAGTCTCTTGGCTGCAGAAATAATCAGTATTTTGCTAATAATACTCTGATATTCATTCAGGGGCATTTCACCCTCCACAAAAACAAACGGCGCCGAAGCGCCGTTTGTGGTCTGACGGATGATAAAAGCTGTCAGAAGCGGAAATTGAATCGTGCAAATATGCGGCGACCCAATAAGTCGTACTGAGTAGCCACCAGCGGGACGTTACCACGTGGTGTTGAACTGCCAGAACCGGTAGATACCAGGTCCGGAGTTTCATCCAGCACGTTGTTCACGCCCAACAGGAAATCCCACTTGTCCTGTTCATAGAACACAGACAGGTTGTGGTACAGAACTGATTCCATGGTGATATCACGACGTGCATTCGGATGACCGAAGTAAGTGAAGATCTCGTTTGCTATGTCTTTGTTGTCGGTCTCAGCGACGTACTGCATGAACCAGGTCACTTTCCAATCATTGCGGCCCCAATAAGTGCGGATATTGGTGATGTTTTCAGGTGTGCCAATGCGACCGGCAAAATCAGTTTCGTCAAAGCCTTCGACTGAGCCAAGATCAAACAGTTGCTGGGTATTTTCGATGGTCCAGGTGCTTTGCGCTTCAACACCTACGTTACCGAAATTGAAGTCCTTGTTCCAAACCAGGGTCATATCCACGCCACGAACCCGCTGTTTGTTTACGTTCACAAAGGAATCTTTAACATCTACAATGTTGAAAGGGCCGGTTGGGTGAGAACCAGGGTTCCGGGTAAACAAATCACAGAAAGTGTTCGGGAAGTTTGCTCCTGAATAGCAACCACCAACGATGTTATCTGCACCCAATTGGGCGATCTGATCATTGACGGTGAAGTCAAAGTAGTCAGCCGCGAAGCTGATGTCCGCAAACTCGGGTGTGATAACGATACCTGCAGTGAATGCATCAGAGGTTTCAGCCTCAAGGTTATCTACACCACCACCGGAAATAACCAATGCAGAAGAACTCGGCAAACCGGAATAGTCGCTGGGGATGCCTGCAGCTGCACAGTTGGTGCGGATGTTGTCGTTGCTGCTTTCGCCCCAGTCAATACATGGGTCGATGGATAGCTGGGATAAAAACCCGGTCTGGTTACCCAGGTACTGTTCGAACAGGGCTGGCGCCCGGTAGGAAGTACCCACCGTTGAACGCACCCGTAGTACCGGGTTGATTTGCCAGTTCAGGC
>CAZRTG010000160.1:3363-8103 GCA_964602895.1 uncultured Wenzhouxiangellaceae bacterium
GGCCAGCTTTCCAGACGATGTCGCTGCCGCCGTCCTTGTAATCAAAACCGCGAGCCGACAGGTTCAGTGTGATGTCTTCGGCACCCTGGCGTCCTGACATCAGAGGGATATCTGCTTCAACAAAAGCTTCGATCACGTCATTGCTGCCTTTGGTGGCAATGGCTGAAGACTGTCCCCACAGGTCGCCATTTTGCGAAGCAGGCGGTGGCTGGTCATCGATGCTGAAAGTACGATATTCCAAACCGAAGGCCGTACCAACGGTGCCGGCTGGCAACTGCATCAGGTCACCGGTGATGATGCCTACCCACTGGAACTGGTCATAAACGGTATTGCCGGTTTCGCTGATACCTACCGCATCAATCAGTTGCTGCATGTTGGTGCCGTTCAGGATGTTGGGATCAAAATAGTTTACTGAAGGCGGGCTGTCATCAAAGTCTCTGTCGCCTGAGATAGAGGCTAAAATGCCATTACTCATGTAGTCACCATCCGAATAGGAATAGGATGCGTAGGTCTGCCAAGACCAATAGTTACTGGTCGGCAAGTCTCCCTGTAAGCCCATAGTGAAGTAGTAGAAATCAACCGTGACATCCGTATTTGATGGGTAAGGCATAATCGGCTGTGATGCTCTAAACCCACCACCATCATAATCGGGGTCATTCGGATACGGATCGTAAGATGCGCTGGTGACGAATGGGAAGAACTGGCGCCAGTTCCTGGACTCGGTATCACGCCGGCTGTACATAAAGTCTGCATCGAAATCCACACCACCCCAGAAGTCAAAAGCATAGTCGGCAGTGGCATAGACATTAACCCGTTCAAGGCGATTAATGGCAGATTCGTTTTCCAGATAAGGCGCGTTCAACACGTCTTCATAGGAAGCTTGCGGGCTGTTGGCGTAGGTCGTACTGACTCGAGGACGATAACCAGGGATGGGCCCAACGGTTATTCCATCCGGAGACGGTATGTAACGCAGTCCGGTGAAGGCATCAATAACCGTGTTGGTGTAAAGGTTGTTACAGCCTGCCAACTTGGTGCCTGCAAGGATGGAACGGTCTTCACGATCAATGCGATTGCCTGCCTCATCCCACACCCGATCCTGGAAGCAGTTGAGGAAATCACGATCGCCTACCTGCAATGGTTCTTGCAATTCCCACTGTGCAGAAATGGTAAAAGCACCTTTATCGGTATTGAACCCAGCAATACCTCCAACTCGGTAAAGCTCACCACCGCCATCCAGAGGTACTTCAGCCAGAACCTGCACTTCAGGGCGGTCGACGGAACGACGCGTGATGATGTTGGCTACACCGGCAACCGCGTCAGAACCATAGATGGAAGAACTGCCATCCAGAACCAATTCAAAACGATTCACGGCGATTTCAGGAATATTGCTCAGGTCAACGGAATGTACCTCACCGCGGGTACCACTGCCGCCGGGGCGGCGGCCATTCAGCAGCACCAGTGAGCGGGCTGCGCCCAGGCCACGAAGATCAAGCGTTTGCACACCTGTGCCACCCTGGATAACGAAGCCGGTGAACTGGTTGTTCAGCTGGGTCGTGCCAGCAGCAACCGTGCTGCCTTGCAACATGTCCGCCACGCTCATTTGGCCAGCCTGGAACTGGGACTCGGCGGTAATCACCTGCATCGGAGAAGTTGAAGTAAATTCTTCACGCCGGATCAGAGAGCCAGTAACCACTACGCGGTCCAGTGCAGCTACATCACCCTCTTCTTTTTCTTCACTGGTTGTGTCGGTGTCGCTATCGGTGTCGGTGTCGGTATCCTGTGCCCATGCCACCAGCACCGAAGTGCTCAGGCAAAGCGCCAGGAGGTATTTTGATAACCCTAGGGTTTTTGATTCGGCTGACATATTGTCTCCCGTCTTGTCGAATTAAAATTTAACAATTTAACGAGACTCCAGCCCTCCAAAGGACCACCACACGGAAGCTCGTACCTGTCCCAACTGATCCAAAATTCCCGTACACAACCCAGTATTTCATAAGGTTATGTGCCGGAAGTCATGGTTCAGATTGGTCCATTATGAAGCAAATCATTGGCAGAGTGAACCTTCAAAGCCATTTTCGTTTGTAAAGACGAAGTTTTACTAATGTGAATATGGCGTTAAACGATAGGAATTTGGTGCAAAAAACCGGTACGAAGCTGCATATTTTTTAACCAGTCGCTGCATAACCGCCAGACGCTGTTCGGTATCTGAGCGGTAAATCAGCGGTGAAAAGCTGTCGCGGCAACCCAATGTATCAGGTGGGCTGGCAGTGGGGCGCAAATGCCTTGCTGAAGTACGGTACACATATTGGGATAATGGGAAAGTTTCTTCCCTTGGCTGACCGTGAATTTTGACCATGGATTTTGGCCATGGATTTTGGATTGAGAATTTTGGCCATGAAACTTGGATTGAGAATTTTGGCCATGAAATTTGGATTGAGAATTTTGGACTATGACTTTAATGAATAAAGATTATCGCAAACCATTACCCGGCACTGAGCTGGACTATTTCGATACCCGTGAGGCTGTCGAGTCGTTGCAAAAAGGCGCCTGGGAGGGCATGCCTTATTGCTCTCGCGTGTTTGCCGAAAACCTGGTGCGGCGTTGTGATCCGGCAAAGCTGGAGGAGGCCCTGAAACAGATCATTGAGCGCAAACGGGATCTGGATTTTCCCTGGTTTCCAGCGCGGGTGGTTTGCCACGACATCTTGGGACAGACCGCATTGGTGGATTTGGCGGGTTTGCGCGATGCGATTGCCGAGAAGGGTGGTGATCCTTCGAAAGTGAATCCCGTGGTTCCCACACAATTGATTGTCGATCATTCTCTGGCTGTAGAGCATGCCGGTTTTGAAAAGGATGCTTTCGGTAAAAACCGTTTGATTGAAGACCGGCGGAATGATGATCGCTTCCATTTTATAAATTGGACCAAAATCGCATTTGAAAACGTGGATGTCATTCCGCCCGGCAACGGTATCATGCACCAGATCAACCTGGAGAAAATGTCACCGGTAATCCACTCGCAGAATGGTGTGGCTTTCCCGGATACGCTGGTGGGTACCGACAGCCACACGCCACATGTGGATGCATTGGGTGTGATTGCCATTGGTGTGGGGGGGCTGGAAGCAGAAAGTGTGATGCTGGGCCGTGCTTCCTATATGCGTTTTCCGGATATCGTCGGAGTGGAACTGATGGGCCAGCGTCAGCCCGGAATTACCGCAACCGACATTGTGTTGGCCGTTACCGAATTTCTGCGTAAGGAAAAAGTAGTGGGTTGCTACCTGGAATTCTTTGGCGAAGGCATAGACAAACTGACGATTGGTGATCGTGCCACCATTACCAATATGACACCGGAATATGGCGCAACCGCGGCCATGTTCTATATAGACCGGCAAACCATCGATTACCTCAAGCTGACCGGGCGCGAAGACGAGCAGGTTCAGTTGGTGGAAACCTATGCCAAAGAAGCCGGACTCTGGGTAGATTGTCTGAAAAATGCCCAATACGAACGTGTGTTGCGTTTTGACCTGTCAGCGGTTGGCCGCAATATTGCCGGTCCATCCAGCCCGCACAAGCGGGTATCAACCGCCGATCTGGTCGAAAAGGGCATCAGCAAGGACTTTGTGGAGGAAAAAGGCTTGATGCCGGACGGCGCCGTTATCATTGCCGCCATCACCAGTTGTACCAATACCAGCAACCCGCGCAATGTGATTGCCGCCGGTTTGTTGGCACGCAATGCCAATCGACGAGGTCTGCTGCGTAAGCCCTGGGTGAAATCGTCATTGGCACCGGGTTCCAAGGCGGTGGAACTGTATTTGCAGGATGCTGGACTGCTGCAGGAGCTGGAACAGCTGGGCTTTGGCATTGTCGGCTTTGCCTGTACCACCTGTAACGGCATGAGCGGAGCGCTGGATCCGGAAATCCAGCAGGAAGTGATTGAACGTGATCTGTATTCCACCGCGGTACTTTCCGGTAACCGCAATTTCGATGGGCGGATTCATCCCTATGCCAGGCAGGCTTTCCTGGCCTCACCTCCATTGGTAGTGGCCTATGCCATAGCCGGTTCAATCCGCTTTGATATCGAGCGCGGCGTGCTGGGTATCGATACGGACGGCAAGGAAGTCAGGCTGCAGGATATCTGGCCTGACGATGAGGAAATTGATCAGATCGTCAGCCAAAGCGTCAAGCCGCAGCAATTCCGCGATGTGTACGAGCCTATGTTCCGCAAGCTGAAAGACGAGGCCCGGCTGGCCAATCCGCTGTACAACTGGCGGCCAAAAAGCACCTACATCCGCCGCCCGCCTTATTGGGAAGGTGCGCTGGCTGGGCAGCCTGCCCTCAAGGGCATGCGCCCGCTGGCGGTGCTGGGTGACAACATCACCACCGATCACCTATCCCCTTCCAATGCCATCCTGGCCAGCAGCGCGGCAGGTGAATACCTGACCAAAATGGGCTTGCCCGAGGAAGACTTCAATTCCTATGCAACCCACCGGGGTGATCACCTGACGGCTCAACGGGCCACTTTTGCCAATCCGCGTTTGTGCAATGAGATGGCTGTGGTTGACGGAAAAGTGAAAGAGGGGTCCTTGGCTCGCATTGAGCCGGAAGGCAAAGTCAGCCGCATGTGGGAAGCCATTGAAACCTATATGGAACGCAAGCAACCGCTGATCATTGTGGCCGGCGCCGATTATGGCCAGGGCTCTTCGCGTGACTGGGCGGCCAAGGGTGTGCGCCTGGCCGGTGTTGA
>CAZRTG010000161.1:0-8077 GCA_964602895.1 uncultured Wenzhouxiangellaceae bacterium
TCCTGTATCGCTTTGGCGAACGCGTGCAGATGTCTACCCGTAGCGGCCAATTCATTACCCTGCGCGAGTTACGCGAAGAAGTCGGGAATGACGCTGCACGTTTTTTCTACGTGATGCGCTCGCATGAACAGCATCTCGATTTCGACCTGGACCTGGCCAAATCAAATTCCAACGAGAATCCGGTGTATTACATTCAATACGCCCACGCACGTATTTGCAGCGTATTCCGTAACCTGTTGCATATGGGCCAGGGACACAACGAGGCCATCGGTGAAGCAGCTCTGGAATTGCTGACCGAAGATCACGAAACGATGTTGATGCGCTCGCTGGGTCGTTTCCCCGAAGTGATCGAGACGGCAGCCCGCACGCGTGCACCGCATCAGGTGGCGTACTATCTGAGTGCTTTGGCAACCGACCTGCATGCCTATTACAACGCGCACCAGTTTCTGGTGGACGATGAAAATTTGCGCAATGCACGATTGAATCTGGTGCTGGCTACACGTATCGTGATCGAAACCGGCTTGAAGCTTCTGGGCGTTTCTGCGCCAGAAGAAATGTAGAAACAAAAGGCAGGCACAGGCAGTGGCAAGACGCGGCGCAAGCAGAGGTAACAAAAACTCAACTCCAGCTTTATTATGGCTGTTTACCGGCTTGCTTATTGGCCTGGGGCTGGCCTGGTATGGTGCGTCCAAAGGCTGGATCGCCACACCCAAAACCGAACCTGCGGCGGCCGGCACGGTGTCGCCACGGGATGAAACACCGCTGGCGGATGAGATGAAATCCGGTACAGACAAACCCCGCAAATCCCAGTACGACTTCTTCACCGTACTGCCCGAGATGGAGGTGGTGGTTCCCGAACAGGAATTGTCTGCCACCAAACAAGCCGAAGCGGCGGCACAGGCAAGTGCTGAAGCCAATGACAAGCCGGTCGCTGGCGATACCGACAGTTACATCCTGCAGGTGGGTTCATTCCGGGCTTCGGCCGATGCAGAACAGATGAAAGCGCGCCTGGCATTGCAGGGCTTTAGCGCTCAAACGCAGACGGTGACGGTCAACGATGAAACCTGGCACAGGGTCCGCATCGGCCCGGTCGCGGGTGCCCGCAAAGCCGATGAAATACGCAGCCGGCTTTCCCAGGCGGGTATCGACAGTTTGTTGATGAAAAGCCCTTAACTGCTGAATTAGCAGTTCCGCTCGAAGCCATACATTGCTGTGTCTTTCAGACCAATGCAAACTGAATTCTCACGGTTTGAGAATGTATGCATGCAAGCTACTGAACCAGTGGGTTAGGGGCCAGGCATGTCTGAAATTCTCAACCAAGCTTTACAGACCTATTGGGGTAAAGCAGACGAACAAGGTAATTGGCACCTGCTGATCTACCACCAATTGGACGTGAGCGCGACCGGTATTGCTCTACTGGACGTTCTGAAAAGCGTTGAAAGGCGCTTATTGACGCTCAGCGGCATGGAGAGGGATGTATTCCGCGCTTGGTTGGCTTTTTTCCTGTCTGTGCATGATTTGGGTAAATTCAGCAGCGCATTCCAACAACTACGACCCGACCTCGCACCACCTGCAGACAAACCTTATTTCTACACCACCCATCATGACACCCTCGGGCATATGGCATGGAAAAAGCACTTTGCTTACGACACAAAGCTTAGCAAACGATTTGCCCGATGGCCCGACGAAGACGATGATGTTATCGAACTGTTAGATACCTGGATGCAGAGCGTCACCGGTCATCACGGTCGGCCGCCAGAACCCAATAACCAATCGTTGGCATACCATTTCAGTAAGCGTGACGAAGAGGTTATGGAAGAGTGGGTACAACTTACCGCCAACCTCTTCTTACCCGATCCACCACACCACATTAAGAAAACGCTAACCGAACTCGAGCAACGTCGAAATGCATTTTCATGGTTTTTAGCAGGTCTGAGTGTGCTCGCAGACTGGGTGGGTTCGAATCGGACACATTTTCCGTACCACAATGAACCTCTCTCGCCCCAATCGTACTGGCATGACATCGCTCTACCACAAGCTCGACGCGCCATAGCGGCAAGTGGGCTCTTGCCCGCACGTTCCGCCAAATTTTCAGGCATCAATCAACTTTTTCAATTCATCGTTGATCCGACGCCTTTGCAGGCAGCCTGCCTGGAAGTTTCTGTCGAACACTCGCCACAAATGCATATCCTGGAGGATGTCACCGGCGCAGGAAAAACAGAAGCAGCATTCATTCTAATTGCGCGCATTCTTGCAGCCGGGCAGGCTGAGGGCGCTTATCTCGCTCTTCCAACCATGGCTACCGCAAATTCGATGTATCGCCGGTCTGCTGATGTGTACCGAAAGCTGTTCGAAGAGACTTTGGATCCACCTTCCCTGGTTTTGGCTCATAGCGCCCGCTATTTGGACGAACGATTCCGGTCAAGCGTAATTCATCCTGAAGCACTCGACGCCGAGGCTGAATATGGCTTGCGCGAATTTAATGCAGAAGCACGTTGCAATAGCTGGCTGGCTGACAATAACAAAAAAGCCCTTTTGGCTCAGGTCGGTGTCGGTACCATAGATCAGGCCTTGCTCGCAGTGCTGCAATCTCGCCATCAGTCACTAAGGTTGTTTGGCTTGGTTGGAAAAGTGTTGGTGGTCGATGAAGTACACGCCTCAGACGCCTACATGCACGTCTTACTCTGTCGCTTGCTGGAAATGCACGCCAGAGCGGGTGGTAGCGCAATTTTGTTGTCCGCAACTTTGCCACAGCGAATGCGGAATGAATTGATCGCTGCCTTTCAGGGTCAAGCCAGCGTAATAAGCGAAGAGGAAACGATATCTTATCCATTGCTGACCACGGTCAACGCCGATGGGATAAAACAGCAGGCTCTCGCAACCCGTCCTTCTGTTATGCGTAAACTTCATTTCCAGATGCTCCATCACCCGGAAGATGTTATTGCAAAGCTGACCGATTGGGTCAATCGAGGAAAATGTGTCGCTTGGATCAGAAATACCGTCAATGATGCCATCGAAACTGCACAGCAGCTCTCGAAGGAACTGGGTAACGAGAGGGTCACACTGTTCCACGCCCGCTTTGCGATGGGTGATCGGCTGGATATTGAGAACCGTGTTGTTGAGGAATTTGGCCTTAAAAGCGGTGCTGTAAATCGTTCTGGGAAGGTGGTAGTAGCGACACAAGTAATTGAACAATCACTGGACCTCGACTTCGACGAGATGGTCAGCGATCTGGCACCCATTGATTTACTGATTCAGCGTGCCGGAAGGCTCAGACGGCATCGCCGGGATACAGAGGGAAACCGGCTCGTGAACAGCGATCCAGACCAACGCGGGCCGGTGTGCCTGCATGTCTTGGGGCCTTCACCGAACGAAGAGGTAGACGAAAACTGGGTTCGGCGACTACTGCCAGGCACTGCAGCCGTTTATCCCGATCATGGCCAACTTTGGCTAACCGCACGAGAAATTGTGGATCGGAAAGTGTTGCGTATCCCTGAAGACTTACGTGGAGTGATAGAGGCTGTTTTCGGAATAAATTCGAATGAAGATACTCCGGAAGTACTACAAGACAGTAGCCTGCACGCTGAGGGCAAACAGGCATCCGACCGCAGCATTGCCCGTGTCAATGCCATCAAGCTTTCAACGGGCTATGCTAGAGCCGACGGACAATGGCTAGACGAATCCCATGCGCCAACCCGGTTGGGAGAAACCACGGTTACGATCCGGTTGGCGCGGTGGGCGAACGGTCAATTGCTACCGTGGATTAACAAAAAGCCGCACGAGTGGCAACTTTCTGAAGTTCGTATCCTGGCCCACTTGATCGCCGAGCCTATACTGAATGACCCAGCGATTAAGGAAGCAGTAACAAACACGCGCCAGAAGTGGCCACGGGCAGTTCGTCATACCCTGTTGCTTCCGCTAACTCCAGCAGGCGAAAGCTGGGTAGCAAGAGCGCGCGATGCTGAGAACAGGACAAGGCATTATTGCTACAGCACAACGATTGGCCTAACCATAGCAAGCAAAAAGGAGCCTTCATGAACTTGATCTCTGATCCTTGGATACCCGTTCGACGAAACAAGCCTGGGGAAAGCGAATATGTCTGTCCCTGGCAATTAACGGAGGGGCATGCTGGTAATCCCGTCGTGGCAATTGACTTTCCCCGTCCGGACCTGAGCTCCAGCGTAATTACGTTCCTGATAGGATTGATTCAGGCAGCCATGACACCAGACAGCCTCAAGGAGTGGCACCGCCTGTACATTGAGCCACCAGAACCCAATGTACTGAGAGCTGCACTCGCAGCCTTTGAGGAATATTTTCAGTTCGATGGTCCTGGCGCTCGTTGCTTTCAGGACTTTGAGTTGACAGACGACAAAGCAGTTCCGATTTCTGCACTGCTGATTGACCAACCGGGCGGACAGACCAAGCGCAATAACGTCGATCTCTTTATCAAGCGTGATCAGTTCCCCCAACTGGGTCTTTCCGCTGCGATTGCCGCGCTAATCACCATGCAATCCAGCGCTCCGGCAGGGGGTCAAGGCCACAGGACATCACTACGAGGTGGCGGCCCGCTCAATACACTGTTGACTCCGGACCCGATGAATGACGAATTACCCTTCAGCTTGTGGCGTCTAATTTGGATCAATGTACTTCATCGGGAAGCTCTTGAGTCCTTGAGCGGCAATGATGCGCTCAAAGATCCATCTGCCATATTTCCCTGGCTAAGCCACACCAGGACCAGTGAAGCTAAAACCGGCCAAGACACGTATCCGGAAGACGCACACCCACTGCAGATGTATTTCGGTATGCCAAGGCGGATTCGTCTGAATCTGGATGAACTTCCGACCGGTAAGTGCCCACTTCCTCAAAATGAAGGCCCATTGGTCAAATCTTACCGGTCACGTAATTTTGGTACGAATTATCAGGGTGCCTGGATTCATCCATTGTCACCCTATCGATTCGATAAGGGCGGACTGCCGATTGCTCTTCACCCGCAACCTGGCGGTATCGGATACCGCCATTGGCTGCACCTGACGTTTGGCAGCGGCGATACGGGCGGCAAAGATCAGATTCGTCCGGCTCGAGTGGTTCAGGCAGCACATGACACTCGAAAAAACCAACGCAGGACACTGATTTGGGCTTTCGGCTTCGATATGGACAATATGAAAGCTAGAGGTTGGTACGAGTCCCAGATGCCTATCTATCATTTGGACGACGGCGGCAATGAAGCACTTGCAGATCGTGCGGCAGCGCTGATCGAAGCTGCTCAATTCGTTTGTTCCAATCTTCGACAAGCAGTAAAGAGGGCTTGGTTCAGCGAACGGACTTCTATATCTGGCGACTTGGGTTTTGTCACACAAAGTTTCTGGCAAAGCACCGAAAGTTCATTCTTCGTGGCCCTGCAGCTGGAATACGATTCGATCCGAAGCGGGGGCGAAGAACCCGACCGAAGGTTCTGGCTGCAATTGCTCCATCAGGAGAGCATGCAGCTTTTTGACCACTTTACAGCCAGCGGTAATATTGTCTTTGAGAATCCCAAGCGCATCGCCCTCGCGCGCAGAGACCTTGGCCGCTTCAATTTCAAAAAACCCATACAAGACCGGCTGAGAATCAGCGGCCGTGCCGCCTGACACCGGAGGAACACACATGAATCAAGAATCTCTCAAGAATCCAAACGCACCTGCGGAGTTCGAGTTGCTGCTGCACTGGTGGCAGGAACTCGAAAACCATCGAGGTGATCGAGCCATGTTGCGGCGCGCATCCGGCATCGAACAGGTAATGTTCAATCCGGCATTCCATCGGTTATGGCGCAAACTCAAAGGCACGCGCTGGACCAGTGCGGAACGCGTAGCAGTAATTGCCGCTCTGGCGGCGAGAGTCAAGGTCCACGATTCTTCAGCCTCTTTTGCCACCCAGCTAGGCGCGGCGCCCGCAGGACGGGACAAACCCGCATTTTCCGGTTTGCGCTTCAGGCGACTGCTGCAGATCGCCGATCGGGAAGAGTTGCTTTCAGCCTGTTCGCGGGCCATCGCTCTGCTGGGTGGAAAAATCAATTTAACCAACCTGGCTGAGAGCACCTATTGGTGGAATGACGGTATACGCAAACAATGGGCTTTCGATTACTACACCACCGCCCCCTCTGCTGCCTGAGCCAACTTTGATTCACACAAATAGAAACGGGAGAACCACCATGGACCGATTCATGCAATTGCACCTACTGACCAGTTATCCACCCTCCAATCTCAATCGAGATGATCTGGGTCGCCCTAAAACTGCAGAGATGGGTGGAGTAAAGCGCTTACGTATTTCCTCGCAAAGCCTCAAGCGCGCATGGCGTACATCAGCTGTATTTTCAGAAGCCACAAAAGGTCATGTCGGCACACGCACAAAAGAAATGGGTGCAAGAATTGCAAAAGCTCTAACTACAGGAGGTGCTTCCGAGAAAAATGCACGCGAATGGGCCCGCAGCATAGCTGGACAATTCGGCAAGCTGAAGAAGGACGACGGCAGCAATAGCGGACTGGAAATCGAACAATTGGCCCACTTCAGCCCCGAAGAAATCGGCCATATTGATACGTTGGTGGAAACCCTGATCGAACGAGGGTCAAGCCCAACCGATACGGAACTTGAACTGCTCAGGGAAAAACCGGCCGCTGCCGATATAGCACTTTTTGGCCGCATGCTGGCATCAAAGCCCAAGTTCAATGTTGAAGCAGCGGCCCAGGTAGCCCACGCCATCACAATTCACCAGGTCGCCGTGGAGGATGACTTTTTCACAGCTGTAGATGACCTGAATGAAGGCATTGAAGATGTAGGCGCTGGGCACATGGGGGAGACCGAATATGGCGCCGGGCTGTTCTATCTCTACATCTGCATCGATCGTCAGTCACTTCTTGAAAATCTGCGTGGCGATGAAGCGCTAACTCAACGCACCATAGCTGCTTTGCTTGAAGCAGCAGTAAAAGTTTCACCGACCGGCAAGCAGAACAGTTTTGCTTCACGGGCTTACGCTTCGTTTGCCCTGTGTGAAACCGGCGATCAACAACCGAGATCACTGTCAGTTGCCTTTCTGGAGCCGGTTCGGGGAGCCCATCTCTTGCGTGATGGAGTGGCGCGGTTGATTGAGACACGCGACAAGATAAATCAAGTCTACGTTGCCTGCGCAAACCATCAAAGTCTGTTTAACGCACAAAGCGGCGAAGGCAGCCTGGCGGCAGTCATCCAGTGCGCAGTGGAATAGTCGCAATGAACCGTTATCTACTGTTTCAGCTCTATGGTCCGATGTGTTCGTGGGGCGACGTGGCTATCGGCGAATCGAGGGTTTCATCCAGCGTCCCCGGTCGTGCAGCTATGCTCGGGCTTCTGGCTGCTGCACTCGGGGTGAGGCGCGATCAGGAGAGCACATTGCAAAGTCTCACTGTCGGGCTGCGGTTCGGTATGCTCGTTTTGAATCCTGGACATTTTCTGCGCGATTATCACACTGCTCAAGTTCCACCCACCAAAGCGCTGAAAAAACGACCCGCACGTACACGGCAGGATGAGTTGGCCGTGCTCAAGGAAGACTTGTCCACTATTCTGTCGTCTCGTGATTACCGCACGGATGCTTGCTACCGCATAGCGGTGCAAGTGAGGAACGGCGGCGACTGGAGCCTCGAAACCTTACATCAGGCGCTCTTGACGCCGGTGTTTCCACTCTACCTTGGCCGCAAAGCCTGTCCTTTGGCCCTACCACTTCAGCCACAGATCGTCGCAGAGGAAAACCTGGCTTCCGCTTTCAAAGCTGCAACGTTTCTCGGGCCAGCAGAATTTGTAGGTTCATCGGTACCTGGAGCGCGACTCACAAAGTTCGAAACGAAATCGTACGGCCTCTACTGGGAAGAAGGCATGGAAAGCGGTCAGGAACCGATGACGACCACTCCACGCCGCGACGAGCCACGCACTCGGCAACGCTGGCAGTTCGATGAACGAATAGAACACCAGTGCTTGATCGAATCTTTTTGAGGAGTTCTCATGTTCTTGAGTCGAATTCGCCCTACTACCGACGCTTCCACTTTCCGCTTCCTGACGCAAGTTGCTGGCG
>CAZRTG010000162.1:0-8018 GCA_964602895.1 uncultured Wenzhouxiangellaceae bacterium
GTGTATCTGCAACGCGAATCCAACCGTGATGGAGGTATTTGAAATTTCCGGGTTTACCAGTATTTTCTCGATCAGCCCAACACAGGAGGAGGCTCTGGCCGGGTTTTAGCGCAGATTCTCTACCTGGGGTTTGACCGAAACCACGGCGTCCGGAATTTTTTCCACAACGTCATTTTCGATGTTGATGCAATGGTCTGTTACTTCGTTGAATGGCATGTCTGCCTCAAATTCCAGATCAATGTCGATAAAAGCACGACCACCCGAGCGACGGGATTTGATTGAGCCCAGATTGGCATAGTTTTCATAATGAGCTGTGATCACGCCCATCAGCAAAAGCTGTTCGCGTTCGGGCAAGGCACGATCGAGCAGATCCGGCAGGCTTTCACGCAACAACTGCACACCAATCACCACCATGTAGCCAACCACGAACAGGGCGCCAAAAGCATCTATCAGCGTGGCGGCTTTGGGGTCGGATAGCCAGGTCGCGATCACCAGCACCAATACCACCACTGCGGAAGCAACCGTTTTAACCAGCCTGGACCGGATTTGTGAATCAAGAATCAGCGAGCTCTCGGCTTCATTCGCCTGCATAAATCGTCCCACGCAGTAAAAATTGATCGTCAGGTTATAGCTTGCCACCATAACGCCCAGGATCATCGCCGGTGTGGGCAGGATGACCGGATGGGACAATCGGCTAAGGGTTGCGTCCAGCGTGTACAGCGCAGAGAGGAACAACCCGGCGGCAATCAGGATGGATATAACCCGCTCGATTTTGCCGATACCGTAGGCAAATTCAGAAAATTTACCGCGATGCGAACGACACAGGGTGATCACCGAGATGACTTCAACGGCAAACAGCAATCCGCCTCGAGGAATTTCCGCCATGATGGTCAGGGAGCCGGACGAGATGGCAGCAATGATCAGCAGGATAAAAATGATGGCATCCAGCCAGATGGTACGAAACAAAGCCTGTTCCTTTTCCCGTTGTGCGGGTGTCAGAACGGTCTGGTCGGTAAATCGGGTTTGTGGTGATGATGGCTGTGCAGACATGGTAATGGGACTTGTCAGACTCAACGAAACAAGGGATAAAACAGCATTTGAAACAAATTGATGTCTTCAAACTCTGCGTAAGCGGTACGCCCGATTGCGCAGGACTGGCCGGGCTTGCCTGCCAGTTGGGAAGGATCGAGCCGGGCCAGAACGCGACCATTGCGATAGCCACGATCCTGCACCTCGGCGGCCAACACCGGCAGGTCGCCGAGCCCGGCAGAACCCCTTACCAGCACCACCTCCCCCGCAAGGTAGTTAAAGGTTCCAAACAGGCGTACCCGAACGCCTTGCCCGGGCTCGATCAGCTCCAGGGTGGCATCATCAACGGCAATATCAACCAGCAAGCGCTCACAGTTAACCACCGACAGCAGTGTGCTGCCTTCCGTGGTCCAGGTTCCTGCGGTGGTGTAGACATTCCAAATGCCTGAACCGGCCTGGACCTCGACATCTGCCACCGAGGCACGCTCAAATGCGGTAGCCGCCGCTGTATATTCTGCGCCCAGCGATTGCAACTCGGCTTCGCTGGCACGCAGCTGGCGTTCCAGCTGTATGACCTCAAGGTCCAGCTGCTGTACCAATTGGCGGGTAAACAAGGCACCATCCGGCAGATCGATCTGGAATACATCGCGACGAATTTCTTCCATTTGCTGAGCCAGCCGTTTGCGCGTGAGCCGATTGCCGGAGTGGGCTGCCAGGGCATTTTCATAAGCCGCTTCAGCGATTTCTACATCTGCCTCTGACAACAGTTTCTGCTGGTTCAGTGCTTGCGCCCGCTGCAACGCGCTGCTGGCAGACTGCAGGTCCGCTTCACGCGCGTGCGCTTCATTGTCGGCCTGTTGTAACTGACGGTTCAGATCTGCCGCTATGGCTTCAACAATTTCTTCGAGGTCGGTGTGGCGACTTGCAGCCATGGCGTGAACACGCTCCAGGCTGGCACGCATGCGATCCACTTCCAGTTCAGCGGCCTGATGACGAGCCTCCAGCTGCGCCAAATTGCCGCGACTGATGCGATCATTGTGAATCACGATGGCAGGCACATGCGCCTTGGCCAACGAGCCGGGCGGGAAGTTGATGTGCTCAATTCGGCCATTGATGGGCGACTTGATGTCGCCGAGGTAGCTGGTGATAACCGCATTGCGAACGACCAGACTGCGCGCATGTGGCAACACCAGCAGAACCGGTAGCAGAAACAAAAGTGCCAAGGCTGTGCGCCACGTCCGGCGATTCCCGGAGAGGCGTTTGAAAAACTCTGAGGTATTCATTGTTGTTATACAGCCAACCGCAACGCCAAGGTTGACGGCTCACTGCTCATTTTTCCCGAGTATCAAAACGCAGGAGTCACTATAAGCATTTCAAGCCATCGGAAACAAGCAAAGGGCAAGTGGGATATGTTCATTTCACAACCAATCGGTATAAACCGGTGCTGCGTCCTGGCCGCAAATGGGTAAGCGTTTTCTACAACAGCGGCATCTTGATATGGCTGTCCGGCGGTGCATCCATCACCCGGGGTTGATTGCGGAATGCGGCCCATGAACTGATGGCATAGCGCACACCGCTACGTACTTCCTGTGCCTCATGAATGTAACGGTGGTCGGAAGGAAAGAACACCAGGTCACCGGTTTTTGGTGCGTGCACAAAATTGAAGTTGATGAAATGCAGTGCACCGCCGGTAAAATCTTCGTTCAGATAAACCAGCAGGCTGACATCCCGGTCCATACACTTTGACCACAGACCGGTTTCGGCATCGAAATAATCGCTGTCGGCATGAACCTGGTATTGCCCGCCTTTCTCATAACGCAGCACCATGGGTGTTTCAAACCAGGCAACGCGTTTGTTGAACGCCTTGCGAACCACCGTGCTGTACGCGCGCCGCACCAGGTTGCAAATCTGTGGGTAAAGCCGTTTGCTTTCGACTTCCTGGGTAACGCGTCGATGATCGGGCATTTTTACCAGCTTATCGGCGCTGGAATTTTTTGTGTCTACCACCATCAGACGATGGCGTGGCTGCTGTTCAAGGTAGGCCACCCAGCGTTGACACGTGGCCTTATCCACATAGTGTGCAATCAGGTTGATGCCGAATGGAGGTTTCCGGTTCTCATCGAAACTGCCGCAACAATCGCGAAACAATTCCCCACTGCCGCAAAAACACGGCTGTCCACGTGAGGTATTGAAATTTGATCGAATTAAATGGGCCGTCTCGTCCTCCCTCTGGTGGGTAGAGCCATGCGCTGCTTCATTATGCGCTTGTCACAGGAAATTGCCAAAATCGATAACAGGTTTGAATGGGAAGTAATGCGCACTTTCATATCCTGGATTAAATGGCTGGCTAAATGATTCCTGGATTTGTATCATTTGCTTTAGGCGTTAAAATCGAGCGGCAAATAAAAACTGATACCAGGCATTACCCAAGGAAAGAAACGCACATGCTCAATCACCAAAGCGCCACACCCTCCAACCGCACTTGCAAAAATCAACTGCTAAAAATGTTCATATGCCTGGCCATCGCGTTGGTGGTGTCCGGCCTCGCAAGCGCTCAGACTCCGGAAGTCGAACCCAATGACACGCCCGATACGGCTCAAAATATCGACAATCAATTCAACCAGAATGCCAACCCGGATATAGGTGATACCAGTAGCAATACCGCTACCACCATCCCGCATCAAACCCTGCTGGGGTCGGGCACCGGGCCGGGCAATAAAGATGTTTATCAATTTCAGGTGAACAAAGCAGGTACCGGCATTTTTGATATCGATTATGGCCAGCTACCCTTCGAGCCAGAACGACTGGGCATTGCCGAACAGCTCGATGGCACGATCTGGATCAAGAATAAGCTTGACTTTTTCTTCCTGGATGAAAACAAACGGCCACAATGGGGATTCAAAGCTACTGGAACCAGCAGACTGCACAATGTACTGGCCGTACACCCTGTCAGCGGGTTGTTTTACAGCATTAACCAGAATCAAAACACGCTGGTCACCATTGATCCGGTGAGTGGCAATGCCGTAGCCCTCGGAATCATCGGTGTTAACGACATCACCGCATTGGCATTTGATGAAAACAATAACCTGTTTGCCGTTACCGGCTCCGATGACAGGATCAGTCGTTTGTATCAACTCAACCCCACCACCGGCGCGATGATTGCAGAGATTGGTGACACCGGAGAAGTGGGCATAAAGGGTCTGGCATTTCATCCACAATCCGGAGTGCTTTACGCCAGCAAGGGCGACGATTCCCCATCCTATCAACCGACACTGGCCGCCAACAGTTCGGGCATGTTGTACAGTCTGAGTGATGATGACGGCTTTGAAGAGCCGGCGGCACTGTACAGAATTGATCCGGTTCTGGGCACAAATGAACGAGTGGGTGTCGTGGGTGCTCCGGGCATTCGCTCCATCGCTTTTGACAGTTCGGATAATCTGTATGGCGTTTCCGGTCAAGGCCCCATGGCGATCTATCGACTGGACCCCAATTCAGGTGCCGTGTTGCAGAATCTGGGGCTGGTTCCCTTGTTGAATGTGCAAGGTATTGACTTCCACCCGGCCAGTGGCCTGCTTTACACCTTTGCCAGAGGTGGTGACTACGCATTGGATAGTAAGCTGGCGGCCAACAGCAGTGGTGTGTTGTACGGCATCATTGGGGGTGATACCCGTTCCGTATTGGTTACCGTGGATCCATTAAACGGTGACGTTCATTTAATGGGCAATATTCCTCTGGGCTACGTGCATTCCCTTGCCTTCAATGCCAGCGATCAATTGTTTGTTTTGGCACCGATGCCTGATAGTGATGAAGACGGACTGTACCAAATCAACCCGGCAGACGGATCGGTGGTGTCCGCAATCGGCAATACCGGGTACGAAGGTCTCAATGGCCTGGCATTTGAGCCGGTTGATGACGATCTGTACTCCACACTGGAAACCCGTTTTGACGTCTATTTCAACAGCAACAACATGGCCAGCGACACGCTCGGAAACTTTTACACTGTAGATGAGGACGGTGTGCTGTATCGGTACCATCCGGCCCAGATCGTCAACGCCACCCTGGTTGCGACCCGTTTGGGCAGTTCCGGGATCAGCGACATCACCGCACTGGCCTTTGATGACACGGATCAACTGTTTGCCGTTGCCGGTGGCGAGCAGTCAGTCAATACCCTGTATCAACTGGACAAAAGCAACGGCGCTTTGCTGGCCACAATCGGCTCCACCGGGGTGAGCGGCATGAATGGACTGGATTTTCACCCCACCAGCAAGGTGCTTTACGGCCATTCCAGCGCACTTAAATTCGAACCCAGGGCCAATCTGGCCACCGACAGTCACGACATCACTTATACCATCGATGGTCATGCTCGCTTGATGAAATTTGACCCTGCAGATGGCTTTATGGAAGTGGTTGCCCTGGTTGCCGACCAGGAGTATTCAGCACTGGCATTCGATGGCAGTGATCAGCTGTATGTCGTGACGCGACAGTATGACCCGGCACTCGGGGACTACATCAGCTTCCTCAGGAAAATGGATTCAACTACCGGCAATCTGACCGAAACAGTAGGTGAAATAGGCTATCCGTACGTATCCGGTATTTCATTCCATCCCGGCACCGGTGTGCTTTACGGTCATGTCACTGATCCGAGTCGACTGATTACCATCAGTACGACAACCGGCCAGGGCACTCTGGTTGGCAATACAGGGCTGATTGATTATGTTAGCGATATTGCCTTTCAGAATTCTGCTAATGAGTTGTTTGGCATTGTCAGTGGAATAAACAAAATTGCGACTTTTGATCCGGATACAGGCTCCGCAACCTATTTGCCTTCGTCATTTGGCACGAATGTCGCTTATGGGGGTATCGCATCGTATGGCCCGGGCATCATTGCCAAGTCAGATTCCGAATTGTATGGCGTGGATACGGATTCCGGAGAGGGTACGTTACTGGATTATCTGCGCCTGCCGGGTCTGCTTTACACCGTAAATACCACCACCGGTGCAACAACACCTGTGGCTGCAACCGATGCACCCTCAACTATTTTGGATATCAGTTTTGATACGAACACGAATCTGTTATACGGCTGGGCTGATGAAGTGCAGGACCTGGTCAGCATCAATATTGTCACGGGTGAGGTTTTGATCATTGGCGAAGCGAATACTTTTAGCTATGACAACGGGCTTGCTTTTTCACGGTCTGACAACAGCTTGCTGATGCGTAGCAACTCAAACTTCTATAGCGTGGTTGTGGGTACCGGTACGATCTCGAACATTGCCACGATTGGCAGTCAGTCACCACAGTTGGTTAGTCTGGATACAAACAATGCAACCGTCAGCATCATTGGTCCAACACTAAACCCGAATATGAACACACAGATTGGTCGGTTCAGCGACCTGACATTCGATTCCAACGCCGTGGGTGGCAATCCAGACTACCGTACGTTGTATGGCTATCATGAACATGATGGTGACTTGTATTCTATTGATTTAAACACCGGTAATGCCACGCCGTTGGGCAGCTCCGGCTTGTGTTGTCAGGCAGGTATTACCCACGATGGAACCAATCTGGTTTTAATCCAGGGTGGTCAGTCTTTCTATACTGTCAACCAAACGACAGGGCTTGCTACCTCTGATTTCACCATCAACGCCACACCCGCCAACAGCGAAAGCATTTTCACTATCGATACCGGTACCCTGGCCGTAACCGAGCTTGGGTCAACCGGAATTTCTGAAATTCTGGACCTCACCTTCAACGATGCGGGGGTGTTATTTGCCTGGTCTCCGCAGTTTGAAGAAGGCCTGCATACCATCAGTACGGTTGATGGCTCTGCCAGCCTGCTTGGGCCTTCGAACATCGACAACAATACCGAAGGCGGCATTGCCTTTGACAGCAGCAGCGGTGAGCTTATTTTCCAAAGCTTCAGGGATCTTTACGAGCTAAACACATCAAACGGTAATGCCACGTTTGTGGGTAAGGTTGCACGGCTGCCAGGCGGTCTTTATAACATCAATCCAACAAACGCCGACACCATTCGTGTGGGTCAATCTCTGGGCCGGGATGACAAGGTGCCGGATATTACATTTGATCATCAGGGCATCCTTTTGGGTATTGAGGCAGATGACTGGAAGTCGTTGGTAGAATTCAATCTGCAGACCGGCGCGGCGGCCACCCATTGGGGCTTTTTCCCGACAGATGCCGGCCTGACGTTTACTTCAGACGGCACCTTTTGGGTTAAAGACGACGATGATGGCCTGTTTACCGTGGATATCAATAATGGCCAGGCGACGTTTGCGGCCCAGATACCCGACTATGATCAGGATCATGGTTTGGCAGCCGATAGCAATGATGTGCTGTTTACCTTTGATAACGATGAAGACGACGGTGCACCGCTTTACCGCATGGATCGCACAACCGGTGTCACTGCGCTGGTGGGCCCCACCGGGCTCGATCTGCAAGCCATTGCCTTTGATGCCTCGGATACGCTGTTTGCGGTTTCAGGTGACAATGAGGATAGTAGCTTGCTGTATGTATTGGACGTCAATGATGGCAGTGCCAGTTTGATCGGGGATACGGGCCAGGCCAGCATACACGCAATGGACTTCCATCCGGCGAGCGGCGTTTTATATGCTCATCGGTCATCGGATGGCGCTTTGATAACGCTTGATCCCGCCAATGGCAGTCTGCTCAGTGTGATTGGTCAGACCGGGATTCAATACATGGACGATTTTGCGTTCTCACCCGATGGACGTTTGTTCGCTTATTCTGACGACGACCCCCTTGAAGTTGATGATGGGCCGTATACCGAGAGCTTTTTTGAGATAGACATTGCTACCGGCGCGGCTACGCCCCTGGGCCGTTTTGGGCACTTTCCATCACGATTGACTTTGCTGGACACGGATGGAACCACCCCGTTGGCGGGTAATGCAGGCGCCCTGTTCAGCTACGGACAATTCGGCTCCAATCCGGACGCAGACGATTCAGTGTGGAGTGAT
>CAZRTG010000163.1:0-7986 GCA_964602895.1 uncultured Wenzhouxiangellaceae bacterium
ATTGGGTTATGTCTGGCGTCTTGCCATCAAAAATTAAGGGTTTCGACATTGCTCGATGTCGGTTTCGCTCAAGCCAAGATCTTCAGCTGCGCTTTTGACATCTTCGTAGCTGGCATTCGCGGAATAAACTTCGTAGGAAGTTTGGGAAATCTGCCGGGACAACTCGCTGTTACCAAAGGTAGACACGGTGCGTGTGGCCGCACGTAACAGCTTGCCAAACCCGCTCTTTTTCTTGTTGGCTTCCTGCTGTGCCTGTATTTTTTCCTGCAAGCAAGCCTGCTGGGCCGCACGCAAGGCCTCTTCATCCTGTGGTGGCGAAGCTTGCGGCGGCGAAGTTTGTGCTACAGCAGGCTGTGCCGCATCAGTTGTGGCGCCACTCAGCTGGGCTTTGATCACGCCCGCCAATTGAGGGCTGGGCTCGCCAGTGACCTCCAACCCGTGTTCGGATTGGAATTTGGATATCGCAATAACCGTTTTGGTGTTCAGCTCACCCGTCACGCCACCGGTGTCATATCCCAGTGAGGTGAGATCCTGCTGAACAATCTCGGTTAATTCATCGGCCGCCACAGGGGTTGCGGTAGCCAAAACCAAAAACACAAGAACAATAAAACTTTGCCAGCGCACAAATACACTCCCTGTTTACATTTCGGATACAGGCTAGATTATAGGGGGATTAAAATTGTTTGCCAGACAAGCTTGTTCACCAACGATGGTAAAAGAAACGAAAGTTACCAATCGGTGATATATACATCTCTCCAAAGCCCGTATATTCAGGTTTGATCTGGACGACCCAACCACCGGGCAAAAACCATCTGGCAGAGTCATGTTCCAGCCGGATACGGCCGATATCGGCCGGGCCGACTCGGGTCCAGAGTATTCTTCCATTCCGTGTTTTGAGTACGAAAACAGTTCCTGGAGCGGGCCCCAGGTTCTCGCGTGATTCGAGTTCAAACACTCGAATTCCAAGAAATTTAAGGTCTGATTTTGAAATGAATGGAAGCCCCTGAGAGTCAAACTCAAATGCTTCAGTATAAAATGGACCGTCGCCAGCGGAATCGCCCGGTAATACAAAATACGCAGTAACCCAACCAATGGCCAGCAAGCTGATCATCAGGATATTAAAGCCGTTACCGCCTCGTTTACGCCGCATAACATTCCCTGTATATGCATTCCCCCGCTTCAAAGCATAGGGTGAGTCAATCAAAAACTCAATAACGGGCTAAAATGCGTACACTTTTTATCTGCGAACTGCCCTGGTTGATATCGGTCCAGGCCACAATCACAGTGTCACCATCCGATTGCAGTTGTGGAAACCCAGCCGGTCGGCTGAGTTCGGTGGTAGCGATGTACTGCTCGTCAATCACAGAGCCATTGGCATGCAGCAGCTTTACGCGAATGGAGCCGTTGCCATTTTCGCCCTCATCCAGCCAACTGATGGCCGCATTGCCATTGTTGAGCAAAGCCACATCGACTCGGCCACTGGGCGTGTCGTCATCGATATCGATGGCGGTAGCGAAAGTCTGGCCACCATCCTCGGAACGGGCGAAACGTACACGCGGAATATCATCTGCCATGGTGAACCAGGCCACGATAACGGTGTCGCCTTGAGCGGCCACTGCAGGGCCGTTGACCGGACAACCGCTGATTTTCCAACCATCGTCACTGACTGCTTGGCTGGCTTGCCATTGGCCGTTAATGGACCGGGTAATGTAAATATCGCGAATTTCTTCTTCGCTGCGGTTGCGATAAACCGCTACCGGGCCTTGACGAGCCAGGGCCACACTGGTCTGGCAACAATCGCAGACCAGATCATCCAATTCCGTTTCCTCACTGAGTGTGCCGTTGGCACCTGCAACAGCATGGCGTAGCGTCATGCCGCCTTGTTCCGCGCTGTGTTGGTGGTCGTTACCGACAGCGGCTGTATTTCGCCCATCCAGCCAGATCAGTCCCACGCCATCAGGTGCTGGATAAAGACTGACAAAACCGTGCTCGGTGGCGGTGTTGTCGCGATGTGGCGTGATTGCAGGGCCCCAACTTTTTCCACCGTCTGAAGACAGGCTCAGTGCCACATCGTAAGCGTAACTGCCCCCGGGACGTTTGCTCAGCCAATGTGCTGCCCAAAGGGATTCTGAAACCGCCAGCACCGATGGAATGTCTGCCCAATTAACGAACCAGCGATCTCCACGGGCAGCAGTTTGCGGCTGGCTCCAGCCGTCTGCTTCCAGGCGCGAGTAGCGCAACAAAGTGATTTCATCTTGTGGTTCCAACCAGCTGAGCACTATGGTGCCGTTATAGCCTTTGGACAAATTGGGTTCTGCGCTGCCCGGCCCGATAGTGAGTTGAAGCTCCGTGACGACTGGCCGGGCGATGGCCTGGGTGTTCAGGCAGATCCCAAGCAGCAGGCAAACCAATGATGTTTTGGCAAGTGAATAGAAGCAGCTACCGTTGAGTTGTGTCTGGTCTCTCAATGTTAAAGACCCATGGAAATAATATGTTGCAGACCGCTGCTTACCGCTGCAACCTGGGCCTGAATGCAGTTTTCACCATCCACTTTGGGGCTGTCAGGGTAGACCTCTGTGGTGCTTACAAACGGTGCTTCGGTCATGGCCATGCACAAGCCCAGGCTGCGGGCTGCATAATGAATCACACCCCTTTGTGCCACTTTTTCACCAATGATTTCATTTTTCTCATCCGCTGGAGCGATGTGCGTAACACGCTCTACCGCCTCAATCATCGACTTTTGAAAAAGCTCAGTGGGTTTCTCGCTATCACCTACCAGGTAGAAACCATCGGGTATGCCCCAGTTTTCAAAGGTCACGCCATCCCGCGCAGCCAGCGCGGGTCGAAATTCTGAATCGTCGGTATTGGTGGTTTCATGCAGGTCGATATGCACACGAAACATGGCCGGAATTTTTTCAATACAGGCCATCAGCAACTGCGCTTCTTCACAGTTGCTGTTGGCGCTGAAGGAGCGATTCGGGTCCACAGCATGCGGGTTCCAGCGATTGATGGTTTCATAACCCCAGGGGCTGACGCAGGGCGCCACCAGAATATTGAATGCCGTAAAAAATTCGTTGGCACAGGTTTCCATAAAGCGAATAGCGCCTTGCACGCCGCTGGTCTCGTAGCCGTGGACACCACCCGTTATCAGTGCCACCGGCTTATTGCTGTCCCACGATTTCGAGCGGGCTATAAATAAAGGATATCGTTCCGGATCAATAGCCAGTGCACCGTACTGTTCGATATCGAACCGGATTTTCAGGTCTTCCAGTTTTACCAATACTTCATCGGCATAACTGCGTTTGATGCTTTGCCGTGATAACCATTCGGCTTTTTCCTGCTCACCCCATTTCTTGCCAGGGGTACCTATCGGGTAGTCAGTTTGGTTCATTTGCAAGGTCCAAAATGTCCTGTTCAAGGCTCATTATGCCTTGATGGAAAGATCGTGCCAGATCAATTTACTTCATTGATGGGCATCAGCCAGCGGGGCTGAAAATTTCTAACTGGCATTCGGAGGCCGTATCCCACAACAAAACCAACGAAGTAGATTGCTGGTTTTTTATCTGGTTGTTTTTCGATATCTTACTGAACGATCATGAAATAAAATTCGTATAACATTGATATATCAATTTAATATCAATAACTTGAATTGTTGAAATCTGATGAGGATGTTACTGACGCGGGGCACTCTATTTACCGGCGATGATGATCCGTGCTGCGTTGAAAGATATTTCCTTCGGTGATGCCGAAGCGTTTTTCGAGATCGAGCGGGGTGATGATGTCCATGCCGACGATGGCATCGGGTACATTGGGGGCATCGGCGGGCATGCCGGTCACTCGTGGTTCTTCTTTCCGTACCAGATTCACCTTGGCGCTGGGGCCGAACATGGCGATGGCTTCGCACGAAAGGTAGCTATCTTCAAAAGCAACTGCACTGCAAGATTAGTTTGCAAAAATATGAAAAAGTATACTTATGGTATATTTATATATGAATAAATGAACTGACTTATTGAAATAGTTTGAAGATATCGTTAATAATAAACCATGAGTAAACAAAAAGACGATAAATTGAACCGATTGATACGAGTGATTCCGGAAGGGGTCGCCGTTCCCAGCACCTGGTTGACGGCAAATGGCTATTCGCCCCAATTGGTCCGAAAGTACGTACAGAGCGGCTGGCTGATACGCTTGGGCAGTCGTGTCTACGCCCGCCCGGGCTTCCCGGTTACCTGGGAAGGCATTATCCTTGGATTGCAGCGGCTTGGGGGTTTTCAACTGCACCTGGGGGGAGTAAGCGCGCTGAATCGCCAGGGGTTGGCGCATTATCTCTCGCTCGGTGGCGATGCTGCTGTTCATGCATGGACGCAGGATCGCTTGCCGGGCTGGGTGGAGCAGGTCCTGCTGGACGTGCGCTGGAATTTCCATCGCAGGAAGCTATTCGAAGGCGACGCGGAGGAAGCTTGGGTGCAGTTGCCTACACAGGTACGCGATTGGACAATACGGGGTTCGGCACCTGAACGTGCGATCCTCGAAGTGCTGAGTCAGGTCGATGAAACAACCGCCTCTTTTATATTTGCCGCCGAGCTGTTCGAAGGGCTGACCTCATTGCGGCCCGCTGTGGTGAACAACCTGTTGCAGTCTTGTCTGCACAATGAAGCAAAGCGTCTGTTCCTGTTTTTTGCCACGCGCTATGGCTATCCGTGGCTGAAGCGTGTTGATGTTGATGCGGTAGATCTGGGGCGGGGCAAGCGCCTGGTGACTCGTGGCGGAAAGCTGGACAATCGTTACCAGATAACGGTACCAGAGGTTTTTCATGCTGGATAGGAGCAATCCCTACTTCCGTCAGGTGGAGCTTGTGGTGCGAGTGTTGCCTTTGATTGCCCCCGAACCTTGTTTTGCGTTGAAAGGTGGTACGGCAATCAATCTCTTTATCTGTGATTTTCCGCGCCTGTCCGTGGATATCGATCTCACTTACTTGCCGCTGGACGATCGCGATCAAGCGCTCGGGGCAATTGAGGACGGCCTTGGCCGGATTGCGGTCAATATCCGTCGGGTAATCCAGGGTGCGAAGGTAACGGCTGCGGCGGGAGAAGCCGGTCGAGTTCAGCGGCTACAGATCGCGGCGGCCGGTGTCAGCATCAAGGTGGAAGTTTCGTCGGTACTCCGCGGCAGCATAATGCCTGCGGTACAAATGGCGGTAAGCGAATCTGTGGCGGAGCAGTTCGGGTATGTTGAAATACAGGTGCTCGAAGCAGATGAATTGTATGCCGGTAAGCTGGTAGCCACGCTCTACCGGCAGCACCCTCGCGACCTGTTTGACGTGATGCAACTTTTGGCGAGTGAGGGTATTACGCCAACGCTGATGGAATGTTTCCTTGTGTATCTGGTGAGCAGCAACCGGCCTATGGCAGAGTTGCTGGATCCCAATCCGCTTCCACTGCAGTCGGTATTCGATCAACAGTTCAGGGGGATGACCCTGCGAGAGGTCAGCATGCAGGAGTTGAATCAAGCGCGAATCCGAATGATTCGGTCGATCAGACAGCAATTAACGGACAACCAGAAAAGGTTTCTGCTGTCCTTTAAGTCGGGCGACCCGCAGTGGAAGTTGCTGGAGCACGCCATTGCCAGTGAGCTGCCATCAGTACAGTGGAAGCTCCACAACATCAGAAAGATGAGTCCGGCCCGACGTGCGCGGGCGCTTTCGAAACTGGAACAGGTGTTGCTTCGGTAAACACGCGCTCAAGTCATTGCCAGTGGCAGCGGGTAGTAACGTAAGTGCCTATAACTCACTAGCAATAATCTCAGTACCTCATCAGCTCAGTTTGAATTACCTTATGACTACAGGTGAGCTTGAACCACCGACCGCCGCATTGTGAAGCACTCTATTTACCGGCGATGATGATCCGTGCTGCGTTATACCCGGGTGCACCCGTGACCCCGCCGCCCGGGTGCGTTCCGGCCCCGCACAGGTAAAGGCCTTTGATGGGTGTAGCGTAATGCGCCCAGCCGGGCAGCGGGCGCATAAAGAACAGCTGGTCCAGGCGGATATCGCCGTGGAAGATATTGCCTTCGGTGATGCCGAAGCGTCGTTCGAGATCGAGTGGGGTGATGATGTCCATGCCGACGATGGCATCGGGTACATTGGGGGCATAGCGACCAATGATTTCAACCACACGCTTGCCCAGGGTTTCACGTTGTTCTTGCCAGTCTGTGTCGTCCAGGTGATAGGGTACATATTGCACAAAGCTGGTCAGAACATGGTGGCCTGAGGTGACCAAACCCGGGTCGATGGTGGAAGCCTGAATGCAATCCACCCACAGATCTTTCGACAGTTTTCCTGCCTGACAGTCGTTGTAGCATCGCTGTGCGGCTGCAAATGTGGGTACCAGGGTGTAAATCATTTTCTGCAGGGGCGGCGCCTCGCCGGGCATGCCGGTCACCCGCGGTTCTTCTTTCAGTACCAGGTTCACCTTGGCGCTGGGGCCGTTCATGGCAATGGCTTCGATCTGCTGTATGAAGTCGGAATCCAGATGTTCCTTGTCTACCAGTTTCAGAAAAGTGCGTTTGGGGTCGGCATTGGAAACCACGATATCCGCATCCAGCGTCAGTCCGTTCTTGAGCACGATACCGGTAGCAAAACCTTGCTCAATGCGTACCCGCTCAACCGGCAGATTGGTGTTGATTTCAACTCCCGCTTCGACGCAGGCTTTGGCCATGGCCTGGGTGATGGCGCCCATACCGCCGATCACATGGCCGGAAAAACCCTGCCGGGTCTTTTCTGCATCTGCTTCGCCACCACTGAGCAAATGGAACAACAGGCCCATGGCCGATCCGGCATCGCAGGGGCCGCCGTGTTTGCCATAGAGGTTGTTGGCCAGGATCAGCCGTTTGACCTGTTCTGATTCAAAATACCGGTCCAGCAGCTGCTCCAGGCTGCCGGTGAGAAAGGCGATCAACTCACTGATCTGTTTGCCGTTCAAACCGCGCATGCGATGGCCCACACGAACGATTTCCAGCCAGCCCGCCAGACCGGAGGCTTCGGTATTGGGTGGTGGTTCCAGGAAAAAGGGTTGCAAATAGCCTGCCAGGGTTTTGAGTTCGGTATCCAGGCGGAAAAAAGCATCCGCGTCTTTGCGGCTATAGCGGCTGAGTCCGGCATGGGTTTTTTGCTGATCCTGCCACCACGGCAGAACACTGCCGTCTTCAAAAGCGACTTGCACCGCAGGGTTGGCAGCGATCATTTTCAGGCCCTGGCGGCCCAGGTCCATATCGCGAATCACTTCGGGGCGCAGCATGCTGGCCATATAGGAAGCGGTTGAAACCCGATTCCCGGGTGCATTGAGCGGGTCAATATCTTCAGTCACTGCACAACCACCCACCACATGGCGCTGTTCAAAAACGCGTGTCTGTATGCCTGCTTTGGCCAGATAAAACGCACAGGTGAGGCCGTTGTGGCCGGCACCGATTACCAGCGCTTTGCGAGACTGGCCTTTACGGGACCGGGTGCTATTCACTGCTGCAAGGGGAGCGCCGGAGTCTGATGTCATGTTGCTGTGTCTCGCAGCGCTCAGTTGAAGGGCCAGATTTCCAGGCCATGGATGGCATTACGTATGTCCATGGAAAAATTGACCCTCGCCAGGGTCTTGCCCGATGCCAGGTCGTGCAGGGAGATGGTCGAAGGCGATGAGCCGGCGGCGACCAGGTCCTTGCCACTGGGCTGCGGAACGATGCACAGGCCGCGCCCAAAACCCTGTCGCGCCAACTTATCATCACCCAACTCAGTGTGGGTGAGTTCGCTTTGTGGGTACATGGGTACCGCAAAAACCTGCTGTGTGCCGTCACGTTTGGCGTAGCGCAGGCAGTTGGCTGCGGTGTCGTTGAAAATCACACCCTCGCCATAAGGCCTGGCATTGTGAATGCCTTCGGGCAGGTCCACGATCAAGGCCACTTTGCCGCCACTGGCCACATGCAGGATGCCGGCTGTTC
>CAZRTG010000164.1:0-7970 GCA_964602895.1 uncultured Wenzhouxiangellaceae bacterium
GTCCCCTGTTTTTCGCGGTTGCAGAAAAAGCCCTCTCGCTATTGCACTCGGTGGATCCCAAGGTACAAACCATTATTGTCGATATGAAAAGAGTGCCGAGCATGGACGGCACCGCCATCGTAGCGCTGCAGTCTTTGATCAGCGATATGCACAGTCACCGGGTTGCGCTGATATTCGCAGGCCTGTCCAGCCGGATCATCGTCAAGCTGCGGCGGTCGGGCATTCGCAAGACTGCCGGGATGCTCACCTACAGTCGCGATCTGGAAGAAGCAAAATCGGTTGCAATGCGCTGGCTTGAGGAGAGAAACAAAGATCCCCAAGAGGATAGCCACAAGGCCAGTCAACCGGGCTGAGTAAACTTCTGTGAACCGGATCAGGGGATTTGTGCAGAGTTTTATTACCCACTGTTACAGGCCACTTGTTTGCCCCAGTCCGGCCATTGCTATGCCGCAGCGAAACGATAGAATGAAACCCTTGTTCCATTGCGTCGGGATCAAACCCCGGCCCAGCCGTTTTACATCCAGGGAGTAGCAACATGCGTCAATCATCCGGTCTGAACCTGCTTTGGTTGGGTATCTCCATCATGCTGGGCCTTGCAGCCCTGGGTTACTTGTTGGGCCACGCTGCCATAGAGGTGAAGGAATACGAGCGCAGTGTTACCGCCAAAGGTTTGTCAGAACGCGAGTACCCGGCCGACGAGGTCATCTGGCCGATCAGTTTCAGCGTGGCGGGTAACGATTTGACTGCGGTCTATGAGGAACTGGATCAGACCAGCAAACGGGTACAGAATTTTCTGGCCGCATCCGGGCTGAACAAAAGTCAAATCAGCCTGGCCACACCGAATCTCACCGACAAACTGGCGCAAGCCTGGGGTGACGGACAGGGCGCCGAATACCGTTATGTGGCTACCCGTACGGTTACCGTTTATTCCGACCAGGTGGAGCAGGTTCGTCACGCCATGGGTGGCCTGGTGGAACTGGGCAAACAGGGTATTGCCTTCACCGGCGACAGTTACCAGAACCAGGTTGAATACCTGTTTACCCGGCTGAACGAGGTCAAACCGGAAATGATCGAAGAAGCAACCCGTAATGCCCGTGAAGTGGCTTCAAAATTCGCAGCGGATTCGGACAGCCGGCTGGGAAAAATTCGCAGTGCCTCACAGGGGCAGTTTTCCATTGAAGCGCGGGATACCAACAACCCTCAAATCAAGAAAGTCCGGGTGGTCTCCACCGTCGAATATTATCTTTCGGATTAGCCTGTTGTAGGAGGCCGCTCTCGGGCATCCTTTGATCGCTCCCATATCCCGGATATTGGCGGGAATAAAAATCGGCTATTATAAAAAACCATAGAAACCGAGCATCAGGGGATACCGCATGACACTTATGCCTGAAGTTGACCGTCTGGCCACGCTGCGCACTATTCTATTTGTTCTACTGTTAAGTACTCTGTTCTTCAGCCCCTTGTTGTGGGCTCAATCGTTAACACCCGAACAACAACAAAAATTGGCAGCCGTCGATTCCGGCTTGAAACGTGTACAAACCAATTTTCAGCTGGCGCTGGATTCTGCGGGTAGCGGTACACCCACAGGGTCAAAAGCCCGCCTCAGCAAAGTGCGCCTGGACAGTGCCGCAGTGGACATGCCACAACTGAAACAATGGTTATCCGAATTGCCGGCAGATCAGGCTGAAGTAAAGCTTTTGGCAGAGCGGTTTGCGCAGACCGAGCAGGGGATTCAGGAACTGGACGATCGCATTGCGGGCAGAAATGTTGCAGCACCGGCAGATACTGTAGCTCCAACAGCTCCCAAGGCGTCTGCCCCGACAGCAGCCCCCGCCACGACTTCAAACAGCACGCCAGCTGCGGTGGCGACAACTGCGGTGGAGGCAGCTCCGACACCCGTTACGGCACCGGCTGGAGAAGCCACCGTAAAGCTGGGCTATCCGTTGGCAGACGTTTTGAAAGCAGCGCAGTTCAATCTCCGTGAAGTTCAAGGTAATGCGGAATCCCTGTCAGCAGCCATGGCAGAACTCAAACCCATTGAGGACCAACTGAGCATCAACTACCGCAAAGTGCTGGCTCAGATGACCACCCTGGAAAATGCCCGCCACAAGGCCGGATTTACCCAGGATGGATTGAACAAGCTGCCATCCAATGGTCAGGGCGTGGCTGAAACGGCTGCCGAATTGTCGATTGCCAATGCTCAGCTGGATGCTGCTGAAGCCTATTTTGCACCGCTCAACCAGCAACTGGCCGCACTGATTGACCCCGCCAATTACCCGGACTTTCAAACCGACCTGAAGCGTTTGAATGAACTCGGCTCTATGTATCTCGACCCGATGATTCTGCAAACGGACCGCACCCGAGCCGCAGCGGTATTGCAGCAGGCAGATGCCGCCAAAACAGAAGCCATTCGGATCTCCCAGGCATATTTGCCATTGATAGTGCAGGAAACCGAGGAAGGCAAACGGATTGAAGGCTCAGGGAATGGCTTCCTCGGCAATCTTGACCGATTCCTGGCCGCTGCAGAGGAGCAACGGCAAAGCCTGCCCACACAGATTCGTGCTGACCTGGCTGAAGCGGACAAGCTTGCGCAGCAAGCTGTAGCCGAACAAAAACCACTGTTTTTCACCGGTGGTGTTCCCCAATACATGGGGTTCGCAGATGACAAACTGGCCTTGTACCAGGTGTTGGATCCGCAACAGGGGCCCGCCATGGCCAAGGAAGTCCAAGCCATGCAGGCGAGCCTGGAAAAGCGTGAGCAATCACTCAGTCAGTTGATCATTCAGGAGAACCAACTGCCACCGGATCGGTTTAGCGGGCCGGATCGTGCCCAGGCAATAGAAGTGGCCACGGATGCATGGACTTACCAGCAAAAGGATTTCAAGGTATTGACCAGTCGTATCCCGGCCGAAGCCTGGAGCCGCGAGACGATGTGGCAGTACAGTAATGGCACCTGGTACTACGTGGATCGCTCGAAGTTGCAGGTACAGCTGATCGTCGCTGATCCACAGAATGACAAACAGGCTGTGATATTGCCCATCAATGTCTGGAAAGATCACCAGAAAGGCGACAGCATGATCGGTACGCCTTTATACCGTGGTGATGAAAAATTGCAGCCCAGCAGCTATATACTGCGCGACAAAATCAAGTGACCAACCAGCAGCGAGCCATGCTGTGGGAGCGACCCATGGTCGCGACCGGTTATGTAATTGGTCGGCAGCATGGCTGCCTCCTACAGGTTAAGGTCATGGCTGCGAGATGAAATCATGCACCAGGTGCAGGATTTCCTGGCGCTGTATATGCGCCAACAACACCAGCATGTCACCATTTCTGGCCATTTTCAGAGCATGGCGTGCGGCTTGTAAAGGATTCGGCATCATGGCCAATTGCTCCGGCAACAGACCATTGACCAGTGCTTCGGCGCGTATCACTGCAGGCGGTTCGGTGACGGGGCGACCACGCTCATAACCGGGCAGTTCATTGATCAACAGAACATCGGGCCGCATGTGCAGCGCGGCACGTGTCAGTTCACGAATGGCCTCATCGCTGCGGTCACCCGCCTGCCCCATCATCAGAATGACCCGCTGTGGCCCAAGCGCCAACACGGTATCTGCCAGGGCACGCATACCGTGTTCGTTGTGAGCAAAATCAACCACAATATTTATCCCGGCGTGTTCAAACCAGTTGCCACGACCGGGGTTGTCCCGTTCATCACCGCGAAAATCCTGCAGGCCTTTTAAAATCGCCTGATCTGACAAACCCAATGCCTGGCCCAGCGCTGCCGCACCCAGCGCGTTCTGCAGATTGTGCCTGAGCAGGCCGTCACGACTGGCACTCACATCAGGAATGCCAGCCAACTGCCTGCTTTCAAACGGGCCTGTTCCCTTGCCCGCATTGCTCCACAATGCGTCGCATTGCAGCCAGCAAGCCAAACCGCCCTGTCGAATATGCTGCTTTAGGTGTTCATTTTCAGCGCTCAAGCTGAACCACCAGGTGGTGCCGGGCGTTTTCGTTCGCAATGTATTTTCATAAGCAACCAGACCGGCATCGTCAGCATTCAGAATCAATGGCGCATGCAGGTCCAGCGCGCGGTGGACAATAAACTTGGCTTCGATCAGTTCAGTTACGGTGTTGATTCCGTACTCACCCAGATGATCAGCAGCCACATTGGTGATCAATGCAGCATCGACTCGCTCTACTCCCAGTCCACGGCGCAACAGGCCACCACGCGCTACTTCCAGCACCGCCGCTTGCATATCGGGATGACGCAACAACCTGCGCGCTCCACCGGTTCCTGAATAGTCACCCTCTTCGATCAACTGACCGCCAACGCGAATAAAATCCGTAGAAGTCAGCCCGCCACGCAGACCCGCAGCCTGCATCATGGCTGCCACCATGCGCACCGTAGTGGACTTGCCATTGGTGCCGGTAACCAGCGCTAACGGGATACTGTGCGCGGCAGACCAGTTCACTTGTCCTGGATCGGGTAATTCGGAATACGGCCAAAGCTGGCAGGAGGCGCCATAGCCTATGGAGACTTCGTCATCGTCCCATAAAAAGGGGACCTTCCGTTGATGGGCTGCCTGCTGCAACGTCAACAGCGCAGGTCGTCTTTCTGCTGCAAACAGCGCACGCAAGCGACTGATCTCAGCGGGCCAGTCGGGTGCCGCTGCCCGGGTATACTGGTGCAGAGCCTGCGCCCAGGCCACCTCGTTCAACTCACACATAGCATAGAGCGCATCAATGGGCGCACTGACCAGCAAACTGGCGCCGCCAGCATATAGACGCTGACAGATTTGCTGTTCCGCCATATCACAGGCGGCCAGCAAATCGATCACCGCCTGCCGCCAACAATCGATAACAGTGATGTCTGCCGTATCCAGTTGCACATCGATGATGGCACCTGGATTGTCCCAGTACAGATTGGCACCGGTCAGGCGCCGACTATCCACTAGAGCCAGCCGGCTCAGGTCAGGCTTATCCACAGTTCCAATCAGTCAGCTTCTTCTTCAACACGGGCCAGGCGTACACCGCGTTCATCCCGCACCAGTTCTGCTGCCGGGTCCAGCATAAACGCTTCCGGATCCGCATCAACAATGCTGGCTTTGGGCGTCACGGTATCTTTCCTACTCGTCCCGGCACCTTCAACCTTGTGGCCGATAATCTGATCCCAACAACGTTCGATATTGTCGCCGAATATCACGATCAGATCGCCTTCCTGACCCCGGTCCAGGGCTGCCTGAATGGCCTCCACTTCATCGGGAATGACTTCAATGGCAGTGTCGTCAATGCCTTTGGCTTGCAGGGCGGTACGCAACATCTGCGGCACCTCATCGTGGCCACGGCCGCGCCTGTGATCATCTGCCTTGCAAATATAATGATCAAAATGACCTGCGGCCTGCTCGGCAATAGCACGGATGTCCTCGTCGCGGCGGTCGCCCGGGGCGGCCAAAACACACAACCGCTGACCACGCACTTCCAGCCGGTCGACCAGCTGGCAAATACTGCCAATGGCAGCGGCATTGTGGCCGTAATCCAGTATCACCCGGAACGGATGCTCGTCGAATACATTCATGCGTCCGGGCGCCTGGAAAATACTGGTATCGAAGGTTTGTAAACCGTGACGGATGTCATCCAGCGATTTGCCCAGACTGTAAGCCATTGCGGCGGCAAACATCGCATTCTGCACGTTGTGCGTCGCCTTGCCATCCATGCTGGCGGGAATCAGATGGGTCCAGAGCAATTGGAAGTGCGTGCCATTGTCGTACAGGGTAATCATATCGCCGTTCATGCCTCGTTCCAGCACAACTGCACGTCCACCGGCACGTATATGTTCTTTCACCAACGCGTGCGCCGGGTTCATCGTGACGTAGCAGAGGTGCTGGGCCTCGGTGTAATCCGCCATGCGCAGGCACAGCACATCATCGGCATTCAGCACCGCAGTATTGCGTGCCACTTCAATCACAATGCGTTTGACTTCCGCCAACTGCTCCAGAGTATCGATACCGTGCAGTCCCAGATGGTCTGACGCAACGTTCAAACAAGCTGCCACATCACAACGCCGATAACCCAGGCCGGAGCGTAACAAACCACCCCGGGCGGTTTCCATCACGGCCATATCCACATTGGGATCACGCAGGACGATATGGGCCGAGCTCGGCCCGGTCATATCGCCTTTCACGGACAGACGGCCATCGATGTAAACCCCGTCGGTAGACGTCATGCCGACCACATGACCCGCGGTTTTCAGGATGTGCGTCAACATACGCGAGGTAGTGGTCTTACCATTGGTGCCGGTAATACTGGCTACCGGAATACGGGTGGGAGTACCGCTGGGGAACAGCATTTCCATGACCTTGCCCGCCACATCACGCGACTGTCCTTCCGACGGTGCGACATGCATGCGGAAACCGGGTGCCGCATTGATCTCCACGATGGCGCCACCGGTGTCTTTATAGGATCGGCTGATATCGGCAATAAGAAAATCCACACCCCCCACGTCCAGGCCTACAGCGCGCACCGCGCGTTCAGCCATCTGCCGGTTGTCGGGATGAACGATGTCGGTCACATCAATGGCCGTACCGCCGGTGGACAGGTTGGCGGTCGAGCGCAGAAAAAACACTTCCCCTGCGGGCAGCACGGAAGCTGCATCCTTACCGGCTTTTTTCATCAACTGCCCGGCCTGATGATCCAGTTCCAGCCTGGTGAGTACTTTTTCGTGACCGATGCCGCGACGTGGATCCTGGTTCACAATCTCCACCAACTCCGCAATGGTACTCTTGCCGTCACCGACCACATGACCCGGCACCCGCTTGGCTACCGCTACCAACTCACCGTTGACCACCAACATGCGGTGATCCATGCCGGTGATGAAGCTTTCGACCAAAACACTGTTGCCACGCGCACTCTTCATGGCCACTTCAAAAGCGGCAGCCACTTGCTCATCGTCGGTCAGGTTGATGGACACACCACGGCCATGATTGGCGTCCAGCGGTTTGACCACCACCGGAAAGCCGGTGCGCCGTGCAGCGCGTAGCGCCTCCCGCTCGGACTGCACTACCCTTTGTTGTGGAACCGGTAAGCCCAGGTCACGCAACAGATTATGGGTTTCTTCTTTGTCGCAGGAAATCTCCACCGCAATATGCGGTGTTTTGCTGGTGATGGTGGCCTGTATGCGCTGTTGCAAACGACCGTGACCGAATTGTACCAATGAGTGCTTGTTCAGTCGCAGCCAGGGAATTTCCCGCGCTTCCGCGGCATTGACCAGAGACTGCGTACTGGGGCCAAACTCCTTGCGTTGCGCAAAACGGATAAACAAATCCCGTTCGGATTCAAAATCAAAACCCGGTTCGATTTCATCGACCAATTCATCTTTGAGTGCCTGCGGTAACAGGCTCAGTAACAACTGGCGTGAAATACGGGCGGCTTCCAGCCCGACATCGCGCTGTTTGTACTGGAACACCATGTTGTACTGGCCGGGTAAATTCATACCACGTGTGCGGCCGAAGGAAACGTCCGAGCCGGCCATATTCTGCAATTCAAGGCTGGCGTGTTCCCAAATATGTCCCATCCAGGTACCTTCATCCTCGCGCATGCGGCGCAGAAAGCCCCCCGCATCACTGTAAGAACAGGTGTGCTGCGCCAGGCCCGGTAGTGCGGTGACCAATGGCTCAATAAATGTTTTGCCCAATCGGGCGGATGGCCAATCTTCAAGAACTCCCAGATCTACCTGATGCCTGATGACCGGAAAATGTGCGTACAGGCTGGGACCGACATAAACGTTGGTGGCAAGTATTTTCATGGACAGACAACCCGCAAAGACCGGAGGTCAGCACATAGTACCGCCTGGTGTTGAATCTGTCTCGGCTCCGTACAGGATGCCCGAAAGCTGTGGGAGCGACCCATGGTCGCGATTTTGTGCAGGGATGCACCGGTGCCGCGAAGGGCAGGATGCCCGAGAGCGGCCTCCT
>CAZRTG010000165.1:0-860 GCA_964602895.1 uncultured Wenzhouxiangellaceae bacterium
GGGAGCGCGGCCTGCCGCAAAGCATTCCTTTCCGGGCACGCTCAAGACATCCCTGTGCGCTACTCGGGTGTTCCCGACACCCGACTACCCGGAAAGAAATGCTTTGCGACTGCCCGCTGAGCCATGGGTTATTCGTGGCATTTATAATTGGCAGCGGCATGGGGTGGATTGGCCTGAAACAAATTCCAAATGAGGGGTACTTGATATAGGACTGATATGGTACTATTTAAATCGTACGGAACGGTGAACAGAATATGCTGCGTATTTCGAAACTGACAGATTACGCCATCCTGTTGATGGTGGAGCTTTCACGTGGTGGTGAAATGCTCAGCGCACAGGCGTTGGCGGGTCGTGTTCACGTGGAAGTGCCAACGGCCGGCAAAGTGTTGAAACAACTCGCGAACGCAAACCTGGTGGAGTCTTTTCGCGGTGCCAATGGCGGTTATCGTGTCAATCGACCTGCAGCAGAAATCAGCGTGGCAGAGGTGATAGCGGCCATCGAGGGTCCCATCGCCATGACCGAATGCTGTGCAGAGCCCGGGCTGTGCAGTGTGGAAGACAATTGCAATCTGCGTGGAAACTGGCAGCGCATCAGCCTGGCCGTGGCACGTGCCCTGGAGGAAGTCAGCCTGGCTGAAATGTCAGTTCCTATGCCTGGCAACCGATCGGCATTGCGCATTGTCACGCTGAATGCCACTTAGGCACGCCAAATAAGTGAAACGATCCAGGCCCGTAGGGTAAGCCGGAACAACCAGCACAACAATTGGAACGAAATGCAAATGAATGGAGAAGCAAGCCAAGTATCAGTCAGCCCGTCTGCGGTGGACCAGTTTGTCCAGGCCCGCTACAAACATGGCTTT
>CAZRTG010000165.1:870-7916 GCA_964602895.1 uncultured Wenzhouxiangellaceae bacterium
GAATGAATGCCAATTAAGCGAAATTGGATAGGCCAGAACAAATAGCACAACATTTGGAATAAAATGCAATGAATGTAGAAGCAAGCCAAGTATTAGCCAGCCCCTCAGCGGTGGACCAATTTGTCCAAGCCCGCTACAAGCATGGCTTTATCACTGACATCGAATCCGAATCACTACCACCCGGCATCAACGAGGATGTGGTGCGCTGGATTTCGGCCCGCAAAAGCGAACCCGATTGGTTACTGGATTGGCGTTTGAAGGCTTTTCGCCACTGGCAGAAAATGCCGCTGCCACATTGGGCACATCTGAACATTGATCCGATTGATTTTCAGGCGATTTCCTATTTTTCGGCACCCAAGTCCGATGCCGACCGGCCACAAAGCCTGGATGAGGTCGACCCCAAGTTACTGGAAACCTATGAAAAGCTGGGCGTGCCCTTGCATGAACGCGCACGTCTGGCGGGTGTTGCGGTAGATGCGGTATTTGATTCGGTATCGGTAGGCACTACATTCCGCGCCGAACTGAAAAAGGCGGGTGTCATTTTCAGCCCCTTCTCGGATGCCGTGAGAGAGCACCCCGAACTGGTACGCAAGTATCTGGGCACTGTGGTGCCTATCCGCGATAACTTTTTTGCTGCACTGAACTCGGCTGTGTTTTCCGATGGCAGTTTTGTTTTCATACCCAAAGGCGTGCGCTGCCCTATGGAACTGTCCACTTACTTCCGTATCAACGCGGCAGAAACCGGACAGTTTGAGCGCACACTGATTGTGGCCGAGGAAGGCGCACAGGTCAGTTATCTGGAGGGCTGTACGGCGCCGATGCGCGATGAAAACCAGTTACATGCTGCTGTGGTTGAGCTGGTGGCTCTGGATGACGCCAATATCAAGTACTCAACGGTACAGAACTGGTACCCCGGCGATGAGAACGGTCTTGGCGGTATCTATAACTTTGTGACCAAGCGGGGAGAATGCCGCGGTGATCGTTCGCGTATTTCCTGGACCCAGGTTGAAACGGGTTCGGCCATTACCTGGAAATACCCGTCCTGCATTCTGCGCGGCGAAGACTCGGTTGGTGAGTTCTACTCGGTGGCACTGACCAACAACTACCAGCAGGCCGACACCGGCACCAAAATGATTCACTTGGGCAAGAACACCAAGAGCACGATTATCTCCAAGGGTATTTCCGCAGGCCGTGGGCAGAATACCTATCGGGGTCTGGTGAAAATGTCGCGCCGGGCAGAAAACGCACGTAATTACACGCAATGCGACTCGATGCTGATTGGTAAAAAATGTGGTGCGCATACTTTCCCCTATATTGAAGTCGGGCATCCTTCGGCGATTGTTGAGCACGAAGCGACGACTTCACGAATCGGTGAAGATCAGCTGTTCTACTGTCTGCAGCGCGGTATCTCGGAAGAGGATGCGGTATCCATGATTGTGGATGGTTTCTGCAAGCAGGTGTTCCGTGAACTGCCGATGGAATTTGCGGTTGAGGCCAAGGCGCTGCTTGAGGTTAGTCTTGAGGGAGCGGTTGGGTGAACTCGCTTTCTGCGATCAGGGCTTCCAGGGGAGCGCGGCCTGCCGCAAAGCATTCCTTTCCGGGCACGCTCAAGACATCCCTGTGCGCTACTCGGGTGTTCCCGACACCCGACTGCCCGGCAAGCAACGCTTTGCGACTGCCCGCTGGGTCATGGGCCGTTCGTAGCCTTAATACGGGAGCGCGGCCTGCCGCAAAGCATTCCTTTCCGGGCACGCTCAAGACATCCCTGTGCGCTACTCGGGTGTTCCCGACACCCGACTGCCCGGCAAGCAACGCTTTGCGACTGCCCGCTGCGTCACGAGGATCAGCCCTCCATAGCTTCGCTCACACACACGCCAGCGCGGGTGGTGGTGGGTTTTTACAGCGGCCTCGTGTGTCGGGAACACACGAGGAGCGCCCAGGGATGGCCCGAGCGTTCGCTGGAAAAACTTCCACCACCATCCGCGCGGAACATTGTTAGTACGCGCATTCAAAACAGAATCAGGAAATGAATCATGTTAGAAATTAAAAACCTCCATGCCAAAATCGGCGGCAAAGAAATATTGAAAGGCCTGAGCCTCAGTGTTCAGGCGGGTGAAGTGCATGCGATTATGGGGCCCAATGGCTCGGGCAAAAGCACGCTGGGCAATGTGATTGCGGGTCGTGACGGCTACGAAGTCACTCAGGGTGAAATCCTGTACAAAGGTGAAAACCTGCTGGATATGGCGCCGGAAGAACGTGCCTGTTCGGGCATCTTTCTGGCTTTCCAGTACCCGGTAGAAATCCCGGGTGTGAACAACACCTATTTTCTGCGTGCGGCTTTGAATGCGCAACGCAAATTCCGCGGTGAGCCCGAGCTGGATTCCATGCAGTTTCTCAGGCTGGTTCGCGAGAAGCTGGAAATTCTGCATATTTCCGATGATTTATTGCATCGTGCGGTGAACGAAGGCTTCTCGGGCGGTGAGAAAAAGCGTAACGAGATTTTCCAGATGGCTGTGCTCGAGCCCTCGCTCGCCGTGCTGGATGAAACCGACTCCGGGCTGGATATCGATGCGCTGCGCCTGGTGGCTGATGGCGTCAATCGCTTGCGCAGTGAAGACAAGGCTATCGTCGTGATCACCCACTACCAGCGTTTGCTGGACCATATCGTGCCTGATTTTGTACATGTTCTGGCCGATGGGAAAATCGGTGCCAGCGGCGGTGCGGATCTGGCCATCAAGCTGGAAGAGCAAGGTTACACCTGGCTGGAGCAGGGTGGAATCGCACCTTTGCCCGAGCCCAAACAAGCAACTGCCGGAGCCTGAGTAAGATGTCCCTCGCCAACATACAGCAGGTCGGTGTGCAAAATCATGCCGTCTTGCAAACCTTACCGGCACTTTGGTTGCGGCAGTTATCCGCGCAGCAATCGGTCAGTGGCATGGCCTGGCTGGACCAGGCGCGACAGAACGCTGCAGAAGAATTGGCAGCATCGGGTCGTTTGCCAGGCCGCAAAGACGAGCGCTGGAAGTATTTCTCCTTGCAGACACTGGAAAACGCACAGCCTGAACTGGGCACCGGATCTGCTGTTGTCGCGCAAGCTGATACGACGTTGCTGACGGATGTTGGCGGGGTCTCTCTGCCCATTTCAGTTGGCTCTGAACTGGAGTTGCCGGATGAGTTGCTGCATTCATTGCCTGCTGGTTTGCGACTGCTGACACTGCAGCAGGCGGCTGAGGATTCTGTCCTGTCCGAGCGTTTGAATCACTTGATCAGCACCGTAAATTGCCAGGGACCCAGCCGTGTCTTTGAAGCGCTGAATACGGCCTGTCTTGATGCTGCTTTGATCATACACGTTGCAGAAGGAAAGGATGCCGGACGCGTTCACCTGGAGTGGTTGCAGACTGTCGCCAACCGCCTGGATAATTTTCGTTTGATTGTATTGTTGGAGAAAGACGCTCAATTGCAATTGCTCGAAACCTATCCTGCCAGCAGAGTGCTGGATCAGGAAGCACAGCCGGTATTCAACCTGCTCAGTCAGGTGCAGTTGGCAGAATCGGCCCGGCTTGATCATATACGGGTACAGAGCGCTGCTGCGCAAAACCATTTGTTGCAGTTTGTCAGTGTGGATCAGGCCAGCAAAAGCCAGTATCGCTATACCGGTTTTGAGATGGGTGGTGGTCTGGTGCGTAATGATTTGAACTGTCAGCTGAATGGCACGGGCGCCCATACGGATGTGGCAGCGGCATTTATTGGTAATGGCGAGTCCTGTATTGATTACCACATCATTGCCGATCATCAGGCTACCGACTGCAGCAGCGAACAGAATTTCCGTGGTGTGCTGGACGGTCGCAGCAAAGGCGTCTTCAATGGCAAGGCATTGATCCGGCCGGGTGCTGATGGTTCCAGTGTTCGCCAGTCCAATGCCAATCTGCTGTTGTCGGATCTGGCTGAAATGAATACCAAACCGGAGCTGGAAATCTATGCTGACGAAGTTGAAGCCAGTCACGGTGCGACGGTTGGGCAACTGGATGAGCAGGCTTTATTTTATATACAGACTCGTGGAATAGCCGAAGCAGATGCGCGCAGAATGCTGATCAGTGCCTTTTGCCGCGTCATCGACAACCGCCTGTCGGATCTTAAATTGGTAGAACAGATTGAAGCTCTGCTGGATGCGGCTATGCCGGGTATTTCGGAACACAGCGAGGCACAATCATGAGCAGTTCGCTTGCAGAGCACCGGCATGCCGCACCCGTGACCGCACTGGACATGGAAAAAGTCAGAGCGGATTTTCCGATACTGTCACGCGAGGTTCATGACAAACCACTGGTTTACCTGGATACTGCCGCATCATCACAACGTCCGTTGACCGTGATCGAAGCCATTGATCGGTTCTACCGCAAGCACAACGCCAATGTGCATCGTGGCGTGCACCTGCTCAGCCAGGAAGCTACCGAGATTTATGAAGATGGCAGAACAGCCCTGCAAGGTCATATCAACGCGGTCAGCGATCGGGAAATCATTTTTACCCGTGGTACCACCGAGGCGATCAATCTGGTTGCGCAAAGCTATCTGCGGCCCACCCTGGGTGCCGGTGACCAGATCCTGATCAGTACCATGGAGCATCATTCCAATATTGTGCCCTGGCAAATGTTGTGTGAGCAAACGGGGGCCGAACTGGTTGTGGCACCTATCAATCAGCAGGGTGAATTGTTGCTGGATGAATTGCAAAGCCTGTTGAATGAGCGGGTGAAATTGCTGGCATTGGTCCATACTTCGAATGCTCTGGGCACAGTCAATCCGATAAAGCAGGTTTGCTCCATGGCCAAGGCTTTTGGCATTCCGGTGCTGGTCGATGGTGCGCAAGCGATGCCGCACTCGGTGATCGATGTGCAGGACCTGGGTTGTGATTTCTTTTGCCTGTCCGGGCACAAAATGTATGGCCCCACCGGCATTGGTGCGCTGTGGGCCAGAGAAGCACTGCTGGAAGCCATGCCGCCCTGGCAGGGTGGTGGCGAGATGATCCGCACGGTCACGTTTGAAAAAACCGAGTACAACGAATTGCCGGCCAAGTTTGAAGCGGGCACGCCCAATATTGCCGGTGCCGCCGGTCTGGGCGCTGCCGTACGCTATTTGCAAAGTCTGGGCATGGACAATATCTTCGCCCACGAGCAGGACGTGTTGCGTTATGGCACAGAGAAACTGTCAGCGGTGGATGGTTTGCGCATCGTCGGTACCGCCGCACATAAAGCCAGCGTGCTCAGCTTCACACTGAAAGGCGTGCACCCGCACGACCTGGGTACCATCATCGATCATTACGGTGTGGCGGTGCGTACCGGGCATCATTGCACCATGCCGCTGATGCAGTTCTTCGGTTTGCCAGCCACTACAAGAGCGTCCCTGGGTGTTTACAACACCCGGGCCGAAATCGATATCCTGGTGGATTCGATTGAGCGCGCCCGTAAAATGCTTGGCTGACGTTGCGTTCTATTTCGGAAACAACAAAGTAACCTGTAAACGCAGACCCCAGTCTGGTCCGCCTTGTGGTGTCTCCAGATAGTGCCGGTAACCCAGTTGGATAGTGAGCGGTTGTTTGCCCAGTTTCAGCATCTGTGTGACAGCCAGATTGATGGGTACAGTCCACTGCTCGCTTTTCCAATCATAAGTGGATTCTGAATTGATCGTGTAGGTAGTAAATTTTTTGGTGGTAAACGACAGGAAGGGCTGCAGGAACATGGCACTTGAATTTTTACCCTGATCGTTTTTCTCCATTGACCACAACTGGTTGGCCAGCATGCCGTAAGTCCAGCCATTTTCCTGTTTCAGTGCTACAAAGGTCGGACCCAGGTTCCAGGTATCCGTGCCAAGACCCGGCTCGCTGGAAGTTGGAACATTGATTGCGGGCCCCACGCCCCAAATCCAGCCATTGGCAGTTGGCTTCTTGGGCGAGAAAAAGAAACTCTGCAGGATATCGCCCATACCGGTAGTGGAGCTGCCTCCCACCGTTGTTGGCTCCAGGTCGATCCACACCGGCGTAACGGTGCGCGAAATAATATTCCACCTGTCATTCAAGGTGATGGGAATTACCGGCTGAACCACCCACACCTGACGGTCGGCATCGGTAGCACCGATTCCGGTATCCCAGTCCAGCTTCATGGGCAAACTGATCAGGGCCGCCACCGGGTTCAATGAGGCTTTGGCAAGAGCGGCCTGGGAATCATCCGCCTGAGCTGTCTGGGACATCAGGGCGATGGTGCAAACAAGTACCGACAGGCTGCTTTTCCACGTCACTAACGGCTGATGGGTGCCCTTTTTCATTTTTATCTCCAGGGTAAATTCCCGGGAAACGTAGTTTACAGGGTAATAAAAGGCACCGCTACAGAGTTTTTTCTATGGACTGAATGCTTCTTCCATACCTCCTGACCTGTTGTGGAGCTGCTGTCTGGCATCTTTCATTGCCGGAAGCTCTGAAGGCTCTTGGGGTTGTTTGACTATCAATAATGAGCTGTCCGAACGGGACAGGACTTTCTCGGAAGTATTGCCCAGCCAGATACCCGACACGCCGGTACGGGCTGCAGACCCCATGACGATCAGGCCTGCCCCAAGCTCTTCCGCGAGGTCCGGTACAACCATTCTGGGGCTGCCTTTGATAACATGCAGTTCTGGCGCAAGGTAATCATTGGCGATTCGCTGAGAATCCGATCGTGATGTTTTCACCGTATCCCGTAGCCAGCGCATACGTTTGGCCGCTTCGTGCAAAATCATTCGGTCAAGTTCCAATTCAGTTGCTGCACCGCCCCTTGCCCTCATATGGCCTTCTTCAGCCAAATGCCACGCATGCACTATGTGCAAACGTCGGAATTCGGCAAGTGCGATCGACCTGGCTGCTTCCAGGATATGCTCGTTCATCTCGATGCTTACGCCACCATCGACCGGCATGTCCAGCGCTGCCAGAACGCAGTCATTGTTTGATTGGTCTGCATCATTCACCAGCCAGACCGGGCATGGGCAGCTCCTCATCAATTCCCGGTCAGATCTTTTGATCGAATTGG
>CAZRTG010000166.1:0-7867 GCA_964602895.1 uncultured Wenzhouxiangellaceae bacterium
GCCTCAAACCTTGACTTATTGTGCTATACCTGAGAATAATACAATCACCATCGCACGGATGCCATTTGATACTGCAGATGTGGGCACAGCTGAAAAATGATCCTCTGCTCCCGGGTAGAAATGCGATGAGATTCAGACCGTTGCGTTGGCTTGGGCTAAGTGCTTTGATTCTGACCTGTGCTGTGAGCGGTAGTATGGCCAACGCAATTGAGTCAGATCAAGCAAGCCTGTCTGCTCAGTCCCGTTCCAGGGGGACTTTGATCATGGGTCTCAATACCGACATTCGCGGCACGCAGCCCGGTGTAAATCGCGATGCGAACACCGATACCGTTATGCATCATATGGTTGAATCTTTGGTTGCTTATGCTGAAGACCTGACCTTCAAGCCAGTAGTCGCAGCTTCATTCACCCCCGAGGACGAGGGCAAAACCTGGGTTTTCAAAATTCGCCAGGGCCTGAAGTTCCACAATGGAGCCCCGGTAACCTCTGCGGAAGTCAAGTGGAGTTGGGACAGGTATCTGGACCCGGCAACCCAATGGAAATGTACCCACTGGTTTACCGACGGTGAAGATGATGCATCAGGCAAAGCCAGTATCGTTTCTGCCATTGAAACCCCGGATCCGGGAACCGTCGTCTTCAGGCTGCTGGAGCCCAGCTCATTGTTTATAGATCGCATGGCCAATGTTCAGTGCATTTCGGCCATTTTGCATCCGGAATCTGTCGACGGTAGCGGTAACTGGCTGAAGCCTGTGGGCACGGGCCCCTATCAATTGAAGGATTGGCGACGTGGCGAATATATTGAGTTGCAACGGTTTGAAGACTATCGACCGCTGGGTGGCGTTGTTGATGGCCTGGTGGGTGGGAAAGAACCCCTGGCGGAACACCTGCGCTTTCTGATTTCGCCGGATGCTGCAGGCACAAAAGCGGCATTGCTGAGTGATCAGATTGATATTTTTCACGATGTTCCTCTGAGCGGCATCAAGGATTTCGAAACAGCGGGAGGTATCCGGCTGCTTCAGTCACCCACTCTGAGTTGGACGGTGCTCCTGTTACAAACCCGTGACCCTTTGCTCAAGGATGTACGAATTCGTCAGGCCATCGCCATGGCAATTGATCGACCGTTATTGGCTGATTTCAATGCCTTCGGATATTCCAGCGTGAACTCATCTGCGGTTCCGGTTGGTCTGGCGGCACATACCGCTGAACACGATCTTTGGTATCCGGCGGATAAGGAAATGGCCGCTGAATTGCTGCAGCAAGCCGGTTACCGTGGCCAGCCCATTCGAATACAGACCAATCGCAAGTACCAGGAAATGTACGCCAACGCCATCGTGATTCAGGCCATGCTTCAGGCAGCCGGGATCAATGCGCAAATTGAAGTGATGGACTGGGCAAGCCAATTGGCAAATTACTATTCCGGAAAATTCCAGCTTTCCTCTTTCAGCTATTCACCACTGGCAAACCCGGCCTTGCGTTATTACAAACTCATCGGACCCAAGGACAGTTGTCCGGTTTGCCAGTGGGAGAATCCGCGGGCCGTTGAATTGTTGGATCGGGCCATCAACAGTTTTGATGAGTCAGAGCAAATTGAGGCTTATGAAGCGCTGCACGATCTGATGCGGGAAGATGTACCGATTATCGGACTTTACAATGCCCACAGTGCGACTGCCGTGGGTCGGGAAGTGCAGGGCTTTACGCCCTGGCCGTTGAATCTGCCACGTATGTGGGGCGTCCGGAAAACCAACTGGTCACAGCATGACTGATATGATTTGTATTAAAACAACTGTGTTTTACCTGGCATGTTGAAGTACATCACCCGAAGGTTGTTGATGACCATACCCACGATGTTGATCGTGGCGATTACGGTGTTCACGCTGATGCGATTGGTGCCGGGCGATCCGGCCGTTGTCATGGTTGGTGACCTGGGCGATCCGGCAGCCCTGGAAGCCATGCGTCAGCAGCTGGGCCTGAATGAACCCCTGCTCACACAATTTGGTCTCTGGTTTTCGAATGTACTGCAGGGTGAACTCGGTGCCTCCATCATGACCGGAGAAAACGTGGTGAGCGCGATGTTCAAGCGTTTCCAGGTTACCGGGCAAATCGTTTTCTGCTCTATTGTCCTGGCCATGCTGATTGCGATACCGGTAGGAATGCTGGCGGCCTGGAAGCAAAACAGTAAAGCAGATGTAGTGACCATGTTTTTTGTGATTCTGGCCGTGTCGGTGCCCAGTTTCTGGATCGGTATTCTGCTGATTCTGCTGTTTGGTGTGGAGCTGAACTGGCTGCCCACCATTGGCTATGTGCCGATATCCGAAAATTTTGCTGAAGGAATTCGCTATCTGATACTTCCCGTATTCGCACTTCTGTTGGGCGAAATGGCATCGCTGGCCCGAATGATGCGCTCCAGCACCATCGAAGTATTGCGACTGGAATACATCACCCACGCACGTGCCAAAGGTCTGTCAGAGCGCACGGTGTTGTGGCGCCATGCCATGCCCAATGCATTTGCACCGGTCCTTACCGTTCTGGGCCTGATGCTGGGCAGCTTGCTGGGTGGTGCTGTCGTGATTGAAACCGTATTTACGCTTCCGGGTCTGGGGCGTTTGCTGGTCGATGGCATTTATGCACGCGATTACCCGGTTGTGCAGGGTGTGCTGTTGTTGGTGGCCGCCATCTATATTGTGACCAACCTCGTGGTTGATCTGCTTTACCCGATTTTTGACCCGCGGGTACGTTTGTAATGAACCGGATAAATCATTTGGCTCAATTGTTGAAACGACCCAACGGTGCCATAGGCTTCACCATTTTGTTGCCCATCGTCCTGTTGGCCCTGGTCGGGACCTGGTTCACACCGTTTGATCCTTTGGCACTGAGCTTTCCGGACCGGCTGGTTGGGCCATCCGGTTTGCACTGGCTGGGTACCGATCCTTTTGGCCGCGACAATTTCAGTCGCCTGATGGCGGCTGCCAGCACCAGTCTGTTGGTCAGTGCATGTACCACCCTGCTGGCATTGGGTCTCGGTATAGTCATTGGCGCCCTGAGCGGGTATCTGGGTGGCTGGTTTGATCGGATATCCATGGCCATTGTTGATGCCCTGATGGCCTTTCCCGGCATTCTTCTGGCCCTGGGCATCATGGCCGTTCTGGGCCCCATGCGCTTTGGCGTGGTTATCGCGCTGGGCTTTGCCTATACGCCGAACGTGGTGCGCATCGTTCGCGGTGTCGTTCTGTCGGTACGGGAAAAAGAGTACGTGGAAGCTTCACGGGCCCTTGGCAACTCGGAGATTCATACCTTGCTATCACACGTGATTCCAGGTTGCATTTCCGCGCTGACGGTGATTGGCACCAGCATTTTCGGCGGGGCCCTGTTGTCGGAGAGTGCCTTGAGCTTTCTGGGCCTGGGTGTGCCGCCGCCTGCGCCAACCTGGGGTGGTTTGCTGGCTGATGCAACGCTGTTCATGGAGTCCGCACCCTGGCTAAGCACCTTTCCCGGCCTGGCCATCTCCGCGACTTTGTTGGGGGTGAATCTGTTGGGTGATGCACTTCGTGATCATTTTGATCCCCGGATGAATGCCCTGTGAGCGCTGTGGAAAAACCAATGACTCGGGAATCGGCCGCCGTATTGAGCATTCGGGATCTCAGCATCAGATTCGAGAACCGCAGCGGCGGTGTAACCGTTGTGGATCAAGCCTCATTACAGCTTGGGCAGGGCGAAATTCATGGCCTGGTGGGCGAATCCGGCTCCGGTAAAACCATGGTGGCCCGATCCATTCTGGGGCTGCTGCCACCGGGTGCTGTGGTTTCCCATGGCACGATCGAGTTCAAAGGCCAACCACTGCAGAATGCGTCGCTGGCAACATTGCGCAAATTACGGGGCAGTGAAATCGGTATGGTCTTTCAGGAACCGATGATGTCACTTAACCCGGCGTTGAAAATCGGCCGCCAAATGGCAGAGTCCATGCAACTGCATACCGATCTGTCGGATGCAGAGATCCGGAACCTCAGTGTTGAAATGCTGGAGCGTATCCGGATGCCGAATCCGCGCCAGTGCCTGAAACAGTTTCCACATGAATTTTCCGGCGGCATGCGACAGCGCATCATGCTGGCTTCGGTCCTGATGTCCAGACCGTCATTGCTTCTGGCCGACGAGCCAACCACCGCTTTGGATGTACTGATTCAACAGGAAGTGCTGGAAATCATGCTGGAAATCGTCCGTGATCTGGGTACCACGGTATTGCTCATAACGCACGACCTGGGTCTGGTGGCCAAGTACGCCCGGAGCATGACGGTATTGAAGCGGGGAGTGGTGGTCGAACAAGGTTCAGTCAAAAAAATGCTGGCCAGGCCGGAACGGGCCTATACCCAGCAGTTGCTGGAAGCCCTGCCGCGCCGTCTGGTGGTTGCGGCCGGAGAGGCAACTCCCAAACCGCAAAGCGGCACCCCACTGGTTGAAGTGAACGGTCTGAGAGTCACTTTTTCAAAACCTTCGCTGCTGCCCTGGCGTCCCGGCAGCCGGGTTCATGCAGTGGACGGGGTCAGTTTTGACATTCACGCCTGCGAAACACTGGCGGTTGTAGGGGAGTCGGGTTCCGGCAAGACGACTTTGGGCCGGGCCGTGCTGAAGCTGGTCGATAAATCAGCTGGAAAAATATGTGTTGACGGCCGGGATATGGATGAACTCTCCGCGCAGGAGATGCGTGCTTTGCGTCGTGAGCTGCAAATCGTCTTTCAGGATCCCTACTCTTCACTGGACCCCCGCAAGCGCATTGGCCAGATCGTCGGCGAAGGCCTGGGGCTGATACCCGGTTTGAGCCGTGATGAAAAGCGCAAACGCGTCAATGAAGTGCTGACTGCAGTGGACATTGATGCAAACTGGTCCGGGCGGTTCCCGCACGAGTTGTCAGGGGGGCAGCGTCAGCGCATCGGCATTGCGCGGGCCATCGTGACGCAGCCGCGCCTGATTGTGGCAGACGAGGCTGTTTCAGCCCTGGATCTCACCGTACAGGCACAGGTGCTCAAGCTGTTCAAGGATTTACAGAATCAATTCCGTTTCAGCTATCTTTTCATTACCCATGATTTGGGTGTGGTGGAACAGATAGCCGATCGAATCATGGTGATGTACCGTGGGCAGTTGGTGGAAATCGGCAGCCGCGATGATATTTTTGACCGACCCGCACATCCCTACACCTGTTCGTTGCTCAATGCCGTTCCTGAATTGAGCGGCAATACGCAAACGGGTTTCAGCCTGAGCCAAAAGAATTTTTCTGCACCGCCTCCACCCAGGGGCTTTAGCCACGATCTGCGTTATGCGGGTGATTTCAATGCATCGGCATCATTGATTGAGGTCAGCGTGGGTCACTTTGCGGCTTTCAGTTCGTGTTCGAACAGTACTGCTGCATTATTGTCGGAGTACTGACGCCTGTGTTTGGTTTTTGTTTTACGGAGTACATTGTGAAAAATCGGTATTTCAATACGCTATCAATAGCGGTAATTTTTCTGGCCCTGGCATGGAGTGCAGGGCCTTTGCAAGCGAAATCCCCGGATACACAACGTATCCCTCCGGCAGAATGCATGGCCTGGGTTGGTTATGACCGGAATGCGTTTTTACCGGGCTACATTCTGCCCACCTCCTTTGGTCCGGAAACCTGCGTGCCCTTTGCGGCTACTGCGGCGAAACCTCCTGGTGACTATGCCGGGAAGGATTTCTATGTTGAAGAATTCACCATGGAGAAATTGCTGCAGCGTTGGCAAGCCTGCACGCAGGATGCCGAGTGTCATGAGCGACTGAATGTGCATGTGGACCGGCGTCAGCCACCGCATCGCGAATATGCCATGACAGACCCGCATTTGATTTGGTTGCTTGGCAAGGTAGACGCGGAAAACCCGAATCTGGACCTCGGTGACATCAGGCGCCCCGCCTTTTTCGCGCAGCGGCCATATGAGGAGGTTATCGCGGATGCCGAGGACCGAACGTACACCGTGGAGTTTACGGTTGGACCGGAGCCTTACGAGCGCATCAAACAGAATCGTACTGAAAATGTGAAATTACGTGGCTGGTATTTGCAAGGAGAGGGGATCGACGATGGTCAGGGCGGCAAGGTGCGTGCACTGATTGTGATGAGTAATGGCGGAGGCGGCAGGGTTGTGGCCGTAGAACATCCCTCTGATCGTTTGTACCAGCTGGATCCGCAAACAGGATTCAGTGTGCTCAACACCTACCCGGCCGGTTCCACCGGTGCTTCAGGCCAACGCAACTGGCGCAGGTTTCTGTATGAACTCAACAGCGCGGGTTTTGACGTGTTGAATTACGATCGTCGCGGCGTGGGTGTATCGGGTGGTTACAGTGATACCAATACCTTGCAACAAGGCCGGGACATTCTCACCGTCATCGCCAGCCTGAAAAACGGGTCTGGAGTCAGGGCTCTTTCTCCACAAGCTGTTGAGTTGGACGGCAAGAACGCCGTTAATGCGCTGATGGCGGGAGCTTCGGCAGATACCTTGCCGATTGTCCTGGGGGGCAGCTCACGGGGAACCATGTCTACCGGCTGGGCGATGACACGTAACTTCCATCGCAGCTGTGATTACGACTTGCCCGATATGCCCTGTGGTCCGGCCGTGGGTTTGAGCAACATTCGTGGCGCAATGATGCTGGCTGGATTCACCAGTGGCGTGGGTTATGTTACGGCTCCAACCGGTCAGGATGACACGGATCGAGGCCTGTTCATCGCCGGCAGTGCGCTGAAATATCACATCGTCTTTTTCCCCAGTTCCGCCATATTGGAGGGTGTCCACACCTGGCCGGGTCTGTTTATCGGACGTGGCCTTTGGGACTATGCCGAAAGCCTGGAAGGTTCAATCGACGCCTATGACCGGGTGACTGGCTTGAAAGAGCTGGTAGTAGTTCGCGCACCGCATGCCTTTGAAACCTGGCCCGAACCGGAGCACCAAAGGGTGGCAGAGCGCATGATCGCCTTTTCCAGGGCGGCAGTTCTGGGTCACAAAGCAGCGCCCGGTGAACGTACCTGGGGCAATATGAAGGAATTGGCAGCAACCGCATCGGACGTGTGGGAAGTCTCTTCTTTCCCGGCGCGAATACCCGATTTATTAACAAGCGATCAGGAGTGAATGCTTCAAATGCGGGTCAGAGACGAGCTCAGCATCGCGCAAACTGACGCAGCCAATTGTTAACGCGTGAATTTGCCTTTTCTTGAGGATAATGCTTGAAGCAGAAAAAAAAACCCGGCCAGTGGCCGGGTCAGTCAGCATAGTGATGTTCTGAATCATTTGAGACACAGAGTCCATCTATTTTTGGATCGGGCCAAGTTCCCCCTCGACCTTTTCCTTTCTTGCCTGTCCCCCATGCATTCTGTAGCAACATGAACAAGCTAATAAACCTGTACTTTCTCTATCTCTGCCAGAGACAGTACAACTGATCTTTTAGTCAGTTTGCAGGTGGCGAATCCTTTTCAGCTCAAGAATGACCGGTTTAAATACGCCTGCTCTGCGCAACCGTCGTCCTTGACCAAGATCGTTGTTTTCTTCCACCTGGCAGTTCCTTTCCAAGTCGGGAAGAGACGGAGCCTCGTTTGGGCAAAGAGGGGCGAGGATCCGTCTCGTTCCCACTAACTGCTACCAGTCAGTTAGTTCGATATTATTAAAGCAATAATCGGGCCAAACACAGATTAATAAATAAATAGCTTAATAATCAATGAGTTGTCTTTATTCGAAAGAATAAGAGAGTAGCCGCTAAAGCGGGCTAAATGTCGGTGTGTGTCAGGCTCATGACAAATATTGTCACCTGAATAAATATTCATGTAGGAGCAACCCATGCTGTAGGAGCGAGCCATGCTGTGGGAGCGAGCCATGCT
>CAZRTG010000167.1:0-7708 GCA_964602895.1 uncultured Wenzhouxiangellaceae bacterium
GTGCCCGGGTGTCTGCTGTTTGCGGTTGGGTCAGCCACCAAAAAGCTAGACCCAGAACAACAAGCCCCAAGCATAATAAACGAAACATACCCGAGCTACTCCCTTAGCCAACCCGCCTCAATACCAGCGATTAATCGCCTGGGGAACGGTAATCTTCATGGCAAGCTTTACAGGTATCGCCCAGCTTTGAGACTACAGCCCCCAACTCGGCAAGACTTTGTGGCTCAGCTTCGATAGCCGCATCCAGAGCCACGTTGAAATCAGCCAGCTTCTGGTCAAAGTCGGCACGATTGCTCCAGACCGCCTGGGTAGCACGCTTCTCACCTTCCACATAGCTGCCTTCGGGGAACAACTGATCAATACCGGCCGTGGCTTCCTGCATGGTCATCAGATTGGCCATTACGGCAGCTGCATCGAAATCCAGTTCGCCTTTGAGCATCCCACCCAGCGGTGCTATCGCGTCGCCCACTTGTTTCATGCGTTCATGGCGCTCTTCAGCGGGATCATCTACGGCCGAAGCAACAGGCACAAAGCAAACAACAGTAGCGGTAATCATATATTTCCTAAAACGTGACATTAAAAACTCTCCCTGAAATATGGATGGTGATGATGCGGTAAAAAACAGTGCGCCGCTTAAAGTGCCAGAGTCAATGAGCGCTGGCAAGCAGATTGAGACTGACATAGGACAAAATTCTTTTTGTCCATGCACCCGTCATCGTGTCCAGTCGGGCTACCAAGTTGACACAAAAATTGGAAACCCCGCCGATAACCAACCAGGGCGGGGTTTTTGCTTGACAGTATGCAAAGCGTGAGTTTATGTCGCGCAGCAACTAAAGGTTGGCTGCTGCAAACTTCCAATTGATCAGGTGTTTCAGGAAATCATCTACGTATTTCCCTCGATCATTCTGATAATCCAGGTAATAGGCATGTTCCCAGACATCCAGTGTGAGCAATGGTTTCAGATTCAAGACCATGGGTGTGTCTGCGTTACCCGTGGTTACGATTTTGAGATCGCCCTTGTCCGATACCAGCCAGGCCCAGCCACTGCCAAACTGACCCAAAGCCGCCTTCTTGAATTCCGCCTCGAAGCTCGCCTGATCTCCAAAAGCTTTATCCAGCATCTCTTTCAAGCGACCATCCGGGCTACCGCCACCTTTGGGTGACATGCTTTGCCACAGAAATGAGTGATTCCAAACCTGTGCGGCATTGTTGAAAATACCGGTATGAGTGGTTCCATGCGAACGCGTAATGATGGATTCCAGTGACAGCTCTTCATAGCCGGTGTCTTTGATGAGATTATTGAGATTATTGACGTAAGCCTGATGATGCTTGCCGTAGTGATAATTCAGTGTATTGGCACTGACATAGGGTGCCAGTGCATCTTTCGAATAGGGAAGTTCCGGTAATTTGATAGTCATGAGTTTCTCCTTGTAATCGTTCCGGTTGAGTTCGTGGCGCCCGGCTTCCGCACATTACTACAGTAGCACTAACGCATAAATCGAAAAGGCCTGATGTGCCATGAATCTCGTTATTGGACATGGTGTCCGGTGACGTAAACATCAACCACATCGCCGAGAATTTCCATCGGCATGGCACCGTTTTTCAGTACCGTATCGTGAAATTCACGAATATCAAACCGATCTCCCAAAGCAGCACGGGCGTTTTCCCGTAATTCCAGAATGGCCTGCATGCCCACCTTGTAGGTCAAAGCCTGTCCCGGGTAGACAAAATAGCGTTCGATTTGTCGCTCTATATCGGCGGGTGCCATAGGGGTATTGGCCGTCATGTAAGCGATGCACTGCTCGCGGGTCCAGCGTTTGACATGCATGCCCGTGTCTACCACCAGACGCACGGCACGTTTCATTTCTTCTGACAATCTGCCGAAATTGCGCATGGGCAGTCCTTCATACAATCCTGCTTCGAACGCCAGTCGTTCCGCGTACAAAGCCCAGCCTTCCCAATAAGCACTGTAACCGTCGTACTTGCGGAATTCAGGCACACCTTCGAGTTCCTGTTGAATGGCCAGTTGGAAGTGATGCCCGGGAGCACCCTCGTGATACGCCAGTGAATTCATGATGTGCTTTTGTACCGCGTTCATATTCGCCAGATTGACGTAATAAATACCGGGGCGCGAGCCATCCGGAGCCGGCCGGTTGTAAAAAGCAGTAGAAGAGCCCTGCTCACGCCAGGGTTCAACACGACGCACTTCCAACGGCGCTTTGGGCAACACATTGAAGTAGTCATCGGCAATGAGGTAAATGCCTTCGATCAGCCGGGTGGCTTCAGCCAGGTATTCGGCTCGCCCCGCATCGGTGTTGGGATAGTAGTTTTCCGGGTTGGTGCGCACGTATTCAAAAAAAGCTGCCAGATCACCTGTAAACCCGACTTCCTGTCTGATCTGTTCCATTTCGGTACGAATTCGCGCCACCTCATCCAGGCCAAGCTGGTGAATTTCTTCCGGTGATTTCTCCACGGTAGTCCAGTAGCGCACGCGATTGGCGTAATAAGCCTCACCCTCTGGCAAGGCCCATACCCCATCGTTATCGCTTGCCAGTGCCTGCAGTCGTTCCAGTTCCAGGCCCAGGGCCTGGTAGCCCGCCCGGAATGGACCACTCAGTGCATTGGCGGCATCATTCAGCAAGATGGTTTTATCATCTTCGTTGATTTTCAATGCATCCAGCTTGGCACGGAAGTCCGCCAACAGCACACCATCCTCTGCGGCCTCCTCAAACGGCGCACCCTTCAACATATTGTGAACGGCCGGCAAAGCCCGCTCATAGACCATTTTGGGTGGAATCACGCCCAATGCTTCACGCTGCTGCAACAATTCAATGTATTGTTGCATCACCGCTGCAACACCGTTGAGGCGGGAAATGTACGCTTCGGCGTCCTTTGCGCTATCGACCTTGTGCAGGTTCTGCAAAAACGTGGGTATATAGGACGCGACATTGTTCATTTGCGAAACCGCATAATCGTGATGCCGCCATGGAAAGGCCCGTAAAGTGCGTTCCTGGTTGTACTCGAATATTCGATAGCTCAAGCTGGCTGATTCACCCAATGCGTCGAAGTCGAACTCGGAATGCAAGCGCTGCAGATCGGCTTCCACCTGTTCGTTGAGCTCAATCGCATGTGCGTCGGAATGGTCATCCCAACGCCCGTAATCCTCGGTTTTCAGCCCAAGCTGTGCCTGGAATTCCGGGCTCTGACTCACATTACGTTCAAAAACCTCATCGAAGAATGCCAGCAGGCGTTGGTCTTCAGTGGCTTGTGAAGATTCAGTACCCGCCTGAGGAAGCACTGCTGCCGGATCGGTTGAGACTTGAGCCGACTCTGACCCTCGATCACAGCTGACCAGCAACAGGACCGATAGTACTAAAACAAGCCTTGGCGAAAAAGATATTGAGTTCATAAATTTCAAACCACTACACAGAGCAGCGAATAGTAACAGCAGGGCGAGTCAAGACGCTAACCACACGTGGCTGCGTGCAATTGACTCACGAACGGGTAAACCAGAGAATTAACCGGGCTGAAGCTGGAAAATTATCGAAGGTATAACAATGAATGAAGAAACCAATGGACACCTGACAACCCGGGTACTGGCCATGCCCAGCGATACCAATCCGGCCGGCGATATTGCCGGTGGCTGGGTGCTTGCACAGATGGATATTGCGGCAGCCATCTGTGCCGGTCAACGGGCACAGTCCCGGACGGTGACCGTTGCACTGGATGGCATGAGCTTTATCCGCCCGGTTAAAGTGGGCGACATTCTCGGCGTATATACCCGGGTCGAAAGTATTGGCCGCACCTCAATGATCATCAATGTAGAGGCCTGGGTACGGCGCTCCCGCATTGGCAACCGTGAAAAAGTCACCGAAGGCAAATTCAAGTTCGTCGCGCTGGATGATCATGGGGTGCCTACCCCGGTGCCACCGATAGAGGATTTACCGGATTACGCCAAAGAGCGACTCTGCTGAGCAGGCGTATTCTGCTCCAAGCTGTCCTGCTTTGGGCAAGCCTGCTTCGGCAGCCAGAAACTCTTACAAATTCCGTGTAACTTTTACCCGTTACCTCGCTCGGTACCCTTCGTATTTTCACCAAAAATATTCTATTGGAACCTGATTTTCAGACCTCGCACACCCCGCAAAGGGCTTGGTAACGAAACCATCCCACCTATGGGCAGCCATTCTGCTGCTGTTGAAATCAGTCATGGCACAGTCATTGCATGGTGTGGGGTGAGAGTGACTCACTCTTGCTGAACTGAAATCAGGAGGAATTGTGATGAAAAAGAAACTCACCAACACCCAAAGCGCTGTCTTGAGTGCCGCCCTGACTGCCGCATTAATGGCTGCCGTTGCCCTGCCCCTTAATACTGCTATGGCAGGAGAGCGGTCTGCCGGTGAAGTCATCGATGATGCCAGCATCGCCGCTCAGACCAAAACCGCTCTGGCGGTCGACTCGACCACCGATGCCATCAAAATTGATGTCGAAGTGGACAAAAGCATGGTCCAGTTGAATGGTTTTGTTGATTCCGAAGAGGAACGCAAGCGCGCTGAAGAGATTGCCCTGAACATCAAAGGTGTAACTTCGGTCAAAAACAATCTGAAAATTCAACCGCGGGACCGGACCACTGGCGAATATATCGACGACAAGCTGTTGATCTCCAGTGTGAAAGCCGCGCTGGCTGACGATCCAGTGGCACATGCACTGGAAATCGATATCGAGGCCGACCAGGGAGTGATCAGCCTGGGAGGACACGTAGATTCGGAAGCCGAACGTGATGCTGCTTACATGGCGGCTAGCCAGGTGGCCGGTGTCGTCAAGGTGATCAACAATCTGGATGTTCGCTCTTGAACGAGACCATATCGCAATTTAATCATTGCGCCCTGTCAGACCAAAGGCCCGCTTCGGCGGGCCTTTTTACATTCCCACTGTCCATAGCCCTGGCAACAGGCAGGCTGGTACCGGCTGCCCTGTCACAGTAAGCTTGGACACACTATTCCAACCACTCAAGCGTGACATCGTGAACTCTAAAACATTCAGCCGCAGAGAAATCCTCGCTGCACTCACCTCAACTGCCACCTTGCCGTGGATAGCGCCGTTCATCAGCGCGCTGGCCATAGCGGACAACGCCGTAGCGGATGCCCGGGCCAGTGCCGCGGAGATCAGTGCCGCGGACAGCCAGGCGCTGACTTTACTGAACCGGCTTGCAGACCATTTATTGGCTTTGTTTCCGGAATCGGCCACCTCGCTGGGGGTTGACAATGGCCACCGGGCTGCACTGCGTTCACAGCTCAGCGACCGCTCTGCCGCCGGACAGCAGCGCATCGCCGCGCAACTCGGTGACGACCTGCTGCAAATCAAAGCACTGGATACCGGCAGCCAGTCGCATACCCTGCGCACCAGCGTGGCCGTGGTTCAGAGTGCCTATGCAACTGCGCTTGAGGGCTTTGCCCTGCCCTACGGTGATATCACCGTGGGTGGCTGGCGCAACACGCCTTATGTCGTCATCCAGAATGTCGGTGCCTATCTCGACATTCCCCGCTTTCTTGACAGCGACCACCTGATCCACAATGCCGCAGATGCCGAAGCCTATTTGTCCCGACTGGAATCCTATGCAAAGCAACTCGACGGCGAACTCGAACGCATTCAGGCAGCACGTGAAATGGGCCTGGTGCCACCGGCATTCCTGATCGACAAAGCCATCAGCCAGATGACGCTGTCGATTGAAAACGCATATCAGGGTGGCTCGGTAGTCGAATCCATCGAACGCCGCACCCAACAGATTCCCGGTGATTGGGCAGCAACTGCCCAATCCATCAGCAGGCAAAAAGTAGCACCTGCGCTGGAGCGACAATTGGCCGAATTGCAGGCACAAAAGCTGGTCGCGACCAATGACCCCGGCATTGCCGCACGCCCGGACGGTGAAGCGTTCTACCGCTGGGCACTCAAGGCATCGACCACGACCACGATGCCGCCTGAAGAGATTCACCAGCTGGGCCACAGCGAACTGCACGACCTGCACTCACGCATGGACGCCATACTCAAGGACATCGGCTATACAAAGGGCAGCGTGGGAGCGAGGATGACGGCCCTGGCCACCGACCCCAAATACCAATTCCCGGAGGGTGACGCAGGCCGCGCCGAGATCATGGCGTTTATTGATGAACAACTGCAGTGGATCAAGGCGCAAATGCCACGCGCGTTCAACACCCTGGTGGACCCGAACATGGAAGTAAAGCGCCTGCCACCCGAAGAGGAACCTGGCGCACCCGGAGCCTATGGCGGCGCCGGTTCGCTGGACGGCACCATTCCAGGCCGCTTCTGGATCAATCTTCACACCACCAGCCTGCACAGCAAATACAGCCTGGCCGATCTCACTTTCCACGAAGCCATTCCCGGCCATATCTGGCAGGGTGAGTACAGCCACAACCAACCTCTGATTCGTGCCATGTTGTCATTCAATGCCTATTCCGAAGGCTGGGCTTTATATGCCGAACAATTGGCCGATGAACTGGGCGCTTACGAAGATGACCAGGTCGGTCGGCTGGGTTATCTGCAATCGCTGGCGTTCCGCGCTTGCAGACTGGTGGTGGACACCGGTCTTCACGCCAAAGGATGGAGCCGTGAACAGGGTGTGCAGTTTTTCGTAGAGCAGAACGGCTCCAACCCGCTGGAAGTTTCCAGCGAGGTGGATCGCTATTGCTCCTGGCCCGGGCAGGCCTGTGGTTACAAGGTAGGCCACACCGAGATCAACCGATTGCGGCAGAAGGCACAGGCCGAGTTGGGCTCAAAGTACGATCTCAAAGCCTTTGACGATACCCTGGTATTGGGCGGCAATGTGCCATTGGATGTGTTGGGCAAAAATGTGGGTGAATACATCCGGGCGGCAAGCTGAGTCCGACAGGCTGCCGGACGATACACTCCCGGGCCCATCGGTAGCCAAATGAGCAACCATGCCTGAAATCCGGCTCAATACCACCAAGGGCATTAACGCGGATACACTAACGTTTCCCTGGCAGCACGGGGTATTGCTGGCTTTGTTGCTGGCTCTGGGCAGCCTGATCATGCTCAGTTCTGCTTCCGTGGTGGACACGGCACGGGATGTGTATAACGCCTGGCAAATCGCCTCCGGCAGCAACTACCCGATGGAAGGGCCTTACCTGGCCAATGTGCTCCACAGTGGGCCACTGTGGTATTACCTGCTTGCCCTGCCCCTGTTTTTCACCCCGAGTTGGGCAGTACTCAGCCTGTGGGTTGGCCTGCTCACCGGGCTGAAATATGTGCTGGCTTACGCCTGCGGGGTTCGGCTCGGTAACCGCCAGTGGGGGTTGCTTTGGGCCTGTTTACTGGCCTTACCCAACTGGACTGCGATCAGCCACCTGATTTTTTCCCACACCAACCTGATTGAAACCACGATGCTGTTCGGATTCTATTGTCTGATTCGCTGGCAAACAGGCGAAGTCCGTTGGTTTATTGGTCTGTGTCTGGCTGTGTCACTGGCTTTTCATGCCCACCCCACCACAATTGCTTTTGGCGTTACCCTGGTACCACTGGTCATCTGGCAGTTACAGCAGAAAAGGCTGGCTTGGTCCATCCTGTTTGCCGCAATTGCGGTGGCACTGACCCCCTGGATTCCGTACCTCATCAGCCAGCACATGCAGGCCTGGCCTGATTTCCACCGCAGTAGCGAATATGCTGCTTCGCTGGA
>CAZRTG010000168.1:0-7707 GCA_964602895.1 uncultured Wenzhouxiangellaceae bacterium
CTGTCAGTAAAGCGTCATAAAACTGGCTGGGCGGATTAGGCTCGCCATTTTTTGCTATCCATGCTTCGCGGATTTTCATGATTTCCTGCATACCGATCAGATAACCCAGCACATAGGTAGGCCTTTCGATATACATGCCAACTTCCAGCTCGGCTGCGTAGGGCTCAAAACGTACACGCTCTGAGAGAAATTCCACTGCTTCTTCAAACGACATGCGGCCGGTATGCAGGCTCACATCCAGAATCACGCGAGCTGCACGCCAAAGCCGGTTTCTTAGTTGGGTGAGACGTACGTCATCACCCTGCAAAAAGCCTTGCTCAAACATCATTTCTTCAGTGAACAGGCCCCAGCCTTCGGAAAAAATGGGTTCACCGACCACTTTGCGCAACATGCGCGGATTCTCGCGGGTTTTGATCGCATCGACGTGATGGCCGGGGTAAGCCTCATGTACCGCAATGATGGGAATCCATGCATCGTGATGGGAACGCAGTCGTTGTGCCTGTTGTTCTGGCGTCATCCAGTCTTCAATGGGAGTGAGTACCAAACGTCCCTCAAGGCCTGTGCCAAAACGGTCTACACCCTGGAACGTCCCAAAGGGTGAAGAACGTCGCATGGCGGGTGGCGTATCAACGGTGACAACATGCTCGCCGGCAGGCAATGTGACAATCTGGTTTTCTATGACAAACTGTTGCGCCTTATCGATCCAGGCTTGATAAGCCTCTTTGATGCCGTCGGCCGGTGGGTGCTCATCCTTGAGCGTCTCATAAACCTCACTCCAGTGTTTACCCGGCAAAATGCGTTCACTGACTTCCTGAGCCAGCGCTTCGGTGTCCTCAAAAGCCTGTATGCCACGCGCATAGATGTCATCGGCGTCAAGATCAAACAACCAACGATGCTGCAGAATATAGTCGTAGTGTTCCTTGCCAATCGCCCAGGAACCATTCGAATTGGGTAATACATCATGGGTCAGATAATGTTCAAACGATTCCAGCGATACGACTGCATTTGCCAAAGCTGCATTGAACTCATCCGTCGTTGCTGAACCTGCTCCGGACAATTGCGCGGCATCATTTTTGAGACTCCTGATCGTTCCCTGGGCTTTAAAAATGGCGGCCTCAGTGAAACGCTTTGGTGGGTTGATCAAATTATCCCGGCCACTTTGTACATACTGCGGAACGGCATTCAGCAATATCATCATGGCGTCTGCGCGTTCCGCCAGACTTTGTGCCGATTCCGGTTCCAGCAAGCGGCCTACCTGTCCAGCGGGAATATAAATGGAGGCATCTTTCTCCCACATGCGCCGTGTAGCAGCGCTGTAGGTGTCGGACTCGAGCAAGCCAATCAGAAGTCTCTGGTCAATGCTTTCGTCAAAATTCAGCTGACTTGAATCGATGGCCTCTACTTGCTCAAGCAGTTGTCGATTGCGCTCAATATCTGCAAGAAAACCCGCTGCAGAAACATCCTGGATCCCGGTATTTTGATCTTCGTCCCGTTGTGCTTTGGCGTATTGCTGGATGACTGTATCCAATTGTGCAGTAGCAGAAATTACCTCACCGTTGGAATGTTTATCCGAGGTAACAACAACCTCAGGGGTTACTGTTATGGCAGTTCCAGAGCCTGGCGTGGCTGAATCGGAGTCGCTGCAACTGACCAGATTCAAACCAAGAGCCATGGCTATGGCCAGACTCAAACCAAGGGATTTAAATTGCCTGGTACGCGGTGCGGACGCTGCAGATTCACTGATCGTTGCTTGAGAGCTCATAATCGTCCCAAATCCTCGAGCGTGTTGCGCACAATGGCTATATCTGAATCCTGCAACGGCAGGATAGGCCGACGCGGCATTCCGCCAGGCAGTCCTTGCAGGTTCAGTGCTGTTTTGAATATCGCCTGGGCAGAACCGAACTTTGCGGTGTAATCGGGGTTGAACCAGTCACTCATAATGCGGGTATCTTCGGCGGCGGCGGCGAGACCCTGTGCACGATCACCCGCCCACAAAGCGTTGTAAAAATCAGGCTGGGTCTGGCCCAGCACACCACCAGCACCCATCGTGCCGTCGGCTTCATCGTTTAGCACCAATTCGGCACCTGAGCTATTCATGGGGATGCCGAAAATTCGAACCTTATCGTTCAAGGCGCGCATCACATCAAGAAAATGTGCCAGGTTGCCAGTTGAGTTTTTGATCGCGACCACGTTGTCGAGGTCGGCCAGGTGCGACAGGGTCTGTTTGCTCATATCAATATTGGTGCCCGGCGGCCAGTTATAGATGCAAATGGGCAAAGGGGTACCCTTGTCGATATCTTCGTAAAAAGCGATCACCTCCCTTTCACAGGGGCGCACATAGGGCGGCGGTGTTACCAATATGCCGTCAAAGCCATATTTTTCCGCTGTTACGGCATTGCTGATGACTTCCGCAGCGGTGAAAGCATTACATCCGGCAATCAACGGAATTTCACCCTTAAGCACTTCGCCAACTGTGCCAAAAAGACGGATCTTCTCGTCAGCATTCATACTGAACCATTCGCCTGTGGTGCCAGCAACGATCAGGCCATGCATACCTTGCTCTGCCAGCCATTCCACCAGTCTGCGCAGTGCTGCAAGATCCAGCTGGCCGCGCTCGTCGAAGGGTGTAGTAATAGCCGGCATATAACCGCGCCACGTAATGGAGTCTCGATTCACTGCGTGTTTTGCCTTTTTTAGTGTGTGAATTTGCCAGAAGGCGCATAAATATCCGCATTAACGATTATTTAGCATCGTTATGTGGCCAACACTACGAGCACTTGAATGATCTATCAATAACAAGATATATTCGAATCTGTTGCGATAAGCGCAACATGTTCCGGATTCGAGATTTCACCCGCATCGGAATTACCAGTCAGGCTCACAATTGAAACGGCAGGAAAGTCTTGATGACCAGATTCCATGACAACCGATTGCGTTACCTCGCTGAAGCCATTCGCGGTGGCACCATGCGAGCCGCCAGCGAAAACCTGAACGTAGCTCCCTCTTCAATCAGTCGACAAATCGCACAGCTTGAAGATGAACTGGGAGTTCCTCTGATAGAACGCAATCGCAGTCCATTGAAACTGACCGAAGCGGGCAAGATGGCTCTGAGCTACTACCGCGAGTTCACCACACAGCAGGAAGCCTTTATTTCGCAGATCCGGGACTTGAAAGGGCTCAAGGCCGGAGAAGTTTCGCTGGCCGTAGGTGAGGCCATGATCGGTGATTTGCTGTTGGGTGTATTACAAAGCTTTATGTCGGACTATCCGGATATCCGTGTTCATATCCGCTCAGTTGGCACAATGGATGTGGTGGGGTTGGTGCTGGAAGATGAGGCACATATGGGTTTGGCTTTTCAGCCTGAGCCGGAAGCAAAAATTCGTGTGCGCGCCTCGTCTGACCAACCTCTGAAAATCTACGTTTCACCCGAACATCCGTTGAGCAGGCTGGACAGTGTAACTTTTCAGGATATTGACAAAGAGCGTATTGCCTTGCCAGAAGCTCAATTCAGGATCTGTCAGGTGATTAGCTCCGCCGCGGCCACACAACAGGTTTTCCTGAAGCCCGCTTTGGTGAGCAATTCGCTGCGTATCCTCAAGGAATTTGCCCGTACCGGTTCAGGTATTACGATATTACCCGGAATTGCGGCACATACCGAGGTTGCTGCGGGAACCCTGAGTGCGGTGTCTATTGACCATCCTGCCATGCTGCATACCAGTGCCAGCGTCATTACCCGATTGGGCCGACAATTGCCTGTCAGCGCCATACTTCTGTTACAGAAAATCGAGGCAACCATGCCCTTTTTCCCTGCAGCTTGAGGGCTTCAGAAACTTCAGTGGTCTGATCGGCCATGCAGTTTAACCAGGTCGTTGATCAACACGGGTTTGGTGGGAAATCGTGAGGTAAATCCAGCCACAACCTGCTCCTCCAGCCCATGCGTTTGAGCCAGAACCCGTGTCACAGCATGGTGACAATAGCGTCCCTGACACAAGCCCATACCTGCACGTGACAGTAATTTCGCCGAGCTTGCCGAGCCGGTCGCCGGGTTATCTTGCAGTAGTTTGAGCAAGTCTCCCACGCTCAGTTCTTCACATTTGCAGACAATGCTGGTATTGCTCATCAGCTGATCAAAAAATGTATCACCGGGCCAGGACAATCGGCTCAGCAGTTCGGCGAATGCATTCAGGTGGCGCAATTCACGGCAAATGGCTCGTGCCTGCTGTTCTGCCACAGCGGGTTGCAGCTTGCCCAGGTCCAGTGCACATCCCAGCGCGGCCAGCTTACCTTCCTCCATGGCTGCATCAGAACCTGCGACACCGGTGGTTTCTCCAGCGACATAAATGCCTGGAATACTGCTGCACATCCAGCGATCGTGTTGTGCAATCCAGCCGCCCCGGCGGGCATTCCAGGTGCAATCCGCGTTGACTTGCCGAACCAGTTCGGTCGAGCTGAGGAAGCTGAAACAGACGCCCAGGCGGTCGCATTCGATCTCCTGAAGAGTGTCTTTCTCTATCACGCCTTGTTTGTTCACGCGAGCAGTCGACACACTGTGCAATTGCCCGGTACCGTTGGCTTGAACCACTGCCCTGTTGAAATGTATCGGCACATCAGCCTTGCGCAATCGTTTGAGAATACCGGCTGTCTGGCTGAACTTATTGGCCTGTCGCAATAGAGTCAAAGGCTGACGAATCAGACTCAGTGCCATCGATTGACTTTGGGCAAAAAGAACAGCGGCCACTTTGCCGCCCGCCTGGATGAGCTGATCCGCGATTACCAGTTGCAGCGGGTGGCTACCCGCCAAAACAAAGCGCTGCCCGGGTACCAACTGTTGGCTTTTGATAAAGGCCTGAATGCCACCGGCGGCCATTACGCCCGGTGTGGTCCAGCCAGGAAAAATGACGGGCAGGTCGTAACAGCCTCCGGCGATCAAAACACATCGTGCATGACATTCCTGACTGCCATCCTCTGAGTCGATGACGATGCGGAATCTGGGTCCATCCGGTTGGGTATTATCGATCGGGAAGATACCGGATACCGTGGCGCGCATCAGCCACATTATGTCAGTGAGTTCTTCACTACGTGCCAGCAATTTTTTGGCTTTGTGGTAGGTTTTACCGGGCAACCAGTCTGTCAGTTTGAAACTGGAGGGTGGTTGTCGCAGAAATTGCCCACCTTTCGCAGCCTGTTCGTCCACAACGATCACATCAATTTCCATAAGGCGGGCTGTTTCGGCAGCCGACATCCCGGCGGGGCCTGCACCGATAATCAGCAGATCAGTTTTCATGATCCCGATCTTTTTCTTGTGATTGAGTTGCAGAATCACCCGGAACAGTAGCGGTTGTTTCGCAAGGCCGAGCGGTAAGGGTCGTGCCGGTAATGATGCTCATGCCGGGTTTGGCTGTAACCATGCAGGCACGAACCCAACTGAAGCTGCTTGAACCCTGAGCTGCCATTTGGACCTGACATTCGAAACAGGTACCCATATTGCAATACGGGCCGCGAGGCTGGCCTTTGGGTGTCCGGTTGAAAATGGTGATGCCCTGGGCGAGCAACACCGTGGCAAGAGTCTCTCCAGCATGGGCGTTGACCTCCTGTCGGTCAACCATCAAAACAAAGCGCTCACCACGCTGGATGCCAGTAGAAACAATACGGGCAGACATATCACGAGGCATGAGCGTCAGGCCCTGAATGCATTCAGGCCGCCAAATCGGTCGGGGCTGAATGGTTCCAATGAGTAGGACGTCCGGCCTGAAAGCATCAGTTCGCTCATCAACCGGGCATAAGTGGGCCCGTAGGTAAAACCGGATCCGCCGGCTGCCACAAAAAAACCTGGTGCTTGCCTTACTTCACCCAAAACGGGCAGATGGTCAGCCGTGATGCAGGTAGTGCCGGTCCAGGTTCGTATCAGACGCAATGACTTTACCAGAGGTACTACATCAGCAGCAGCGCACAGATTACCGATAACCGAATCCAGGCGCAGTTGAGGCGATTCGTGAGCCGACCATTGTCCGAATTTTTGTCGCAGTTGCGCAGCCCAGCCACCGCCGATCAGCAGATTGCCATCATCGGTTTGTTTGAGAGACAGTTTACGACCGACATGCTGGATTAAGTGAGATACCACGGCCGCGGTTTTTTCAGTGGCATTCATGGTCAAACCAACCGCAAACAAAGGCAAATGTAAGTTTGCCATGACAGCAACCGCGGCAGCATCGGCACCGGCCGCATTGAGCACCCTATTGCAACTTATTTTTTTGAATGTGGATACTCCGGAATCAGTTTCGAGACCGGTTTGTTGAAAGCTCACCTGCCAGGCTGTTCCATGGTGTTCGATGGCCAAAACTTCTGCCTGGGTCGTGATGTTTGCCCCGGAAGCAGTGGCGTGTCGAGCAAATGCGGGTGTAAGTAAGCGCGGGTTGCAATGCCCTTCATCCGGGCAATGCAAGGCGGAGACTACGGACCCGGACAGGTAAGGCGCCAACTGGCGAGCCTGTTCTCCATCCAGCATGGTGACCGATAAACCCTGGCTTTGCTCGATACGGGATTTACGCTCAAGCAAGGCCGATTGCTCGGCCGTTTCTGCCACCATCAGACCACCCTGCATGGCCAGTTCGATATCACTACCCGGTTCGAATTTGATGCTTTTCCAGTCTTCTATGGCCAGTTTGGCCAAACCTACATAGAACTCCAGTTCACGTTGCTGTAGATCCAGATTCTGGATCAGCCGGTGCTCCAACTGAAAATGTAAAGAGCCCGCATTCTGACCTGAAGCACCCTGATTAATCTGGCCGCGCTCCAACAGGATGACGCTGGCACCCGCTCTGGCCAGATAACTTGCGGTTGCACAGCCAATCAGGCCTCCACCGACTATGGCAACATCAAAATCCACCATCTTTGTGTGCCTCATCCGGTTTGCCGGGATAGAAAATCAGCTTACACGCACCGCTGCAGCCGAATTGGCTGGAGGTTTGTCTGAGAACGTAAAGCTCAGTCGATAACAGCCGTCGCTTCAATCTCGATCAAAAACTCGGGTAGCGCCAGGCACTGCACACCGATCCAGGTGTTGGCTGCAGGTGTCACGTCACCATAAAACTCAGCCAATGCCGCACCAATGGGTTCGATCAGCTCCGGTGTGTGGTTTACCACATAGGTACGCAAACGCACTACATCTGCAACCGACCCGCCAGCAGCGGCCAGAACCTGTTTGAGGTTGCTCAGTGCCTGCCTGGCCTGTGCAACTACGTCGCCCTCGCCGATCAGGTTGTAGTCTTTGTCCCAGGCCACCTGGCCGGCACAGTGTATGGTTGTTCCACCCGTGGATTTGATGGCATGGGAAAAGCCGTAAGAAATGCTGTCGCAAAGTTCTGACGGGTTGACGGGTACGCGTGACATGACAATCTCCTGAAGTTTTACCTGAAGTTTTTGCCTTAAGCTTTAACCTGAAGCTTAATGATACTAGACGAACTCGAGCAGATGGCCAAAAAGGTCAACTACATACCGTGATCCGCAGGGGTGAGAGAAATCCTGGTGACCAGTATCCGCCTGGGATGATGTTACATGGAAGCCGACTGTGGCGGCGAAGACTGTTGTCAACTTCAGATTTCACGTCTTTTAATTTCATATTGAAAAAATTTTTATATGTAACTATTATGGAGGTATTGTAAGCAATCGCGCAGATACTGAGCAGGAAAACATGAAAACGATCATCGA
>CAZRTG010000169.1:0-5055 GCA_964602895.1 uncultured Wenzhouxiangellaceae bacterium
TTCAAAATGACTTTGCGCAAGATTACATGGGGAAAAACGGAGGAACTTCAGCTTAGACCATCAAACGCCCCGCCGCCGCTGTCAGACACCCCACGCGAGGTGCAGTACACACCCGAAACAATCCAGAAGATCCTCAGCATTATCAGCAAGCCTGACAGCAGTTGAGCCTGTCATGAACAGCCTCCTATCGTGTCGATTGGCTGAACGCTAACAAGACCAGCTGTGCCTTTCACCTGGCGCAGATCCCCTGTCAGGAGGATACGAAATTCGCCGTAGGAAGCTAAAGACGGGTGTTGTTACGGTTGAAGGGTGCGGTATTCACCGGGCTTCAGGTCGGCCAGTGGGTGCTCGCCCACCCGGGTTCGGATCAGCCGCAGGGTGGGCAAGCCCACCGCTGCCGTCATGCGTCGTACCTGCCGGTTGCGGCCTTCGTCCAGCACGATTTCCAGCCAACTGGTGGGAATGTTACGGCGTACCCGGATGGGTGGCTGGCGCGACCACAACCAGCCGGGTTTTCTGGCCAGGATGGCCACTTCCAGCGCTTGCGCCGGGCCATCGTTCAGTTTCACGCCGTGACGTAAAGACCTGAGCTGCGTTTCAGAAACACGGCCCTCAACCTGTGCCAGATAGGTTTTCGAGACGCCCTGCTGCGGATGCGCCAGCTGGTGCTGCAAGGCACCGTCATCGGTTAACAGCAACAGGCCTTCACTGTCGCGATCCAGGCGGCCTGCTGCATACACGCCCGGAATGGATATGTAGTCCGCCAGAGTACTGCGTCCTTCGGTATCACTGAACTGGCTGAGTACCCCAAAGGGTTTATTGAAACTCAGCAGCATCGAATCAACCGGTGAGTTTGAGAGCGGTTCAGAAGGTCCAATTTCAGAACGGTCACTTTCAGAAAGGCAAGTCCAGATCCGGATTCACCGCCAGCATGCGGGCGCGGAATACATTTTTAATGCGCTCCAGAGCAGCTTCCGTTTCGCCATCAAAGCGAACCACCAGAATGGGTGTGGTATTGGACGCTCGCACCAGACCCCAGCCATCGGCGAAGTCGGCGCGAACGCCGTCAATGGTGCTGACTTTGGCGCCTTCAAAGCGCGCCTGGGCTTGCAATGCATCCATGAAACTGTGGTTTTCGCCTTCCTGCATCTCCACCTTGAGCTCGGGCGTGCTGTAACTGCTGGGCAAGGAATTAAGTATGGCTTCGGGCGGCTCTTCGCTGCTGGCAAGGATTTCCAGCAATCGGGCAGCGGCATAAATGCCGTCGTCCACGCCATACCAGCGCTCGCCAAAGAAGAAATGACCGCTCATTTCGCCCGCAAAGGGTGAGCCGATTTCTTTCATTCTTGCCTTGATCAGGGAGTGACCGGTTTTGTACATCTCGGCTTTACCGCCGGCTTCTTCGATCACCTTGTGCAAGTGCCCGGTACACTTGACGTCATAGATGATGGTTGCGCCAGGCACCCGGTCCAGCACATCCAGCGCCAGCAGCATCATCACCCGATCCGGATAGATGATGTTGCCGCCCAGCGTCACCACGCCCAGGCGGTCGGCATCGCCGTCCAGTGCCAGGCCGATATCGGCATTCATCAGGCGTACGGAGTCGATCAGGTCTATGAGGTTTTCCGGATCGCTGGGATCGGGGTGATGATTGGGGAAGGTGCCATCGACCTCATCAAACAAGGGCAGGACTTCAGCACCGATGTCGCGCAACACGTCTGCCGCACAGACACCCCCCACACCGTTGCCGCAGTCGATTACCACCCGCAAAGGACGCTCCAGCTGGATATCGCCGGCAATGCGCTGTCGGTAGTCAGGCACCACATCGCGGGTTTCCACACGGCCCGTGCCACTGAGCACTTCATTGCGCGTAATGCGGTGATAAATTTCCTTGATCTGGTCACCGTGCAGCGTGTCGCCCGCCAGCATGATCTTGAGGCCGTTGTAATCGGGCGGGTTGTGGCTGCCCGTGATCATCACACCGGTACCTTTGGCGTGCTCAAAAGCCGCGTAATACAACACGCCGGTAGGCACCATGCCAATATCCAGCACATCACAACCGCTGGAGTTGATGCCTTCAATCATGCCACGAACCAGATCCGGACCCGACAAACGGCCATCGCGCGCAACTACCACCGGCCCGGCATCTTTTTCCAACGCCATGCTACCCAGTACCCGGCCAACCATGGTGGCAATGCCCGCATCCAGGGTTTTACCGACGATGCCGCGGATATCGTAGGCACGGAAAATTTCCGGCTTGAGCTCTACCGCATCACCACCGGGTTGGTTCTGGATTCGGTCGGCTATGTCATAACGTAAACGCATGGGTGGTGGCTCCGTTGATTGGGTAGCGGCTTTTTCAGGGGATTTTTCGGCTTTTCCTGCGGCTTTTTCAGAAGCTTTGTCACTGGCTTGCTCAAAGTCATCCGCAGCACCGTCATCCGCATCATCAAAGCCGGCGTCCACGCCTGACTGCTGTGCCAATTGCTGGCGGGTCTGATAAGCCATTTCGTTTTCCGCCAACTTTCGGGACAGTCGCTCCAACTCCCAGGCGCGGTTCTTGCGAAAAAAGAACACCACAGCCAGTAACAGCAAAGCGCCTGTTGCCAGCATCAACAAAAGTGTACCGGTGCCGAGAAAATTGGTGTAAGCCGCCATCGGCATTGCCAGCCGGAACAGTGTGCCTGAAACCGGTATGCGCTGTGGTGACAGTTCGGAACGGCTTTCGGAACCCATTTTCTTGAGTTCGGTTTCCGGCTGGCGGCCATTGTATTGGGTCAGCATAAGATAGCTACCCGAAACATCCGGTGTGAACCGATCCAGAATGAATGCCGTATCCACCAACAGCACTACAAAACCGCTCAGTTCTTCATCCCGGTGCAAAGCTGCAGCTTCCAACAACATGGGTGGCTGCAAGCTGCCGTGGATTTGCAATGGGGGATTGCCGCCCTGGCTGGCCTGGGTCAGCATCTCCTGCAAAGCAAAGCCATTATCACCCTGGGTTAAAGGATCAAACGCGGTCAGGTCTGCGGGAAAAATTTTGACCTCACGCACTTCAGGAATTTTGCTGCTGGCATAGGTTTGCAGTGCTTCCAGATCGTCACCACTGTCCAGCGCTTGCAGCGCCAGGGCATGTAGCTCCGGGTCCGTAACCAGTTGTTGCAATTGGTTGGCTATTGCGCTCAATTGATTGAGCGTTTGTTCACTTTGTTCGGTTGTGTGCTGAAAAGCTCGCGCACCGGCCAAATCCTTGAAGCTCAGCCACAGGCCGCTGAATACCAAGACAAGCCCCAACAAAGCCATCAATACCAGCGTGGGATAAGATACGCGCATTTCCCCCATGGTACCGAGCCGGTCTTCCAGCCATATTTTAAGTTCGTCCAGCTTGTTCAATTCCTGATTCATTCCCTGCTCTCTCACTGTCCCGGTTACCTGACCCTTCCTTGAGCCCAACAGATATTTGGGCAAGCCCTGATTGATTCAGGACCTCATGCGGCACACGGAAGTGCCGCCCTGTTCAATGCTATCCCTGTCCGGTATGCCCAAAACCTCCGGCACCCCGACGTGACTGCTCAAAATCTTCTACCCACTCCCAGTTGGCGCGAACGACCGGCAGAAAGACCAGCTGTGCAATGCGATCTCCCGGCTCAATGGTGAATGAATTGTTCGAACGGTTCCAGCAGGAAACAAAGACCTGGCCCTGATAGTCGCTGTCAATCAAACCCACCAGATTGCCCAACACAATACCGTGTTTATGCCCCAGACCGGAACGCGGAAGTATGACTGCGGCCAGCCCGCTATCGCCCATATGCATGGCGAAACCGGTCGGTATCAAATAGGTTTCACCTGCAGCCAATTGCAAGGTCTCGTTCAGGCAGGCCCGCAGATCCATGCCAGCCGAGCCGGTAGTGGCGTAGTCGGGTAATGGAAATTCCTTTCCCAGCCTGGGGTCCATGGCTTTGATTTGAATGGGTCTCACGACTTGGCCTTCCTGTAAAGAGGTCCGTTAGCGCTTCAATTCTGCCGACAAACCGTTAAAAGTTCACTGATGGATCCCGTTGTTGGATGACGGTGTGCGCCATGATAGCAAGCCTGCTGCCCGAAAGTAGCGGTAATGGCTTACAAAAGGAACGCTGATTTCCTCTGGAAATGCCCGGCGCCGCGATCAACACTGTCGCATCGGAGATTACGGATAAGGGCAGCCAGCAGATGCAACTTTCAATAGCACCCCGGGAAAAATTGGCCAGCCATGGCCTCGCAGCCTTAACGGATGGCGAGCTATTGGCTTTATTGTTATGCACCGGAACGGCTGCGATGCCGTTGGAATCCCTGGTGCAGGGCTTACTGAGTCGCTTTGGTGGCTTGCGTGGCCTGCTGGCGGCGGATCAGTCGGCCTTGCTGTCGCAACCGGGCCTGGGCCCGGCCAAATCGGCACAACTGTCAGCCGTACTGGAATTGTCACGCCGCTATCTGCAGCAGAGTCTGGTGCGTGGCGAGCCGCTGGAGAGCCCACAAGCGACCGAGTTGTACCTCAAATCCGTTCTGCGCGATGCGCCCCATGAAATTTTTGCCTGCCTGTTCCTCGATACCCGGCACCGCGTCATCGCTTTCGAAGAGCTGTTTCACGGCACCATTGATGGCGCCACCGTCTATCCGCGTGTGGTGGTTGAAAAAGCCCTGAAACACGGTGCCGCTGCGTTGATCGTTGCACACAACCACCCTTCCGGCATAGGCGAACCCAGCCTGGCCGACCAGGTCATTACCCGGCGACTGAAAGAAGCCCTGGCCCTGCTGGATATCCGTTTGCTGGACCATTTTGTTATCGGTGAGGGCACACCCGTGTCGATGGCCGCCAAGGGCATGCTGTAAACCTGGGGTCAGAGTCAAGTGCCAGAGTGATCAGTCAATACTGCATGTTATTAACTGGATTAGTGAAGCACTCTGGCACTTGACTCTGACCCCGATTCTGCTGGCTTTGCTTGCAAAGCCTGCGTGTATGAGGTATAAAGTGCGGCTGATTTTTACCAATCTTTATTTAGGTATTTCCCATGCCAA
>CAZRTG010000169.1:5155-7635 GCA_964602895.1 uncultured Wenzhouxiangellaceae bacterium
GGTATAAAGTGCGGCTGATTTTTACCAATCTTTATTTAGGTATTTCCCATGCCAAGAATTTGCCAAGTCACCGGAAAAGGCCGCATGAGCGGTCACAGAGTGTCGCACTCGAATATCAAGAGCAAGCGACGTTTCCTGCCGAACCTGCATCACCACCGTTTCTGGGTGGAGAACGAAAACCGCTGGGTACGCCTGCGGGTTTCTGCCAAGGGTTTGCGCATCATTGACAAGAAAGGCATCGACGTGGTGCTGAAGGACCTGCGCGCGCAGGGCCAAAAAGTTTAAGACCCAGGTCTGAGGAGAACACCATGGCAAAGAGTGCACGTGAAAAAATTCGTCTGAATTCCAGTGCCGGAACAGGACATTTTTATACCACCGATAAAAACAAGAAAAATACGCCTGAAAAATTGGAAATGAACAAGTACGACCCGATCGTACGCAAGCATGTACCCTACAAAGAAGGCAAAATTAAATAAGGTCGAAAAAAAGGAGCTTGGCAAACAAGCTTCAACACTCCCCCAGTAATACAACCCGCCACTCGGCGGGTTTTTTTTGTCCGGGGTCAGAGTAAAGTGCCAGAGTAGAGCGTCGGAGTAACTTTGGATTACCTTGCGGGATTTGTGGTTTACTCTGGCACTTTACTCTGACCCCAAATCTGATGCCTGAACTGCCTGAAGTCGAAACCACCCTCCGCGGCATAGCCCCTGTGCTCAAGGGACAGCGCATCGAGGCCATGGTGATCCGCAATGCGGCCTTGCGCTGGCCCATTCCGGCAGAGGTACAGCAAGCGGTAGGTCAGCACGTCCACACCTTGCAACGCCGCGGCAAATACATTCTGATCGAACTGCAGGTTGGTGGCCTGCTTTGCCACCTCGGCATGTCGGGCTCGCTGCGCATTTGCGGGCCCGACACGCCGCTGAAGAAACACGATCATTTTGATATCGTGCTGGCCTCGGAACAGTGCATTCGCTATCACGACCCGCGTCGCTTTGGCGCTTTGCTGTGGTGGGATGCCCCGGCCTTGAATCACCCTTTGCTCAAACACCTGGGCCCGGAACCTTTGCAAAGTGATTTTAATGGTAAGTATTTGTGGCAACGCGCCCGTGGCCTGCGGGTTGCTGTGAAGAATTTCATCATGAATGGCCAGGTGGTGGTCGGTGTGGGTAATATCTATGCTTCCGAAGCCCTGTTCATGGCGGGCATTCATCCCTCACGCGCTGCCGGCCGGATATCCAAAGCTCGTTATGAAACGCTGGCACAAGCCATACAGGATGTGCTGGCACGCGCCATCCGACAGGGCGGTACCACGCTACGGGATTTCCAGAACTCGGCCGGTGAACCGGGCTACTTTGCCCAGGATTTGCTGGCTTATGAGCGTGAAGGCAAAAACTGTTTCCAATGCAACACTCCGATAAAACGTAAAGTGATTGGCCAGCGATCCAGTTATTATTGTCCTCGTTGTCAGCGCTGATGGTTGGCGATTGACCAACGCGTATCAGACACCTGTCCAAATATTCATTCAGGCAGCTATCCAGGAAAGTGACACATGAAAAAAGCAACCCAGGCCGTGCATGCCGGCAGCCACAAAGAACTGAATTTTGGGGGTGTGAACACGCCCATATTCACCTCCAGCGCCATCGAGTACCTGGATGACAGTCAAGTACGCTATCCGCGCTACTTCAACACCCATAACAACCTCGTGGTGGCAGAGAAAATTGCTGCACTGGAAAACGCCGAAGCGGCACTGGTGACCAGTTCCGGCATGGCCGCCATCAGCATCATCCTTTACGGCCTGCTGCAAGCCGGCGATCATGTGGTGTTCCTCGAAGGGCTTTATGGTGGCACCCATTCGAAGATCTGCAACGAGTTTTCCCGCCTGGGTATCGAATACAGTTTTGTGGCTGCTGACCCGGATGCCATGGAAGCGGCTGTGCAACCCAACAGCCGCATGCTGTTTATCGAGTCACCCACCAATCCCTTGCTGACCGTTCTGGATCTGGCGGCGGTATCGGCCGTGGCCAGGCGCCACGATCTGCTGGCCGTGATTGATGGCACCTTTGCCAGTCCCATATTGCAGAATCCGCTGGATCATGGCTTTGATATCGTCATGCACAGCGGCACCAAGTATCTGGGTGGGCACAGCGATCTGTGTTGCGGCGCCATTGCGGCATCAAACGAATTGATTGAACACTTGCGACAACATGCCTTGATGCACGGCGGCAGCCTGAATGCACAGGATTGTTCCTTGCTGGAGCGCAGCCTGAAAACACTGGAGTTGCGGGTGCAGCGACAGTCGGACAATGCGCTGGTGGTGGCGCAAGCTCTTGACCGGCAGGCCGGTATTGCCCGGGTCAATTACCCTGGACTGGAACAGCACCCCGGGCACGCCATTGCCGCACGACAAATGAGCGGCTTTGGCGGCATGATGAGTTTCGAGCTGATGGATTCCATCAACCCGCTGGTTTACCTGCGCAAGCTCA
>CAZRTG010000170.1:0-7503 GCA_964602895.1 uncultured Wenzhouxiangellaceae bacterium
ATCCAGTACTTAGCTGTATCAGCATACCTGGCCAGCGTGATTCAACAAGGTTCGAACAGGTTCGAACCTTTGGTTTGCAGCAACACAGAGCCCATGACCGGGCCGGGATCCTGTGCTAAAATTTTCAACGAACACCCGCTTTTACACAGACTTTATTACCGAATTTCTATCGGTTCTGCGATGCTTTGTTAACCTTTGCAGGGGAATTGGGTTGCAGAATCCCGGACTTTCCGATGATCTGAATAGATTGAACCAGCCTCCTGCGGCAACCATCAGGCTGCAGCTGGAGCGCATTTGCACCAGTCCACATCTGCAGGCCAGCGAAAAACGCATTGCTTTCCTGAAGTTTATTGTTGAGGAGTCACTGGCCGACCGGGCCGACAAGCTGAAGGGATACACGGTTGCCGTAGCGGTTTTCGGTCGTGACGAAACCTTCGATGCCCAATCCGATCCGGTCGTGCGTTTGGAAGCACGCAGACTGCGTCGCGATCTCGACAGCTACTATGCCAACGCAGGCAGTCACGACCCGGTTCGTATTTCCATACCCAAGGGTTCCTACGTGCCCCGGTTCGAATGGCTTAATGAAGGCACACCAGAAACAACTTCACTGGACCATCTGCAGCAACTCAGCCCAAATTCGCTTGCTGCAAGGGAAAATGACACGACCTTCAGTTCGGATGAACACCATTTTGGCTGGTTATCAAAATCGAAATTTGCCGCAATCCTGCTGATCAGCAGCATGCTCGTATTTTTGGGGTGGAAATTATTGAATCCGACGGCATCTAGCGCAATAAAAGCCGCTGGTTACGCCATTGAGCCCAGTGTATTGGTGTTGCCGTTTGAAGCGCTTGGCAACACCGAATACAGTCAAAGCCTCGCTGCGGGAGTCAGCCACGAACTCATCGCCAACCTGATGAAGTTTCCCGGCTTCAGACTGTATACCTTGCCGGGCAACAAGGTGATCAACAATGCCGTGCAGCCCGGATCGAAGGGCTGGGCACCGGATCAGACCACAGATGCCACTTACATCATCCGCGGCAGCGTACGGGACAGTGCGATGAGCGTGCAGCTTGCCGTCGAATTGCTGTTCGCAGAAACGGGTGAAGTACTGTTGGCCGAGATTTTTGATCGCCCACTGACCCCTGCGGACCTGTCGGAAGTACAGCGCGAACTGGCCGGAGCGATCGCCTCCCGGATCGGGCAGCCGTATGGCGTGATCAGCGAAAACCTGAACCGGCGATTATCAAATGTTGCAGTATCGGACGCAGTATCGGACATGCATAGCTATGTGTGTGTGCTGCGCGCTTTCAGTTATCGCCGCAATTTTACTCAGCAGGAACACGGACCGGTACTCGAATGCCTGCAACAGGCTGTGCAGCGCGACCCTCAATACAGCGACGCATGGGCCATGCTGGGGTGGTTACACCTGGATGCCGGTCGCTTTGGCTTCAGTGGACCGGAAAACCTGACAAAGGAATATGACCTTGCGTACGAGGCAGCCTCCCGGGCTGTAGCCCTGGAGCCCAACAACACACTGGCACTCAAGGCGCTTTCTTCAGTCAATCATTACCTGGGTCGTTTTGCAGAAAGTGAAGCTCTTGCGCGCAAGGCTCTGGAACTCAATCCGTACGATCCGGATACCCTGGCCCAACTGGGTTGGCGGTTGGCAGCCAGGGGCAACTTTACAGAAGGAATCACTCTGCTGGAACAAGCCATCAATCGAACTGCCAGTCCACCCGGTTGGTACTTTACCCTGATCACCATTAATGATTACCTGTCCGGTAACTTTGAAAACATGTTGGCTCATGCACAACGGTCTGTTGTTGAAGGCGGAAGCTTCGGACAAGCCCTGATTGCCATTGCCAATACCAAGCTGGGGCGTCGCGAAGAGGCCAGGACTGCGCTGATCGAGTTGGAGAAATTCGAACTCATGGCAGACGACCCTGAGGGCTATCTGCGACGCAGTGGTGCCACCGATGAGATCGTCGACGCCATGGTCACCGGTCTCGAGGAAGCCCGCCAATATACCAACCTGTAGGAGTGACCCATGGTCGCGATTTTGTACAGGGATGTACTTAGATCGCGAAGCACAAGGATGTGCGAGAGCGATCGGGTTGAGTTGGTCGGCAGCATGGCTGCCTCCCACACTATGGGTCGCTCCCACAGCGTGGCTGCCTCCTACAAATCTACTCTGCATGCAGGGCCTTGATGGGATCCAGGTCCGCGGCTTTGCGCGCGGGATACCAGCCAAAGCCGATGCCTGTGCCCAGGCAGATGGTGACCGACAGAAACACGGCAAACGGTGACCAGGCGGCGGGCCAACCGGCAAATTGTTGAATCACAAAGGCCAACAGCAAGCCAAAGAAAATACCGATAAATGCACCTATTGCGGCCACCGTGGCCGACTCCATCAGAAACTGCTGCTGAATATCGATTTTGCGTGCACCAATGGCCCGCAACAGGCCGATTTCACGGGTGCGTTCCAGCACCGTGGCCAGCATGATGTTCATGATACCGATACCACCTACCAACAACGAGATACCGGCAATAGCCGACATCACGATGGTGAAAATCTGCTGCGTTTGCTGTTGCTGTTTCAACAGGGCGGCCGGTACCACCAATTCAAAATCATTTTGTCCACCATGGCGTCGTGACATCAAATGGCTGACGGTTTGAGCCGAACGCTGTGGATCTGCGTCTTCATGCAAGGCCAGCCGAACCGCATCGAGTTCACTTTCCAGTGGCTCAAAGCGCAGCCTCTTGAAAGCCGTTTCAAGCGGGATGAAAACCCGGTTGCGATCGCCGCCAAGTCGCACACCCTGAAATTCCTCACTGCCAAGATCGCGATCAGCCAATACCCCAACCACCTCCAGCCACAAGTGATTGACCTTGATGCGTTGACCCAGCGCACCCTGGCCCGGAAACAGATCGCGTGCCGCCTGTGAACCCAATACAGCGACCTGCCGGTACCAGTTGTTGTCATCTTCGCTGATGGCCCGCCCGGTTTCCAGGTTCAGACTGGCCAGTTCGAAGTAGGACGGTGTGATGGCCAACACCTGTGCATCGGAAGAGGCTTCATGACTGAACAGGCTCCAGGTCTTGATGCGCTTTTCTTCACTCACGCCGACCACACTGGGCAAGGTTTCGCGCACCGCTCGCACATCACTGCGCGACAACCCGACACTGTGTTCACGTATGGCTGTTAAGGTTTCCTGATCCAGTTCACGGCTTTGTACCAACAGGTTACGCAAGCCCATGGACTCGATCATGCGCATGGCTTCCTGCTGCGCGCCCTCCCCTATGCTCAGCATGGCAATGACGGCACCGACACCAAAAACCATGCCCAGCAAGGTCAATGCCGTACGCAGCTTGTGGGCACGAAGCTCAACCAGGGCATCGGTAAAGGACTCGCGACTGAGCATTTTCATTCTGCTCACAGGCTTTGCGCCTGTGGCGGGAACAGGGCTATTTCATCGCCCGGTTCCAGACCTTCCAATACCTGCGATCGGTTGGCTCCCCGCAGGCCCAGCCTGACCGTCTGATGGACCAGTTCTTTGCCTTGCTGTAGCAATACCCAGTTGCTTGAATCTTTCTGGAACACCGCCTGGTTGGGTATGGCGATGGTATCGCTGAGCTGATTGATGCGGATTTCTGCACTGACGATGGCGCCAGGCTTGATCCACTCCGGGTCTGCATCGTCCAGCGAGACCACCACGGTAAAATACTTCACCGGGCTTTCGCGCTCTATGGGTGCTGCGGTGGCGCTGATACTGCTCACTTTGCCTTGCAGAATACGGTCAGGAAATGCATCGATCAAAACCGTTGCCGACTGCCCATTGGCCAAACCCACGGCCTCGGTTTCCAACACATTGAGCACCGCTTCCATTTTGTTGAGGTTGGGAATAGCTGCAAATTTGTTGCCGGCGAATACCGTGCTGCCCACATCCGAAGATTGTCCGAACCAGTTCTTCTCCAGCACAAAATAGCCATCGTGCGGCGCTTTCACCACCTGGTTTTCCAACAGATTGTGCTGCTCCTGCAACATGGATTCCTGTGTGGCCCGTTGCGCCGCCAGCACGGCCACTTCGGCGCCCTGGCGTTCGGAGTAGTTGCCTTTCTTGTCTTCGAGGTGACCCGATCGATAATCCAGTAAATCCTTGTTGCGCATGGCATCAATGATTTCAAAGCGGGAATAAGCCAGTTCATTATCGATGGAAAATTCCTCAGCCATGATTTTCTCGATATCCACCAGCTCCATCTGGTTGCCCAACTCTGTCAGCAAGCGGTCCAGTTCCCGTTGTTTGCCAATAACCTGCAGATCAACCTTGTCGACCTCAATTCCAACCGAGTCTGCCTGACGTTCTGCATTGGAGACATCAAAACGGGCAATCACATCACCTTCCCTGACCCAGGCGTTATCCGGCGCCAGCCATTGCAGCGTGCGCGGGTTACGGCTGCCGGGCGGCGGCATGATCGGTGTTGATTCGGCGGCCCGCAGTTCGCCATGCGAAATCAATGAAATAACGAATTCACCCCGTTCAACCCGTAGGGTTTCAACCTCTGCACCCTTCTGGCCACTGCAGGCTGCAAGCAGGCATACCATGCTCAATAAACACCATTTCATGACCCGGCCTCCTGATTCATGCTCACCAGAATCTCGGCTTTGACGCTCATGCCCGGACGCATCAGTTCGGTGTCGGCATCATCCAGCACCACGGTTGCATCAAACACTTTCTCGGGCTGGTTGATGGAACGGGTATGGATAACCGAGCCCAGTTCAACAATCTTGCCGTGAAACTGCTGATCCGGCAGTGCGTCCAGTGAAAACCGCACCGATTGCCCCACTGTGATACGGGCCGATTCACGCTCGGGAATTTCCAGTTTCGCCTGCAACTGCGTGAGGTCCGGAAACTCCATTACCCGGCGCCCCATCCAGACACTGTCTCCTACTGCCAGTTTTCCTCGTCGCCTGTCAGTGGAGTGAATCACCACGCCACTTCCCGGAGCTTTGATCGACATGGTTTCAATCGAGCTTTGCAGACGATCCACTTCGGTCTGCAGAACACTGACCTCGCGTTCCAGAATGTTAATTTCGGTACGCTGTATATCCTGCTCCCTGACAACTTCCTGCTGTCGAAGCGCGTAATCCAGCCGGGCCAGTTCCAGCACAATCTGGTTCTCACGGTAGTCACGAAGCGCAAGCAATTCCGCCGGAATGTCGGCTTTCAATATGGCTTTGTCCAGATCGGCCCTGGACTCCTGAACGGCAAGTCGCGATTCAGCCAGGGTTTCGCGGGCAACGATCCGGACTTTTTCCAGTTCTTTCTGTTTCTCATTCAGCGCATTGGATTTGTCACGCATGCGGGTCATCAATTCCTGCGTATCAAAGCGCAGAATCAAGGTACCCTGCTCCACTGCTTCACCATCCGGCGCCATATAAGCGACGGTGTAGTTCCACATATCCGGAATGGTTGGGGGGCTGAAATTAATGGTTTGAGAGGAGCGCAGTTCGCCGGTTACTCGCACCGCTGCCGCAACCTGGGTATTTTGGGTGGGAGTAGAAATTTCCGAATCACAGCCCGTAAGTAGCAACAGCAATATCAACCCGGAAACATATTTCATGATTTGGTTTCCACCAGTGCACTCATGCCGGGCATGAATTGGGCCTGAGATCCTGGCATCAATTCGACGATCCCTTCGTAATAAATTGCGCTGCCCCACTCCAGGCGCTTCTCGCCACTGTCTGAGACACTCTTCAACAGGCCCTCGAACTTCTGATCAGGCAAGGCGTCCATGATAATGCTGACCGGGGTATCTGCTTTTACATGCGGCTTGTCGACACCATTGATCCAGACCTTGATCGCCAGGTCTGAAGTATCTGCCACCTGGGCAATCTGAAAACTGGTTTGCACGTTATCGCCTTCCTGGAATTTGGCCCGGGTCCAGGGGTGATTGCCATAGACAACGTAGCCCGGCTGCCGGGCTCTTACCTTGAAGCTTTCCAGCATCTCGGACCACCACTGCTCCTGGATTGCCACTTTTCGAACATCCATTTCAGCTTGCTGATACCGGGCCAGTCGGTCTTTTTCCTTATCGGCCAATTGTTTTTCTGCATTGGCCAAAGCCTTGAGTGCTTGCTCTTTGGCCAATTGATTTTCAGCGTGATCCAGAGCGCCAATCAAATCGGCCGGAACTTCTGCCCGCATGCTGGCCAGATCCAGCGAGGCTTTGGCTTGTTTGAATTGAAACTGCGCCTGCACCAACTCTTTTTCGACTTTCGCCAGATCCCTTTCGGTTTTCGCCCTTTCGGTGCGAGAGGTCTCACGTTGGGCTTCCAGTTGTTGTGCCGCTTCGGCACCGTCGAACTCGACCACTACCTGGCCTGCTTCAACAAAACTGCCTTCGGGCATCATGACACTGATGCGGGCTTGCCAGTTGGAGGTCAGCGGCACGATGATTTCCTGTGCCTTTCGCGAATAGACTTCGCCCGTGAGCAACAGACCCTCTGCTGCCTGAGTCGGGCCGGTGTGGGCGAATAAAAATACAAAGCAAAATGCCAGTGCCCGTATACAGTTTGATAATTCAGGGCGCATCGACAATTTTCCCGTCCATCATGTGTATGGTGCGTTGGGCAAATTCAGCGATCTCCGGTTCATGCGTCACCATAACAATGGTTTGACCGTCGCGATTCAATTCCTGCAACAGGTCCATGATGTCATCAGAGGTCCGACTGTCCAGATTTCCGGTGGGCTCATCGGCCAGGATCACCTTGGGCTTGTTGATCAGGGCTCTGGCAATGGCCACACGCTGCCGCTGACCGCCGGACAACTCATTGGGTTTGTGATCCAGGCGGTCGCTGAGCTGTACCCGCTCCAGCAATTGCCTGGCGCGCTGGACATCCTCCTCCCGACTGCCCAGTTCGTGGAATCGACGTGGCAGCAGGACATTTTGCAACGTGGTCAGGCGGGGCAACAGATGAAAACTCTGAAATATAAAACCCATGTAACGATTTCTGACCGCAGATAACTCATCGTCGTTCATTTCACTGACGGCTTGCTCATCCAGCAGGTATCGACCGCTGTCCGGACGATCCATGCATCCGAGCATATTCAACAGCGTCGATTTGCCGGAACCCGAGCGTCCCATGATGGCCACAAACTCGCCTGCAGCAATGTCCAGGTCCACTTCATTGAGGGCATGAATGGTTTGTGCGCCAATTTGGTAGGTTCGTTTTATTTTTCTCAGACTGATCATCAGATTCAAATTTTCAACTGTTTTACCGACCGCCACTCAGCTCATTTCGTCCAGCGCACATCGTCCAAAGACCTGAAACACAAAGGTCTTGGGACAACACAATCGCCCAAACCGTTCCTTCATTCGCCATAATGCATGTGATAGCCGTGTCATTATCCAGCAAAGCTTCATAGAATGGGCCAAGCCCCCAAACGGCAAGCAGATTACTTATGACTCCCTGGTTATTCCTGTTGATGGTTATTCTTGCCA
>CAZRTG010000171.1:0-7490 GCA_964602895.1 uncultured Wenzhouxiangellaceae bacterium
GGGAGCGAGCCATGCTCGCGAATCAACCGGGTCGGCAGCATGGCTGCCTCCTACAACACACGACAAGACTGCAACGCTTACTTATAATCCCTTGCTTTACACTTCAGCACGACAACGAATCAAAAACACCAGGCAAGAGTCGGTATATATGGACCTGAATTATCGCAGCGATAACGAATCACCCGCCGCAGCCGAAATTTTGGCGGCCCTGACATCGGCCAACCAGGGTCACGCCTGGTCCTATGCCGAGGATGACTGGAGCGATCGTCTGGACAAGGCTTTCAGTGAGCTGTTCGGCACCGATGTGGCCGTATTGCCGGTCAGTACCGGAACAGCAGCCAACAGCATTGCGCTTTCCTGCCTGGCGCCGCCCTGGGGCTCGGTTTATTGCCACACGGGCGCACACATCCTGAACGATGAAGGCGGTGCACCTGAATTCTTTGGCCACGGTTTAAGACTGGAGGGCGTTCCAGGTGAACAGGGTAAAATGCAGGCAGATCAACTGCGAGCCGCGATATCCGCCAACCAAGGCCATGGCGTACACAGCTATTTGCCCTCCGCGCTCAGCCTGACACAGAGCACCGAAGCGGGGACCGTCTATCAACCGGTGGATATAGCCGCCCTGTGCGGTGCTGCAGCCGAGTTTGCCCTGCCGGTGCATATGGACGGCGCACGTTTTGCCAACGCCATCGCGGCCCTGGGTTGCAGTCCTGCGGAAAGCAGTTGGCAGGCCGGGGTGCGGATATTGTCGTTCGGTGCCAGTAAAAACGGTTGTTTGGCAGCAGAAGCCCTGTTGATGTTCGGTGGTGATGCCTTGATGGATCATGCTGAACGCATGCGCAAGCGATCGGGACATTTACTCAGCAAAATGCGCTTTGTATCTGCACAGTTACTGGCCTATATCGAGGATGGTCTGTGGTTGCGTCTGGCAAGTCACGCCAATGCACAAGCCGCACAGTTTGCCGCTGCGGTTGAACAACATGCCCAGGCCGGCCTGGAATTTCCGGTCGAAGCCAACGAGGTATTCGTACGTTGGGATGCCGCCGGATTTCAGGCCCTGGAAGCAGCTGGAGTACAATTTCTTTACTGGCCCGGCCACGATGATCTGGCGCGCTTCGTGTTCTCACACTGCAGCAGTGATGAAGCTACCGCAAGGCTTTGTGAAATCCTGAGCGGGACAGAATCTTGAGGCTGCCGCTGCGTTTACTGCTGCTACTGGCATGGTTGCCCTTATCGGTTCCATTATCCATTCTGGCCGATGAGTCGATAGCCAACCAAAGCAAATCTGATCCACGTTACGTTGGCAGCGAGACCTGCCAGTCCTGTCATCAGGTTGAATACACCGACTGGGCCCGGTCACACCATTATCGCGCCATGCAAGCTGCCACGCCTGAAAACGTGCTGGGTAATTTCAACAACACCACTTTTGAATACGGCGGTCTCCAACACCGGTTTTTCCGCGACGGCGACAAATTCATGGTGGAAACCGACAATGCCAGCGGCGAGCTGGAGAAGTTTGAAATCAGCTATACCTTCGGCTTTGATCCATTGCAGCAGTATCTGATTGGATTTCCAGATGGCCGCTACCAGGCTCTGAATATTGTCTGGGACAGTCGCCCCAAGGCCGAGGGCGGTCAACGCTGGTATCACCTGTATCCGGAAGCAGATGAAGGCGGTGCGATCAGCAGCCAACACGCTTTGCACTGGACCGGCAGTTTCCAGAACTGGAACAGCCGCTGCGCCAACTGCCATTCCACCCGGCTGCAGAAAAATTACGACGCCAGCAAAAACACCTACAACACCCGCTGGTCCGAAATGACCGTTGGTTGCGAAGCCTGCCATGGTCCGGGTAAAGCGCACCTGGATTGGGCCACACACCGGTCTGGCAACGATGATTCACTTCCGGACCCCGGCTTTCTCAATGATTTAAGCAAACTGGACCCCTGGGTACCCGATGGCGACAAAACCACCTTCCGTTACCAGGGCAAAGGAAACTCACACGGTCAAACCGGTACCTGTGCCGCCTGCCATTCGCGGCGCGCAGAAATGGATGAAGACCACGCCGGCAAAGCCTATTCCGACCTGTTCCAACTCCGCCTGATTGACGAGCCCTTGTATTACCCGGACGGCCAGGTGTCGGACGAGGTTTACGTTTACGGCTCGTTCCTGCAAAGCAAAATGTACCAGGCCGGGGTTGCCTGCAGTAATTGCCACCAGCCGCACAGTGGCAAGCTGGTGGCTGAGGGCAATGCCGTGTGCTCCCAGTGCCATATGCCCACGGTCTATGACCAGGCCAGTCACCACCACCATGAAGCCGGCAGCGAAGGTGCGGCCTGCGCGAGTTGTCATATGCCGGCTACCACGTACATGGGAGTGGACTCACGCAGGGATCACAGTTTCCGCGTACCGCAGCCTCATTTGACGACCCGGCTTGAAATCCCCAATGCCTGTAACCGTTGTCACGAGGATAAAGCCGCTGTCTGGGCTACTGCTGCCATTGATCAGTGGTATCCAAATGCCATCGCGCGCTATCCACATGCAGAGATTTTTGCGGCCGCAAGAGCCAATCATCCCGAAGCGGTGACCGGGCTGGCCGCCATTGCCAATGATCCAGCCACACCGGATATTTTGCGTGCCACCGCTGTTCAGGAAAGCGGCCGTTTTCCCGGCGAAGGCGCCATCCCTTTCCTGCAGTCCCAATTGGTTGCGGACAACCCGCTGATACGGGCTGCGGCTGTGTTCGCCGTTGAGTTCCTGCCCGCCCCCAATCGCTATGCCCTGTTGCAACCCCTGATTACCGACCCGAGCAAATTGGTGCGCATGAATGTGGCCTCACGCCTGGTCGATGTCAGCCCGCAACAACTGTCAGCCAATGGCCAGGGTGAATTACAGGCTTTGCAGCAGGAATACCTGGACTGGCTGAAACTCAATGGTGATACACCGGAAAGCCTGCTCAGCCTGGGTAACTATCTACGCGGCCAGAATCAGGCAGAAAATGCCGAACGTGCCTATCGCCAGGCATTGCGTATTTCCCCCGGATTTATCCCGGCTTTACTGAATCTGGCTGACCTCTACCGTCAAAGCGGCATGGAAGACCAGGCCGGCGTCCTGTTGAAACAAGCGATAACCCTGGCGCCCGACAGTGCAACAGCGCAACACGCTTTCGGCTTGCAACTGGTCCGACAAAAACGCCTGAAGGATGCGCTGCCCTATTTGAAAAAGGCTGCCGATTTGTCTCCAGCCGAAACACGCTACACCTATGTGTACGGTGTGGCCCTATGGGAAAGTGGTCAGCAGGATATGGCGATTCAGGTGCTGGAGGCCGCCTGGCAGCGACAGCCCGGCAATCCGGAATTGCACGCGGCGCTGCAGGCCTATTACCAACAACTGGGCAGGGATTCCAACCTGTAGGAGGCAGCCATGCTGCCGACCTTCTACAATGTGGGAGGCTGCACTGTGGGAGGCAGCCATGCTGCCGATCTTTGAAATGTAGGAGGCAGCCGCGCTGCCGACCTTTGAAATGTGGGAGGCAGCCATGCTGCCGACAAATAAGGCTGAATCGCGACCATGGGTCGCTCCCACAGCATGGCTCGCTCCTACAGTATGGGTCGCTCCTACAGCATGGCTCGCTCCTACAGTATGGGTCGCTCCTACAGCATGGCTCGGTCCTACAACATGGCTCGGCAGCACGGCTGCCTCCACCTGCTTATTTCTTCAACCACACCAAACTGGCCATGCGGCCGGTAATGGCTTCACGGCGATAGGAAAAAAACCGCTGTTCATCGCTGAAAGTGCAATAACCGCCACCGCTGATGTGACTAACACCCGCACGCTGCAGGCAATGCCGGGCCATGGCATACAGATCAAACAACCAGCGCTCGCCGTCGGCTACAAAAGCATCTGCTCCTTCGGACTGTTGCGTTGCAAAAGCAGCTTTAACCTCATCTCCCACCTGGTAAACCATCGGGCCTATGGCTGGACCCATCCACGCCAGCAAATCACTGGCAGGCCCGCGCATGGCGGTCACCGTATTCTCCAGCACACCGGCGGCCAAGCCGCGCCAGCCTGCGTGGGCTGCCGCCACCTGTTTGCCCTGGCGGTCACAAAAAAGCACCGGCATGCAATCAGCTGCAAGAATGGCACACACCGCGTGCGGTTCATTACTCCATTGCGCATCAGCCTGGATGGGTGCTGCATTGGCAGAAAATCCCGGGCCAGGGTGCTGCACCACTAGCTTGCCATGTACTTGCTGTAAATAGTGAGCCGGGGCCGGCAAACCCCTATCAAGCAACTGCCGATTGCGGGCTACATCTGCAGGATTGTCGCCGCTGTTCAAACCCAGGTTCAGACTCCGCCACGGCCCCTGGCTGATCCCGCCTGATCGGGTGCTGGACAGTGCGCCTACCGAAGCCGGTGCCGGCCAGTCGGGAATTATCCAGTCGTTCATGGAGTCGTTCATGGCCAGCCACTCATTACCATCACCTCACCGGCTGGCCTTTTCTTGCAATATTTCAAGCAGGTCCAGCATGTCCTGTGGCAAAACGGCTTCGAAGTGCATCTCGCGTTGATCTACCGGGTGTTGAAAAGTCAGATAGCGCGCATGCAGCGCCTGCCGTGGAAATGCCTTGATGGCAGTAACCAGCCCGGCATCCATGCCTTTTACCGAACGCGGCTTACGACCATAGGTGGCATCGCCTACCAGCGGATGGCCCAAATGCGCCATATGCACGCGAATCTGGTGGGTACGACCGGTTTGCAAGGAAACTTCGATATGGGTAAACCCGTTGAAAGCCTGCAAGATGCGGTACTGACTGATGGCTTTTTTACCACCCGCGACCACCGCCATACGCTTGCGGTCACGTGGGTGTCGGGCGATGGGCTCGTCGATGGTGCCGCGTCGCCTGATTTCTCCCGCCGCAACGGCTTCGTAGACTCGGCTCATACTGCGCGCCTGCAATTGTGCCACCAGGCTGGTATGGGCCCGCAAAGATCGCGCAACCACCATCACACCACTGGTGTCCTTGTCCAGTCGGTGGACCAGACCGGAACGAGGCAACACCGCGAGATTGGCATCAAAGTACAACAGGGCATTTTGCAGTGTGCCATCACGATTTCCAGCCGCCGGATGCACCACAATGCCGGCGGGCTTGTTGATCACCAGTACATCGTCATCGCTGTAAAGCAAATCCAGCGGAATATCCTGTGGCACGGTTTCATCGCGCGCTTCGGGTTGGGCTGCAATCGCCAGTGTCTCGCCATCCATTACCTTGTAGGTGGGTTTTTGCTCACGGCCATCGACCGTCAATTCACCGCTGCGTATCCATTTCTGCAATTGCCCGCGTGAATATTCTTTGAATAGCCGGGCCGCAACCTGGTCCAGGCGCTTGCCCGCATCGGTTTTATCAGTTTGGGCACGTAGTTGGATGGGGTCTACATCCATAATGTGGCCAGAGCTCATGTTAAGTCCGACAGGCTGCTAAATGGCATGGCTGTGAATTATACGTCTTTGCCAAAGATACTGAATGGGAACGAAATGGGGGACGAATGGGAGCCTGAATCGGTATGCGCACTGTATCATGACGCCCGATTCCGCTATCATGCCCGCTCTTGCGTTTTCGTGGTTTGACTATGCCTACTGATTCCCGGTCTTCTGTTTCTTCCCGCAGCATGCGCCTGTTAGCCCTGGCCCTGGTGGGTTTGGTGCTGGTTACCGGCGGTTGTCGTAAAGACCGCGAATACCAGGACGAGCGCACCGCTTCAGAACTCTACCAGGATGCCAAAAAGTATCTGGATAACAAGTCCTGGGACAGAGCCATTCTGACCTACAAGCAATTGCAGACACGTTACCCGTTTGGCCGCTATACCGAACAATCCATGCTGGACCTGTCCTATGCCTACTTCAAGGGACGTCAGCCGGAAAATGCTCTTTCCTCCCTGAATCGTTTCATTCGCACGTATCCGACACATCCGAATGTGGATTACGCCTATTACCTCAAAGGCCTGGTTAATTTTGAACAAAACCTGGGCTTTCTGGAGCGCTTGATGCCCAACCGGGTACACGATCGTGACCAGTCATCTGCGCGTGATTCATTCAACGATTTCAATGAATTGATACGCCGTTTCCCCGACAGCCGTTATGTAGCAGATGCACGTCAGCGCATGGTTTTCCTGCGCAACAACCTGGCCGCTTATGAGGTGGAGGTGGCGAATTACTACATGCGTCGAAAAGCTTATATCGCAGCGGTCAACCGTGCGCGCTACGCCATAGAGAACTATCCCGGTACACCGCAAAATGCGGACGCGTTGGTGGTTATGCACAAGGCCTACACCAAACTTTCGCTGCCCGACCTGGCAGATGGCGCCATGGAAGTATTGGAATTGAATTACCCGGATAATTATTACGTGCAGGGCCGCAAGAAAAAACGCAGCTGGTCCGAGCGCTTGTGGCCGTTTGATTGATTACCATGTAGGAGGCAGCCACGCTGCCGACCCTAAGGTTTCTGAAATGTAGGAGGCAGCCGTGCTGCCGATCTTTGAAATGTGGGAGGCAGCCATGCTGCCGACAAATAAGGCTTAATCGCGAGCATGGCTCGCTCCCACAGTATGGCTCGCTCCTACAGCAAGCTTCGTTTCATTGTAGGAGGCAGCCGTGCTGCCGACCCTAAGGTTTCTGAAATGTAGGAGGCAGCCGTGCTGCCGACCAACCCGAATCGCGAGCATGGCTCGCTCCCACAGCATGGCTCGCTCCCACAGTATGGCTCGCTCCCACAGCATGGGTCGCTACGACAACAATGTTTGCTTACACACATTAGAGCAAATGGCTTACAGCCTCGCTCAAGGGGTAATGCCATCATTGGGTAATGTTCAAGCAGCAGAAAAAAGGCTACCACACCTTACGTAAAGGCCGCTTTTCCCAGCCGAATGGCATCTATTTCATTACTTTTGTAACTGCAGAACGAATTCCCTGGTTCACAGATGATGAGTTGGCCAAAACCATGTGCCGCACTATTAATCACCCTGCTGCAATTGCAGATGCGTCAATCCTTTGCTACGTGGTGATGCCAGATCATGTTCATTTTCTGATCCAATTGCGCCATACGTCACTTGAGAAAATTATTCAGAGATTGAAATCGCGAAGTGCCCGATTGATGAACCGGCATATTGGTCGTAGCGGTGCATTCTGGGAGGTTGGCTTTTACGATTACGGCTTAAGAAAGGAAGAAGATTTACTTGGTATCGCCCGGTATATTGTGGCCAATCCATTACGTTCAGGGCTGGTACACAAGTTGGGCAATTATCCCTATTGGAATGCAAAATGGTTGTAGGAGGCAGCCGTGCTGCCGACCAACCCGAATCGCGAGCATGGCTCGCTCCCACAGTATGGCTCGCTCCCACAGCATGGCTTACTTCTGTGGCAATGTTCGCCTCAATTGTAGGAGGCAGCCATGCTGCCGACAAATAAGGCTTAATCGCGAGCATGGCTCGCTCCC
>CAZRTG010000172.1:0-2569 GCA_964602895.1 uncultured Wenzhouxiangellaceae bacterium
CCGAAACAACTGTAGGAGCGAGCCATGCTCGCGACCGTTTTGATTGTATCGGCAGCATGGCTGCCTCCAACAGCGGCAAGGCCACAGACAGGCAAGCGAAACAGCTGCTGCTTTGTATACAAAGACATAAGATAAGGGTATGAATTACAAAATAAAAATTGAAACCAACTTTTTTCAGATTTTATGGTATATTGAATAAGACGTACGTATTCGGGTTATTCAGGTTCATCAGTAACTCATGAAAATCCGAATCTCAAGCGTACGGCGCCAGGCGGCACAACGTGACTGAATCAAGAAAACAGTTGTGGCCTGACCCGGTTGGTAGATGGGGATTTGGCCAACCAAGCAGACAGGGATCAAAAGGAACTTGAAAGTCTAAATCGGCAATTGCAGACCACGACATGTTCGTGTGCTGCTAACGCAGATAGCGGTACTGTATCTATTGCTGGGAGCTGATACGGAACGCATTAAAAAGGGCTTTCAGGATGGATTACATTTATTACATTCTCGCAATCCTGGTAATGGGGTTGGTTTGTATCGCCGGCGTTCGTTTCGCAACACGTTCACAAAACCCGGATTTGATACTGCAATACCAGGCAAGAAAAAAGGCTGCACGCCCATTGGCTGCAGGCCCGGTCACCGACAAAGAAAAGCCATTCAAGCAAGCAAATCCTCCACCCGCCAAATCCTTGCGGGAGCGCCACCAGGAAAAAATGCTCCACCGCACGCCTTGGGGCTGGCCCGGCGCGGATCGTGGCAGCCAGCAGGCCCAACTGGGTATCTCTGATTCCGTACGAAACTTTACCGATCGATTGATTCGCGAAAAGCAACTGACTCAGGCCGGTAGGGGCAATGGCAGTATTCGGGCTTTGCTTGAAGACCGCTATGGCCCGGTCGATCGCGGCATGAAGGAAATGCCTTATCAAAAGGTGAAGCGGCCTTTGTTGCGTGATCCATCCGAAATGCATGATCAACTGGACAACCTTGGCGGCGTTGAAACACACCAGTTAAGGAAAAAACTGCAGTTCCTGTCAGCCATGAAAAACAGTGACGAACAAAGCCTGGGCCAGACCAATGGTGCAAAAAAAGTTGAGTTTCGTTATGTGGAATTAAAAGACCTGAAACAACCCTGGGGTTGGTAGGTGTTTCGAGTCAATCGTGCTGGTGAAGACATTGATATTTGGCCAGCAGCAGGAGCAACCAGAGAAATACTATGGAAGAACTGATTTTTTTGGGCGTGTTGGTTGTGTTAGCGGCCAGCATTGTTTGGTTATCCGTACGGATCAAAAACAAAAACCATGGACGCAAACCGGATCATCCGGTTTACCGCCACGGAGTCAGCAGGCAATCAAAACACAAACTGGCTGGGCAAACGCTGGTGCACAGTCACTCTGCGAAGCGCTTACAGGCAAGTGACGACATCTGGCGTGCCAGACGGATCAAGGCTAATGAGGCGCATTGGCAACCTGGCGTTGTGGTGGCCAATAAAATACTGACAGACTCCGAGTTGGAACTGGAAAAAAGAGAACCGGAGCAGGGACACGGCATGCCCCGTTTTGATTACTCTCCTGGAACTTCATCCAACCGGTCTTCCCGCACTGCGGGGAGGAAACGCAAAAGCAGTTGAATTATCCGGTGCCGGACCACTGCAGCAATCGATCCGGTAATTCAATACGCTGATTTCCAGGTATTTTTATACCCATATCAATGGCTTCTACACCCATGGTTTCATTGCTGTGAGGCCTGAGCAAGGCGCGTGCCTGCTCCCGCGAACCACCCAACCAGATACTGGCCTCTTCACCGGAGCGCAACAAGGCCGGGCTGCGGTGGTGTCCTACCGATTTCAGCACATCGTTGGGATCGACCGTAATGACGGCCACACTCAATGGCTGACTGCCGTCTGGCAATGTGGTTTTGCGCGCCAACCCGGCCATCAACCAGCAGGGTGCATCGAGTGGAAATACCGCATAGGGTATTTGTGGTTTTACCCGGCTATCAAATTCATAGAACCAGGAAACCACGATGACTACACGCCAGGCTGCTCCCCAGGCCCCCATAAAGGTTGGCGCAAAGGGTTTGCCTTCGGTGCGCAGACGGGCGTTGGCAGTAGATATCAACCGCCCTTCCTTGTTCACAGGCAGTCGCCCCTCCGAGTAGGCCGGAATAAAAGGCCAAATCGCTGCGCCGGGCTGATCCACACGGTCCACCCGCTGAATCACCGGCAGGGTTTCCCACACCATGGAATCAGGTTCCGATTTCCGCAACTGGCGCGATGGGGAAATATTGACACGCGATTCAGGGTCAGCAGGGAAGGGCGAAGGCGCGGTCAAAGCAGAGGCATATTCATACACCTGCTTCCAGGAAAGATGGGATACCGAGGCTTTGCCACACATGCAGCTATTGTACCTCAGCGCCCCTTCAGGCCGTCATTCCGGAATTCGCGCTACGCCCCTTTAGGCCGTCATTCCGGAATTCGCGTAGCGAATATCCGGAACCCACAAACCGGTCAACCTTGAGTCAATCAATGGATTCCGGATATCTCGTTTCACTCTTCCGGATATCTCGTTTC
>CAZRTG010000172.1:2669-7464 GCA_964602895.1 uncultured Wenzhouxiangellaceae bacterium
TTCCGGATATCTCGTTTCACTCTTCCGGATATCTCGTTTCTCTCGATTCCGGAATGACGGGCGCGGAATGCATTCTCAACATTTGCGAACGCTACAGTCCAGAATGTATTTGCTTTGATAGAATCGATCTGCTGCGATAAAACAACAACGCCGTTCCGGATAACGCTAACCCACCCAACGTCAACCGTTAACCAGTAAAGGGAGAATTCACATACCCATCAAGATCAACAGCTCCAAAGATGCCCTGTTGCTGACCCTGGTACCCAACAAGCGCCGCCTGGACATGCATCTGGCAGACGCGCTACGGGATTGCCCCGACGGTACCGTCATGGTGCAACCGACGGTGCAGGTGCTTTCGCAATGGGTAGAGCAACTGTGCATCCGCATTCAGATGTTGCGCGGTGCCGCCCTGGATCAAAGCGCAAACACGACAATGTTGCAGCTACTGTGGCAGGAAGCCATGCCGGAAAGCAGTGGGCTGTCGCCGGAATCCGAGAAGCGCCTGGCAGGGCGATTGGCGCGAACCGCCGACAAGTGGCTGAGGCAATGGTATACCGAAAATGATAATCCCTGGCTGGATCCAGCCTTTCTGAAAGCCCGGCAAAGCGTAACAAAAACCCTGCACCAGCAGCATCTGCGGGACGCAGAAGACTGGACCTTATGGCTGATTGATACCCTGCGGAGTTCCGACCCGCTGCCTTTGGCACTACCGGAAACCCTGGTGCTGGATGGTTTTCACGAACTCACCCGGCTGGAGAAAGCCATGCTACAGGCTTTGGAGGCACGTGGCGTCAGCATTCAATACACCGCCTTGGAACAGGCTGAAGGCCATCTGCGCCTTACGGTATACGACGATGCCCGTGCTGAACTGGCGGCTGCCGCACATTGGGCCCGACGCCAACAACAATCCGGCATGCAAAACATCGCGGTGGTGATTAATGACCTGGAAAATCAGCCACAAACCGTACAGCGTATTTTTGACAACGTGTTCTGTCGAGACCGCCGTTTTTCAGACAAAAATGATGAAGACCGTGGCCTGTTTTGCATGCCGGCCGGCGCGCCCTTGCGGGACAATGCCGCGGTAGAAGCCGCCCTGGTCCTGTTGCAACTGTCCGTGTCAGGACCGAGACAGGCCATCCCTTTCAGCCAGTTTTCGTTTTGGATGCTCAGCCCCTATTGGTCGGGTGCCGATAGTGAACGCACGGCCCGTGCACAACTGGAGCTGCGCTTGCGCAAAGCAGGCGTTTTCCAACTGTTACCCGCATCGCTGCACGAACAAGCCGCACAGGCCGGGCTGGCCGATGAAATCGAATTGGCCATTCGCCACAGCCGTGATGCTTTAAGCCCTGACTGGCAGCGTGAAGATGCATTCCATCACTGTCTGCAAGCCTGGGGTTGGCCGGGCCCACTGGTTACAGGGCGCCAAAACAAGCGCGCCATCGGCCAGTTGGTCTCATTGATCGAACGATTACGCGATCTGGATCTGAAATCACCGGCACAGGCCTTACAGGTATTGCGACAAATGTGTACCGACGCGCGTTTATCAGGGGCAGGTGGCGCATTGTCTCCGGTGCAGATTCTCAGTCCGGATGATGCAGCCGGCAGACGTTTTGAGGCGGCCTGGGTGGCCAATCTGCACGAAAGCAACTGGCCGGGTTCACCCCTGAGTAACCCCTATCTGCCACCCGATGCCGCACAATATATTCCACGTGCCGGTCATGAAGGTGAACTGGCCTGGACCCAACAATTGACACAAGCCTTGCGTCGCCTTGCACCCGAAGTGGTGTTCAGCTGGGGCAGACAGGCCGGGGATTTGCAATTGGGGCCCAGCCCCTTGTTGGTCGATATTCCTGTATCTGAAGACTTTGCGGCGCCTTCCGCCGAGTTGCACCATTTGTTGTTTGTAGCGCAGAGTCATGACCCGGCCGAGCTTTCCAGGGCAAGCCTGATCCGTTGGCGTCATTACGGTGAGCATCCCTGGCTCAAAGCCCGTGATGCCACAGAGGAAGACGCAGATAAGGACAGCCACGCCAAAGCGCTCCAGCCTGCGCACGAAGGCCTGGCGGCAGAGGCCATCAACGGTGGTGCTGCCGCGATCACCGATCAGTCGGCTCTGCCCTTGCTCAGCTATCTGAAACACCGGCTGAATGCACGCTTTGATCCCATGCCGGATGCGTTTGCCGATCCCGCCTTACGCGGCAGTTTGCTGCACAGCGCCTTGCAACGCCTCTACCAGCCCTGTCTGGGCACCCACAAACTGCCGGAAGCCTCCACCATTCCCGCCGCGGTAGAAAGTGCCCTGCGTGAACGCAACGCTTACCAAAGATTGTCCCAGCTGCAATATGAAGCTGAAAAACTCCGCTTGGTCCGGGTGCTGGAAGAATGGCTGGAGTTGGACAGTCAACGACCCGCCAGCACCCTCCACGCGCTGGAGCAGCCGTTGGAAACCGACTTGTTGGGACATCCCATCCGCTTGCGGGCAGATCGCATCGATCAACTCGACGATGGTAGCCTGCTGATCATCGACTACAAGAGCAGTAAACGACCGACCAGTGCCTGGGCGCGTCAACGCCTGGGTGAAGCACAGTTGCCGTTGTATGCGCACCTGATCCAGGGCATTGCAAAAGTGGGTGGTATTGCCCTGGCCACGGTTAAACATGGCGAGTGCCTGCTCGACGGCGTGGTCAATGACGCTGCGCATGCTTTTGACAAGCTGCAAGCCCTGAACGGCAAGAGCCGTGGTCTGGACAAACGCTTCGAAGACTGGCCAGCCGCCATGGCGTTCTGGCAAGAGAGCATCAATGCCCTGGCCGGTGAGTTTATCCGCGGCGAATGCGGCAATGTGGTCTACGATCGCTATCATCCCGGCCTGGATGAGTTTCAGCTGTTGCTGCGGCACAGCGAAGGTGAAACCTGGCTGCTGCAAACCGGAGCCGAGACCGGAGTCGAGGCCGGAGCCAAGACCGGTGCCGAGGCCGGAGCCGAGACCGGAGCCGGAATATGAACGCACCATCCGATGCACGACAGCGCGCCGCGGCGCTGGACATCAGCCAGTCCTTCATTGTGCAGGCACCGGCCGGTTCGGGCAAAACCGAACTGTTGACCCAACGCTTCCTTAAATTACTGGCCCGGGCAGACCGGCCGGAACGCTTATTGGCCATTACCTTTACCCGTAAAGCCACACAGGAGATGCGCGAGCGCATTCTGCGTCGATTGCGCCAGGCCGCCAGCCAGCAGGAACCTGCATCGGCGCATGAACGACTGGCCATTGATCTGGCGCGTGAGGCACTGCAGCGCGATGAACAGGCCGGCTGGAAGTTGTTGCAAAACCCCGGACGCCTGCGGGTTCTGACCATCGATGGGCTGTGCGCCCAATTCCTGGCGCGTGATCCCAAACTGGGTGGCCTGGGTGCTGGCCTGGCCGTGCAAGAACTGGCCGAGCCGCTTTATCGCGAAGCCATTGAGCGTCTGTTTGAGGAACTGGCCCGGGTACCGGCAGATGAACAGGCAGCCGTCGATACCTGGTCGGAAGCCCGACAGGCATTGAGCCGGGTGTTGTATCTGCTCGACGGCGATGCCCAGCAATTACGCAAATTGCTGATCGACAAACTGCAGGCGCGTGATCAGTGGGTGGACCGCATCGGCGTGGATGCAGACAGCCTTGCTGCCGTGATCGCCGGGCGGCAGGAGGTGGAGTTGCGAAACTTTTACCAGGCTCTGGGATGGGACAAGTACCAAAAAGCTTCGATGTTGACCGCCGAACTGGGCACGGCCGTTGCTGCCAATTACCCGCCGTCGCTGTTTGCGGCCTTGTATCAGCCAGGCACCAGCGATCTGCAGCTACAGGTTCACCAGGCCTGGTTATTCAGTCGGATGATGCTCAAGTCCGATCACAAGCTGATGAAACCTGGCTCATTAAATCGACGTATATTCAAAGATTTACCAACTACTCTTAATGAAGAACTAAAAATACTGCAAGGCCAATTGGCCGAATGGTCGGAAGACGCTGCAGCCACCGCCGCCATTGAGCGCATGGGCAAAGCACCACCGCTGGAATTGGGGCAGGGCACCGAAGCCTTACATCAGGATATCGTGCTGGTACTGATGCACGCTTTGGCCCGGCTGCGGGTGCTGTTCCACGACAAAGGCGAGTGCGATTTCCACTACATGACCGAACTGGCGCTGGAAAGCCTGGGGGAAGAAGACAACCCCGGCTCCCTGTTGCTGGCTGAGGATGCGCGTATCGAGCACATCCTGATGGATGAATTCCAGGACACCAGCAATACCCAGTTCAAGCTGTTACGGCGCCTGATGTCCGGTTGGACCGGTGATGATGGTCGCAGCCTGTTTCTGGTAGGCGACCCCATGCAGTCCATTTACCGTTTTCGTCAGGCCAATGTGGGCCTGTTCATCGATGTGGTACAGCAAGGTGGCCTGGGCACGGTGCCATTGGAGTATTTGCAGCTGCAATCCAATTTTCGCTCGCGGCAGGAAATTGTGAACTGGGTGAACAAGCAGTTCTCCGGAGTCTTTCCAGCCCGGGACGAACGTGATTCAGGCGCGGTTCGTTATGCTCCGGCCGCCGCCGAGCAGGGCAGTGGGGGTGCGGTTTGTTTGTATGCGATGCCACCCGAAACAGCGGATGAAGAAGAAGCTTTGCGGGTGGTTGATTTGGTGCGACAGGCTCGCACGGATCTGGGCGACCCCAGCATCGCCATTCTGGGGCGGGCCCGGAAACACCTGGAACAAATCGCCCGCGCCCTGCAACAGGCGGGCATTGAAGCGCAGGCAGTGA
>CAZRTG010000173.1:0-7417 GCA_964602895.1 uncultured Wenzhouxiangellaceae bacterium
CTTGAATACAGCGCCCGATAACGCCTGGCAATTTCGCTCCAGTCCAGATCGGTGGCCATGGCATAGGCAGCCGAGGCCAGCGCTTCGCGTTTGCTGTCGTCGTGTTTCAAATCCACAATCGCTGCTGCCATTTCGCTCCAGTCATCGATCACCAATGCCTGTTTGCCTGGCTCTATGGGAATGCCTTCTATGCCCTTTGCGGTGCTGATCACCGCCAGGCGGGCGGCAAAGCAATCGACGATTTTCATGCGCGTGCCGCCACCCTCGAGCAGGGGGATTACCGCCAGGTCGGCCGCTTTCAGCCACGGCGCTACATCCGCGACGCTGCCGGTGAAGTGAATGCGTTCATGCGGGCTGCTGGCCGGTGCGTCCCGGCCAACGGCCAGTACATGGGCGCGCAGGCCCAGGGTATCCAAACGGGGTAGCAGTTCCTCGGCGAAAATGCGTATGGCCTGGCGGTTGGGTGGATAGGAAAAGGTACCGTGGTAAACCAGCAGGACATCTTCTTTCAGGACACCCATCTGCTGACGGATTTCGGTATGGGCATCGGCTGCATAGCGGTCGAGATGAACGCCGTGTGGGATGGTGCTGAGCAACTGTGTTGCAACGCCATCATCCAGCAGGATTTGCCGGTCAGAATCGGATACGCAAACTACTGCATCCGATCGTTGGCAAAGATCGATTTCAATAGCCTTAAGCCGTTGATACTGATCAGTCGTTAATTCGGGTATTTGTGCCTGTAGCCGGCGGTATTCGACATTGTGCTCAACCAGAACCACCGGAGTATTCAGTGCCGGCCGGGCCTGAATGCAGGGCAGGGCGTAGGCTGGAAATTCAGCCTGCAATATACCGGCTCTGATCTGTTTTCCGGCTGCCAGAATGCGCCAGAAAAAACCGGAGTCTGTCAGTGGCAAATAAAGGAACGCGTTGCTTTGCGGCAGGTCCTTGGAATAGTGCAACAGCTTGACCAGCGGTGCCGGCAGGCTGCAAAAGCGGATCCAGAACGGGTAGGCACGCTGTATGAACGCTCCTTGCCCGACTTCATTTTCCACGTATTCGTACCAGTGTCGGTTATGGTCCGTGACGATGCCCACCGGCAGGCCCTGTTGCCCCAACGCACGGGCGGTTTCCACTGTACGCACGGCCGCACCATGGTCGGGTGGGAACAGGTCGCCACGGGTGACAAACAAAATGCCTTCGCCGGCCTGTTTCTGACCAAAAAATCTTGCCGTGATGACCTGACGCGCCAGACCGAACTGGCGTTTCAAACGTTCACGCACTGGCGGTATGCCCAATACGGGTGGCACCTTGCTGGCGGCGGCTGCAACGGGCAATCGCGGCGCTTTGTCGGCTTGTGGCAACCAGTCCAGCAGTTCTGCCGTGGTGGCTGAAATGCTCAAGACCTCTTCGGCAAGACGATAGGCCGCGGCTGATTTGCGACTCCAAAGCTGGTCATCGCTGCTCAATTCGCGTAACACTGCTGCCAGATCTTCCGGCTGGTCTACCAGCCAACCCGCATCGTATTGCTCCACCAGTGTGGCCAGGGGCAAGTAGCGATTACAGATCAGCGGCAGACCATGCCGCAGAAAATCCAGCGAGCGAAAGGATTGGCTGAAAGCACGCTCTATATTCCAGTCGGCCAGTTCAACCCCGACATGAGCCTGTCGGGTAAGGAATTCGCTGTACTTTGCATAGGGCAGCAAAGGCGAAGTCTGGATCACAGTGCCGGGCGCTTCAGCCGCTTGGATTGCCGTTTGTTCTTCATGCAAGCGGTAGCGGCCTTCAAACCGCATCACCCGCAGTGGCACAGGCAGGCCATGGGCGGATTGCTGCAAGGCTTCCAGCCAGGGTTGTTCATTGCGCCAGGGCCAGCTAACCCCGCCCATAACCAGTGTGACGCCGTTTGCTCCGGGCTGGCTGGCAGGTGGTTCGGCAACTGCTGCACCCAAAGGCACAATACGCAGAGGCATGGCATTGCGCAGATCATGACCTGCTTCAATCAACAGCGGGATCAGTAAATCGGCCTGTTTGTCATTGCCACACAACACCAGGTCACAGTGCTGCAAAGCTATGCGCAAGCGCGCCATACTGGCCTGTACGGCCTGTGGTTGCTCAAACAGTTCTTCCAGTGGGCGAGGGGCAACAAAATCCAGTACCACCGGTTGTGGTAATTCAAACGGCAGCAAAGACAGCAGTTCCCAATAGGCCACCAGGATGATATCGGGTTTATTGCGCAGGATCAGACCCTGCAATTCATCGCGGTTGGCAAAGCTGGCATCGCTTCGCGGCATGCCGGGTTTACGTAGAAACGCGTGGCTCAGGCGGTGTCCACCGTTCTTGATGCCCTGATCCAGTTGCCGGCTGCGCAGATCATTGCCGCTGAACACACCTTCATCGACCTGCAGGGGTTCCTGCAGCAGGTGCAGTATGTGTTTCATGCCCATGTTCTTGTTTTTTCGGGCGTCGAGGAAGATTTCATATTTCGTGACTCAGACACCCTGCAGCAGGACCAGCGAAGCCAGGCCCACAAAGGCCATGATGCCAATCACATCGGTAACCGTGGTCAGCACCACGCCGCCAGCCAAAGCCGGATCTATGGACATGCGTTTCAGAATACCCGGGATCAATGCTCCGGCCAACGCTCCGGCCAGTAGATTGATCAGAATCGCGATACCGATCACCAGACCCAGTTTGATCTGACCATACCAGAACATGGCGATGGCTCCCACCACGACTGAAAACACCAGGCCGTTCAGCAAACCAACCGCCAACTCCTTGCGCAACAGGTACCGGGTGTTGGTTTCGCTGATCTGGCCGGTGGCCATACCACGGACCATCAGCGTCAGGGTTTGCGTTCCGGCAATGCCGCCCATGCTCATCACGATGGGAAACAACACGGCAGTGGCAACGATCTGGTCCAGTGTCGGCTCGAACAGGTAGAGCACGCCGGCGGCCATCAGCGCTGTCACCAGGTTGACCCCCAGCCATACCCAGCGCTTGCGCGCCGATAGTGAAACCGGCGCGAACATATCGTGTTCTTCATCCAGACCGGCCCGGGTCAGAACCGAGTGTTCGGCCTCGTCTCGAATCACGTCGACCACATCATCGATGGTTACCGTGCCGAGCACCAGTCCGGACTCATCGATCACTGGCGCGGTGATCAGGTCATGGTGTTCGAACTCGACGGCCACCTGGCTGGCGGGCATGTCCACCGGTATGGTGCGCAAATCGTGATTCATATGACTGGCGACGGTCGATTGCAGATCGCGGGTGAGCAAATCCGCCAGACGTAAACCCCCCATATAGCGGCCGTTTCTGTCCACTACAAACAGAATATCGATTACTTCGGGCAACTCGCCGCGGCTGCGCAAATAGCGTAACACCACTTCCAGGGTTACATCCGAACGTATGGTCAGTGCGTCCGGATCCATCAGGCCGCCGGCCGAATCTTCAGGATAGGACAGCACCCGGTTCAGCCGTTCGCGGTCCTGTCGGCCCATGCTTTGCAGCACGCGGCTGGTTACGGCTTCCGGCAGGTCATTGAAGATATCTGCCAGATCATCCAGATCCAGTTCATCAACGGCAGCGACCAGCTCTTCCTGGCTCATTTCGCGGATCAGGCTGGCTCGTACTTCGTCGTTTACCTCGACCAGTACGTCGCCGTCCTGTTCCGGGTCGACCAGCTCCCACAAAGCCAAACGCTTGGCCAGGGGCATGGATTCCAGCAAGTCACCGATTTCTGCTGCTGACAAACCACTCAGCATGCGGCTGGCACGGTATTTGACACCGGAATCCAGGGCTGCGGACAAGCGTTCAAGGTGACGCGCTGTTTTCTCCTGTTGAGGCTGCTCGGCCATGCTGTACTCCCGAACGACTGCACCTGGACATGCAACCGCACTTTTTAAACCATTTGTTGCAGGCTGGCTGCACATGCAGCGGGGATGCTGCAGACCCGTCTCAATAAACGCGGGCCGAGGGCATTATAAAGGAGGCCAGAATACTAATGCAGACGGAAGATGGGGATGGCCTGGTCGCTGGCCTGGCCGCTGCTGGCCGGCAGAGTCTACTTTTGCGACTGTTCCAGCAAGCGCAGCAAAGAAATATCCTGCCTTTGGGCACCGAGATTCAGCCAATGTGCCAGGGCAGCTGCAGCGCGTTCAATATGGGTTTCCAGAATAACCTGCTTGACTTCCAGCAAACGGCCGGGGTGCATGCTGAACGAGCGCAAGCCCAAGGCCAGCAGCAAGCGGGTATAGCGCCGGTCACCGGCCAGTTCACCACAAACATTAACGGGCATCTGTGTTTCGGTACAGGCCGTAAACATATATTGCAGCAGGCGCACCACCCCGGGATGCAATGGATCGTAGAGATGCGCAACCTGTTCATCCACGCGATCTGCCGCCAGTGCGTATTGCAGCAGGTCATTGGTGCCTATGGAAAGAAAATCCAGGTGATGACCCAGATCCTCAATTGCCAGCGCAGCGGCGGGTACTTCGATCATGCCGCCCAGTTGCATCTGGGGGTCATAGGACTGGCCGCGGATCTGTAATTCGCTGCGGGCTTCATCCAGCAAGGATTTGACCATGCATACTTCGTGCACGCTGGTCAACATGGGTACCAGACAACGAACCTTGCCGGTTGCACTGGCGCGCAGAATGGCGCGCAACTGGGTTTTGAACAGGTCGGTATCGCGCAGGCACAGGCGAATGGCTCGTAAACCCAGGGCCGGGTTCATGGAGCTTCGCAACAGACTGAAATCCAGTGCCTCTGAGGTTTTGTCCGCACCCAGGTCCAGAGTGCGTATGGTCAAAGGTTTTCCAGCTAATGCAAGGGTGGCGGCAAGATATTCCCGCAGTTGGCTTTCTTCATCCGGTGCTTCGCCCCGCATGAACAGAAACTCCGTGCGGTACAAACCCACGCCGTCGGCGTCCAGTTCAGCAGCCAGGCGGATTTCATCTGCCCGCTCGGCATTGACCTGCAGTAATACAGATGCGCCATCCAGGCTGAGCACCGGTTTGCTGCGAATTTCGTCCAGCGACTTGCGGAAACGTGAGGTAATGCGTTCGATGTCGTGGTAATGCTTGATAAAGGCATCGTCCGGGCTGGCAAAAATGACACCCAGACGACCATCCAGAATCAGGGTTTCACCTTCGGTGAGCAGACTGTTGGCCAGTCGCACGCCAAATACTGCCGGAATACCGAGGCTGCTGGCAAGAATGGCGGCATGGCTGTATGGGCTGCCGTGCTCGGTCACAATACCGGCGACACCGCGCTCATGCAGCACAGCCAGTTCGCCTGGTGTAAGGTCGCTGGTGACCACCAGGGTTTTGGCCAGACGATCCGGGATATGGTCGAAAGGGCGATCACCGCCCACTTTGCTCAGCTCGGTCTGCACCATGCGTATGACCTGTGCGACATCCTCACCGCGTGAGCGTATGTACTCATCCTCCATATGGCGGAATTCCAGCAGAATGGTTTCCAGCTGGGACTGCAAGGCCCATTCCGCGTTACAGAATTCAGCGCGGATGCGTCGCTCGGCCGCGTCGCCGATGGATGGATCTGCCAGCATCAGGATATGCGTTTGAATCATTTCGCTGGCGGCAGTCCCGGCGCTGCGGGTCACCCGCTCCACCAGTAACTCCAGTTGTTCCCTGGCGGTGTTCAGCGCATCACGTAATCGAACGACTTCCGCTTCGACTTTATCCGCACCGATTCGGTATTCACCGATTTCCAGTTCATTGGGTTCAACCAGATGCGCCTGACCGATGGCTATACCACGCGATACCGCATGTCCTGTCAGCGCCAGGGTCATGATGTTAGCGCCATCAACGTCATCCGCTACTCGTCTTCACCGAAACAATCGTCAATCAGGGCCGTAATGGCGTCAATTGCAGCGGCTTCATCACTACCCTCTGTGCGCAAACCCAGCTCGGTTCCACGAGCCGCCGCCAGGGTGAGTACACCCATGATGGACTTGCCATTGACCTCACGCTCGCCGCGGCTGATCCACACCTGGGCTGAAAACCCGGAAGCACAGTTCACCAGCCTGGATGCAGCGCGTGCATGCAGGCCCAGCTTGTTGACGATGGTGACGGTGCTTTTGATCATAGGTGAAATTCCCTGATATCACGGATGGCGCCTTCGGCTGCCAATAGCGCCAGCTGATGAGCCGCTTGCTGGCGGTAGTTCCACGCCCGTATCAACATGGCCAGGTTCAAACCGGTAACCAGTTCAACACCGGTATCCGGCAGCACACTGGCGACCTGGTTGAATGGGCTGGCGCCCCCTATATCGGTCATGACCAACACCCCCTGTCCCCGGTCCACTGCACTGATAGCACGTTTGATTTCTGCTTCGCCGGTATTTTCCATGGCTGATTGGCGAAAAGATACAAACCCGACTTCTGCCAGGGACTGGGCCAGAATGAATTCAGCCACGTCCAACAAGGACTTGCCGATCTGACCGTGGGTAACCAATACCAGTCCTGTGACTGCCTTGTTGGAAGACCCGGTACTCATCCGCCGTTTAACTCCCGGTGGTACACCTCAACCGACGCAAAGGTCTTGCGCAGTTCCACAGCCAGCCATTCCACCAGGTAAACCGAGCGATGTCGACCGCCGGTACAACCTATGCCTATGGTCAGGTAGCTGCGTTGGCTGTCGCGAATGTCCGCTATCCAGCGTTGCAGAAAGCCCAGCACATCATCACGTACAGCCTGCACGGTAGCCTCGCTCTCCAGCCATTCCCTGACAGCCTGATCCCGGCCGGTCAGGCCGCGCAGTTCATCGATCCAGTGCGGATTGGGGCAGTGCCGCACGTCGAAGACAAAATCCAGATCCTGGGGCAAACCCTTTTTGAACGCGAACGACACCAGCATGACGGTCATGGTGGATTGTTCCGAGCCCACATATTTCCAGACCTGCGATCGCAACTGATGAATGTTGATCTCACTGGTGTCGATCACCCAGTCTGCCCGCTTTTGCAGTGGTTGCAGCAGGGTTTTTTCCCGTTCAATGGCGGCAGGTAAAGCCTGCTGATCAAACGTCAAGGGATGCCGTCTGCGGGTTTCACTGAATCGTTTGATGATGGTGCGGGTGTCTGCGGTGAGGAACAACAGACGATGCTGTAAACCGCTTTCTGCCAATTGTTCCAACTGTTCCGGCAGGCGTTGCTGATCGCTGCCGCGGGAACGGGCATCAATACCCAATGCCACACGTGCATACAGCTCGGGGTTATTGCGGATCTGCTCAAAAAATCCCGGTAGCAATGCAGCGGGCAGGTTGTCTACACAGTAAAAGCCCAGGTCTTCCAGGGCCCGCAAGGCCGTACTTTTGCCACCGCCGGACATGCCGCTGACCACCAGTAAAAGTTGCTTGTCTTGTTGGCTGCCGGGTTTGTCGGCATGTGGGACCGACCC
>CAZRTG010000174.1:0-7368 GCA_964602895.1 uncultured Wenzhouxiangellaceae bacterium
TGCCGATCATCAGGCTGAATCGCGAGCATGGCTCGCTCCCACAGCATGGCTCGCTCCCACAGCATGGGCCGCTTTCTGTAGGAGGCAGCCATGCTGCCGATCATCAGGCTCCTACATCTGATCCAACATGTTATTGGATTTGGGCGTATAGGCCTTGGCCTCTTCCTCGGTCAGCTGAATCACTTTGAGTGTCCATTCCAACAGGGTAGAGTCTATGCGAAAGTAGAAGCGGCCGGACTTCTCGAACAGACGCACACCGTTGCCCGGCATCTTGCGACGCAACACCATGCCTTCGTGTATGCCCGTGGCGGCATTGAACAGCGACACATCAACTGCCGTGACCTGGCTGCCATCGCCACTGATGCGCCAGTCCATGATCCAGGGTGCTTTTACTTCAAACTCGAGTGTGGTGGTGCTACGGCTGCCCTTGAATTCCTGGATCAGTTCTTCTGCGTGCAGCGTCAGAGGCAGTGAAACCATGAAGGTCAGGGCGATCAGGCCGAGTATCTTTTTCTTCATCATTCGTTCTCCAAATGCAGAGCGGCTTGGCGGTACAGCAGCCGATTCCGCTAAACTAGACTGCTTGAGTCATTCAAACAGAGTATAGCCGTGTCCAACTCCCCAAAACCCCCACAACGTTTCCATGGTACCGATCGCTACATAGCCACAGAAGATCTGGCAATCGCCGTCAACGCCGCTGTCACTTTGGGCCGCCCTTTGTTGATCAAAGGTGAGCCCGGCACCGGCAAGACCCAGTTGGCGGAAGAAATTGCCCGCAGCCTGGACAAACCTTTGCTGCAATGGCATATCAAATCCACTACCAAGGCCCAACAAGGCCTGTATGAATACGATGCCGTGGCCAGGTTGCGTGACTCGCAATTGGGTGATGAGCGGGTGCATAACATTGCCAACTACATCGTTCGCGGCCCCTTGTGGGAAGCCTTTGAGCAGGACCGGCAACCGGTGCTGCTGATTGATGAGATCGACAAAGCCGACATAGAGTTCCCCAATGACCTGTTACGCGAGTTGGATCGCATGGAATTCTACGTTTATGAAACCAAACAAACGGTGGTTGCCCGCCACCGGCCGATTATCGTGATTACTTCAAACAATGAGAAAGAGTTGCCGGACGCCTTTTTGCGCCGCTGCTTTTTCCATTACATCCGCTTTCCTGACAAGGAAACCATGGCGGAGATCGTGGACGTGCATTTCCCGGGCCTTAAAAAAGCATTGCTGAAAGAGGCGCTGGAAGCCTTTTACCGCTTGCGCGATGTGCCGGGCCTGAAGAAGAAACCTTCCACCTCGGAATTGTTGGATTGGTTGAAACTGCTGCTGGCTGAAGATATTTCACCTGAAGCCCTGATCAGCGATGACCGCCGCAAGATGTTGCCACCCATGCATGGCGCCCTGCTGAAAAATGAGCAGGACGTACACCTGTTCGAGCGGCTGATGTTCCTGCATCAACGCGAGAACCGTTAAGCCGGACGAACGTTGATTATGCTGGTTGATTTCTATTACGCGTTACGCGACGGCGGGCTGAAAGTCTCGGTTACCGAGTACCTTGCGTTGCTGGAAGCACTTAAAGCCGGGCTGGCCGATTACAGCATGGATGAGTTCTATTTTCTCGCCCGCACCGTGCTGGTCAAAGACGAATCACATTACGACCGCTTCGACCGTGTATTTGGTGCCTACTACAAAGGCATAGAGCAAGCCTTCGGGCCGGCGGGTGCGGAAATTCCGGAGGAGTGGTTACGGCATCAGTTCGAACGATTGTTCAGCGACGAAGAAAAAGCTGCGCTCGAAGCACTGGACTGGGACGAGTTGATGGCGACGCTGAAAAAGCGCCTCGAAGAGCAGAAAGAACGTCATCAGGGCGGTAACAAATGGATTGGCACAGGCGGTACGTCGCCCTTTGGTCAGGGTGGTTATAACCCGGCAGGCATACGCATAGGCCCGGGTGGCGGCCAGCGCTCGGCGGTGAAAGTCTGGGACAAACGCGAGTACGCCAACCTCGACGACACGCTGGAATTGGGTACGCGTAATCTGAAAGTAGCGCTGCGGCGATTGCGCCGTTTTGCCCGCCAGGGCGCGGCGGATGAGTTGGATCTCAAAGACACCATCGATTCGACTGCGCGCAATGCCGGCTGGCTGGATATCAGGATGCGTCCGGAACGTCACAATGCGGTGAAGGTTTTATTACTGTTGGATGTGGGTGGCTCCATGGACGACCACGTACGGGTGTGCGAAGAATTATTCTCAGCTGCCCGTGGTGAATTCAAACACCTGGAGTATTTCTATTTTCACAATTGCGTGTACGAGGGCTTGTGGAAAGACAATCGTCGTCGTCACAGCGAAAAAACACCAACTATGGATGTGCTGCATAAATACGCAGCCGATTACAAGCTGGTGCTGGTGGGTGACGCCACGATGAGCCCCTATGAAGTCACTTATCCTGGCGGCAGCGTGGAGCATTTCAATGACGAACCCGGCGCCAAATGGTTGCAGCGTTTGCTCGACACCTACCCAAAAGCCATCTGGCTGAACCCCGAGCCACAGCAGCGCTGGCAGCATACGCCTTCCATTCGCATGATCGACGAGATCATGGAGCAGCGTATGTTTCCACTCACCGTGAAAGGCCTGGAAGAGGGTATGCGCAAACTGACCTAGAAAAAATGGGTTACCCGGCACCTGCGCCCATGCATTCAATTTTGTACCGGGTAGGAACAGCGATCATCGTACCTCACCACGCCGGTGCCAAGTGCCGCCTCCAGGCCGGTTATGGCGTCGCAGGAAATGGCGGAATTGCCACGAAGGTTGATCACATCAACTGACCCGAGGTTGCTCAGGGAAGAAACATCTGAAAGCGAATTGTTTTGCAGCTGAATGCGCATCAGTTCGTGCAGCTGTGCCAGTGTCGAAATGTCAGTCAGCCTGTTTCCGGATAAATCGATGTCGATCAGCCTGGAACAGGCATCCAATTGATCCAGCCGGGAAAGGTCATTATCCCTGGCCCGCAGAATGAGCAGTTTCTTCAATGGCGCCAATGCGGATACATCGGTGAATTTATTGTTGCTGATGTCCAGCTCTTCCAGCGCAGAGAAAGAATCCATGACCGGAAATGTGGATAAGTCATTGTCCGCAATATTCAGCTGACGAAGTTCAGTCAGTGTTAGCAGTGGCGTGAGGTCCTTGATGGCATTGTGGCTCAACGACAGGGATCGCAAATGCCTGAGCTCGCTGAGTGAATCAGCACGGGACAGATTATTGTGATCGAGGTTCAGGGAAACCAGTGTGACCCTCACGTTATCAAGCGCTAATTCGGACAGCTCATTGAAACTGAGATCCAGCTGGCTCAGCTTGGCCAGATGGTTTATCGGCAGCATGTCAGAAATCCGGTTATGGGCCAAATCCAAATGCTCCAGGTTGACCAGATTCTCAATGCCACTGAGGTCAACTATGCCTGTGGTTTCGGGATTGGTACAGTCAAGAGCAGTAACCAGCCCTGAGGTCTCCCAGGCATTCTGCCGTGCCTGTTGCAGGACACAATCCTGCAGCACCGGATCGACAAATTTCAACTCGGCAACAGGGGTGTATACGCTGACATGGCCCGACCCCGCATCGCAGGCGGTCAGGCTCAGTAATGCCAGCAACATAACCATGCACAAGCCCGGAAAAACGCGTAGGTCAAACACTGACCGGGTATTTTCTGCCTGATGCTGATTCAGGGGTTTCATTTCCAAAGCTGTCAGACGGTCGTACATTCTGGCTGTTGCCTGTCGATATCCTGTTGAAGTACTCATGTGCTTCTCACCTCGTTATTGCATCCATGAACTCAGTTGTGCCAGTAAAATGGCATGAACAGAATCAGAAAAGTAAAAACTTCCAGGCGCCCAATCAGCATGGCGAAAACACCCAGCCACTTGACCGCAGGCCCGACGCTGGCGAAATTTTCAGCAACTTTGCCCAATCCCGGCCCGGTCAGGTTCAGCGTTGCGAACACGGCACCCATGGCTGATTCCAGATCCAGCCCCGCGATCATCATCGCCACCGACAGTACGATGGCAGTGGATACATACAGAACGTAAAAGCTCAGCACAGCAAACAGGACGTCCGAAGACAGGGTGTCTTCTCCCAGCTTTATCACTTTCAGAGCATGTGGATGGCAGAGTTTGAATAACTGTGCATGAGCCAGTTTGAAGAGCAAGACGATACGCACAACCTTGATGCCACCTGCGGTAGAGCCCGCACATCCGCCAATGTAGGAAAGGATGACGATCAATATCGCAATATGCAGTGGCCAGATGGAAAAGTTGGCAGTAGCAAAACCTGTACTGGTAAGAATGGAGGATGCTTCGAAAGCGGCGTAACGAAGGGACTCTCCCACGGTTGCGTATACACCCGTGAGATAAAGGCTCAGTGTTATCACGATGACCGATAGTACAAAGATCACCAAATACCATTTCAATTCCACGTTATTGAAATAGGGTGCCAGGGTTGTGCGCCGCCAGGCGAAAAAATGCAGCGCGAAGTTAACCCCTCCGGCCAGCATGAAAATAATGGCAATCACCTCGATCAACAGGCTGTCGAAATAGGCCATGCTGCTGTCGTGAGTGGAAAATCCACCGGTTGATACGGTGGAAAAAGCATGGCAAACAGCGTCGAAAGAATTCATGCCCGCAAACCAATAGGCCAGACCACAAGCAACTGTCAACGTGAGATAAATGCCCCACAACATCCGCGCAGTCTCGGCAATTCTGGGGGTCAGCTTTTCCTGTTTCACCACGCCCGAGGTTTCCGCGCGATAGAGCTGCATACCACCTACGCCTAACAGCGGTAATATGGCTACGGCCAATACGATGATACCCATTCCGCCCAGCCATTGAATCTGCTGCCGGTGGTAGAGTATGGACGGCGGCGTTTGATCCAGTCCGGTTATCACCGTGGCCCCGGTGGTGGTAAAACCGGAAATGGATTCAAATATGGCATCGGTGGGGCTGAGGTGAAGGCTGATCATGAAAGGTAGTGAGCCCACAACACCCAATACCACCCAGAACAGGGTCACGACAAAGAATCCGTCACGTACTGAAAGCTCTTTGCGATGATGAAAATTGGGCAGCCACAATAACAATCCAGCGAGGGCTGCAATGAGAATTGACTCGATGAACGCAGCAGAAAAACCATCGTTGTAGACCAGGGATACCAGCAGTGATGGCACAAATCCCAGGCTGTAAATCAACAACAGGATTCCGAACAGACGCGCGATGGACCGTCCATGCATTAGGGTGCAAACCTGCGGGCCTGCGGCCGATCCATACCGCCTGTAACCGTAAATCTCATGGCTGAATTATCGACAGAGCGCTATTTCAGGTCACATAAAATAATCATAAGAACTTTATGGGAATTTTATTTTCTGCCAAAGACACCAGATCGCATAATGAGGGTATGTCCGCACATTTCGGAAACCGGAGCCTGCCGCGTGTGAAACCGTCACATATCAGAAACGTGCTGCAATCTCCGCCGATTCTGCCGAAACCTTTGGTTTACCTGGCGGTGACAGGTACGGTACTCACGACCGTGGTGCTGGCTTTTGGTTTGAACCGGGTGCTGCCGCACGCCAGCCTTTCACTGCTGTTTCTTACGGTAGTGCTGATTGTATCGGCCAAGGCGGGATTGGGGCCGTCCTTGTTTGCCAGCGTCCTGAGTTTCCTGGCCTACAACTTCTTTTTCACAATCCCGCACTACACCTTCCAGGTCACCGATGAGGGTGACCTGGCCACGCTGGCATTTTTTCTTTTGATGGCAGCAATTTCAGGCAATCTGGCTGCACGCATGCAAGCAGAAATGGCCAAGCGCCAGGTTTCGCTGCAGCGCATCGAAAACCTGTACGCTTTCAGCCGCCAGATGTCCTCAGCCGCGGGTTCTCAAGAGGTGCTGGACGCACTGGCAGCACATCTTTCAGGGTCATTGAATTTGGCCGTTGCGGTGTACATTGCGGCAGAAAACGAGGCGCTTGTAGTGAAGGCGCGGATGGGTGATTGCACCACATTGCGTGAGGAAATGCTGGTGAATGCCCTGAGCAAGCAGAGTTGCGATCAAAGCCAACCATTGCAGGCCTGCGATTCATGGCAACTTCTACCGCTGGCCACCGTTTCCAGGTCTCTGGGGCTGGTCGCGGTGAATGGCGCACTGGATGATGAACAGCATAACCTGGCCCGTAACCTCTGTGACCAGGCGGCTGTCGCGCTGGATCGCACCCGCCTGGTATCCAAACTGGAAGACGCAAAATTGGTTTCGGAGACTGAACAGTTACGCTCGGCCTTGCTATCCTCCATTTCACATGACCTCCGCACACCATTGGCAACCATCATCGGAGCAACAACCAGCTTGCTGGAGTATGGGGAGAGTTTCAGTCAGCAGAACCGCACCGAATTGCTGGCCGGTGTGGTTGACGAAGCTCAAAGACTGGATCGACATATCCAGAATCTGCTCGATATGACTCGCCTGGGACAAGGTGGCCTGAGCCTGAGACGGGACTGGGTGGACGTGCAGGATATTGTTTACAGTGCGGCCAACCGCTTGCGGGACGCGCTCAAGAAAATTTCGCTGGTGATTCACTTTGAAGGAGAGATTCCACTGTTGTGGGCGCACGGCGCCTTGATCGAGCAGGCTCTGGTGAACCTGCTGGATAATGCCATCCGGTTTTCTCCCGAAGGCGGGGAGGTCAGGATAGTCGCGAGCTCCGATGCCGGCCAATTGGAAATTCGGCTGTGTGATCAGGGGCCTGGCATTCCTTTGACTGAACGCGAAAAGGTCTTTGATATGTTTTACACCGTGGATCACTGCTGTCCCGTTAACTTTCACAGCATGACCAGTTGATTGGGATCCATGATTATGTGAGGAGGCGGATCCCCTCGAAGTAGCGCCATCATATCCCGCTTTTCAAACAAATTGAGCTGTAATAGTCGCAATATTTGCTGCATGCTTTTTGTCAGTTTTGATTGAAACCTGAGAAAAGCCAGCAATAGGTAAATACACAGTGCAATCCATATCTGGGTCATGACCGCATTTTTACTGGTGCCAACAAAGGATTTAATTTTCAGGTTTTGCTTGATCCACTTGAAGAACAACTCAACTTGCCAACGAGCCTTGTAAATATCAGCAATGGTCTTGGCAGCAAGCTTAAAATTATTGGTCAAGAACACATAGTGTTTGCCGGTTTCCGAGTCTCGGTAGCCGATACGACGTAATGGAACAGGACATTTCTTTGCAGTTTGAAGACCTGTGAACTCAATGGTTTGGTCGCTGGTTAATCCTTCCTGATTATCCATGATACTCAGGTATCACAGCGAGTCGATAAGGCAGTGGCGG
>CAZRTG010000175.1:0-7340 GCA_964602895.1 uncultured Wenzhouxiangellaceae bacterium
TGGTTGCAACAGGATTTTTACGCTGGTGGGCGTAGCTCAGTTGGTAGAGCTCTGGATTGTGATTCCAGCGGTCGTGGGTTCGAGCCCCATCGTCCACCCCATTTTCCCGCGACTGGCCGCAGGGCCGGTGGCATAGATTCAGCGGGCCATTAGCTCAAGTGGTAGAGCAGTAGACTCTTAATCTATTGGTTCTAGGTTCGAGTCCTAGATGGCCCACCAGTTTCAAGCTTGACGCGATTATTTAATAGTTGCAAATACTGCGAAAGTGGCGGAATTGGTAGACGCGCTGGATTTAGGTTCCAGTGGGGAAACCCGTGGGAGTTCGAGTCTCCCCTTTCGCACCAGATTGAGAAAACAGGCCGCAATTGGCAGAAATTCCCTTCAAAGACACCATCATACCGGGTAATGATATGCAAGTTTCTGTAGAAAACACTGGCGGGCTTGAGCGCCGCGTGACGGTCCAGATTCCAGCAGCTGAAATTCAGCAAAAGGTGGATATCCGCCTGCATGAATTGAGCAAACAGGTCAAGATCAAGGGTTTTCGTCCCGGTCGCGTGCCCATGAGCGTGGTCAAACAGCGCTACGGTAAACAGGTTCGTACCGAGATTGCCAATGAAGCCATGCAGGCCAGCCTGCAAAAAGCCATCCGGGACGAAAAACTGCGTCCTGCATCCATGCCACAAGTCGATCAAATGCCGGATGATATTTCCCAGGGCGACCTGACCTTCAGTGCATTGATGGAAGTTTATCCGGAACTGGATACCGTGGATGTTTCGGCAGTGGAAGTTGAACGCCCTCAGGCGGAAGTGGCCGAGGAGGACATCGACGACATGCTGCAGACCTTGCGCGAGCAGCGGCGTGAATGGGTGCCAGTAGACCGTACACCTCAAAAGAATGACCAGGTCATATTTGAATATGTGAGTCACACCGATGAGGGCAGGGTACCTGAAACAGGTCACCACGTTCTGGGTATTGGCATGGGGGTCTCCGGTTTTGACAGCCTGGAAGCAGCTCTGAAAGACATGAAAGCCGGTGACGAATCAGAGGTTGAACTGGAGTTTCCTGAAGGATTCCGTGAACCTGAACTGGCGGGCAAAAAGGCGCGAGTAGAAATCAAGGTGACCAAGGTCTCGGAAGCGCAGTCGCCGGACGTCGATGAAGCATTCATCAAAAGTTTTGGTGTTGATGACGGCCAACTGGAAAGCCTGCGCAAAGAAATCCGTAGCAACCTTGAGCGTGAATTGAAGCAGGCGAGCACGTCCCTGGTGAAAGTGCAGATCATCGAAAAACTGATGGGTCTGGTGCCCGATTTGGCCGTGCCGGAAAGCATGGTGCGACAGGAAGCAGCCAGCCTGGCCGCGCGCGCGGCTTCACAGGTGGGCCGCGAACCGGCTCCTGAAGATGCTGCAGCGTTCATGGGTAAAGCCGGCGACCGGGTAAAAGCAGGTTTGTTGATGGGTGAAATCTCACGCCAGAACAGCATCCGGATTGACCAGGCGCGGGTACGCAATGCCATTGAAACCATTGCTCAAACCTACGAAGATCCCAATGAAGTCATCCAGCTGTATTACAGCAATCCACAGCTTACAGCCCAGATTGAAAATATCGTTCTCGAAGAACAAGTAGTTGACTGGGTGCTGGAAAACGCTAAAGTGTCGCCCAAGGAGATGAAGTTCAAAGAAATCATCTCCGGTGCAGCAAACGCGTCGCGATAAGAGATGTCACGGTTGAATATTCTTGTACTTGCACGGAGGCGTTCCCCAACCAGCTTGCCGGCCAGAATTTTGAGCCGGGGTTTTGAGCCCGGGATATAGATAAGGACAAAATGAAAACCAAAGCACTCAATCTGGTACCTATGGTCGTTGAGCAGACTTCACGTGGTGAACGAGCTTACGACATATATTCGCGCCTGCTTAAAGAGCGGATCATATTCATTGTTGGCGGCATCGAAGACCACATGGCCAATCTGATTGTGGCGCAAATGCTGTTTCTTGAATCAGAAAATCCCGATAAAGACATCAACCTGTATATCAATAGCCCGGGCGGTGTGGTTACTGCGGGTATGGCAGTTTACGATTGCATGCAGTTCATTCGCTGCGATGTCAGTACCATGTGCGTGGGCCAGGCGGCCAGCATGGGCGCCTTGATCTTGGCGGCCGGTGCCAGTGGCAAGCGTTATTGCCTGCCGCATTCACGCATCATGATTCATCAGCCTTTGGGTGGTTATCAGGGTCAGGCTGCCGATATCGATATCCATGCGCGTGAGATTCTTAAAACGCGGGCACAATTGAATGAAATTCTGGCCAAGCACTGTGGTCAAAAAGTCGATAAAATTGCGATAGACACCGATCGTGATAATTTCATGGATCCGGAACAGGCTCTGGCCTACGGATTGATCGACCAGGTTTTAACAACCAGAGCGGTCGACTCGCAGAGCAAAAAAAGTTAATATTTTCACTGCGATATTCTTCTTTCTGCAGAAAGAGTATTAAACAGAACACATGACTGATTTAGAACGCAAAGGCTCCGACGGAAAAATTCTCTATTGCTCATTCTGTGGCAAGAGCCAGCATGAGGTGCGCAAACTCATTGCCGGGCCCAGTGTGTACATCTGTGACGAGTGCGTTGAACTTTGCAACGATATCATTCGCGAAGAACTGGAAGACAGCAGCAGCAAAGACCGCGAGCAGTTGCCCAATCCACGCAGTATTCATGCCTTCCTGGACGAATTCGTTATCGGTCAGGATCATGCCAAAAAAGTATTATCCGTGGCGGTTTATAACCACTACAAACGTCTGGAATCCAAAGCCCGTGACAACGAGGTTGAACTCAGCAAAAGCAATATTCTGCTGATTGGTCCAACCGGCTCGGGCAAGACTTTGCTGGCCGAAACGCTGGCCCGCATGCTGAATGTGCCGTTTACCATTGCCGATGCCACCACGCTGACCGAAGCCGGTTATGTGGGTGAGGATGTGGAAAACATCATCCAGAAACTGCTGCAGAAATGCGATTACGACGTCGACAAGGCACAAACCGGCATCGTCTATATTGACGAGATCGACAAAGTTTCCCGAAAGGCTGAAAACCCGTCCATAACCCGTGATGTTTCGGGTGAAGGTGTACAACAGGCCTTGCTGAAACTGATCGAGGGCACCATTGCTTCGGTTCCACCGCAGGGTGGCCGTAAACACCCCCAACAGGAGTTCCTGCAGGTCGATACCGGCCATATTCTGTTTATCTGTGGGGGCGCATTCTCGGGCCTGGAAAAAATCATTCAGGCGCGCTCGGCATCTTCGGGCATCGGTTTTTCTGCACAGGTCAAGAACCGTGAAAAAGTCGAGAATGTGGGTGAGTTGTTGCTGGATGTTGAGCCGGAAGACCTGGTGAAATACGGCCTGATTCCGGAATTTGTCGGTCGCTTGCCGGTTGTGGCTACGCTGGAAGAGCTGGATGAGGAAGCTCTGGTACGCATCCTGGTTGAACCCAAGAACGCCCTGATCAAGCAATACCGGCAATTGTTTGCGATGGAAGATGCGGAACTGGAAATCCGTGATGATGCCTTGCAGGCCATAGCCCGCAAAGCCATGGCGCGTAAAACGGGTGCTCGCGGCTTGCGTACCATACTTGAAGGGGTGTTGCTGAACAGCATGTACGACCTGCCATCGTTGGAAAATGTATCCAAGGTGGTGGTTGATGAGTCTGTTATCGAAGGTGAATCCGAGCCTTACATCCTTTACGAGAACTCTCCACAGGCCCTGCGTGCCGGAGATCGTTCTTGAATTAAGGAGGCTCTGAATAATTCATCCATGAATTCTCAGAGCACGCCAAACAAAAAGCGTGGTTTTTGTTTGGCTTCATTTTCAATGATTTACAATCATTGAAAATGTTGGCACATCCATGTGCCAAGGAAACTCTGAATAAATCAGAGTTTCCTTAACTTGCTCCCGGTTTTTTCTGCCGGAGCTTTCCTTTTTTGCTGTTGCAAGTCGCAATGCCGGCTTTAGCCACTTGCTGTATTGCTTTAGCGCAATAGCTTGAAATCCGGACATTGGTAACAATATTTGAGCTAACTGGCTTGAAGGGGACCGACCCCGCGCCTACTATTCAGACAAGCATGAGTATCTCCATTCATCCAAGAGTGGAGACATCTGCATGCCGGAGAGGAAATAATGACCGAACTCACAAAGAACAAACCCAATCCCAAAAAGGCCAACCAGCCTACACCCGTATTGTCTTTGCGCGATGTGGTGGTCTATCCCTATATGGTCATCCCGCTTTTTGTAGGGCGCGAGCGATCCATTCTGGCTCTGGACAAGGCCATGGATGTCGACAAGCGAATTGTCCTGGTGACCCAGCGTAGTGCAGAAGTCGATGAACCGGCTGAGGGTGACCTGTTTGAAGTGGGCACATTGGCCACCGTGCTGCAGTTACTGAAATTGCCCGACGGTACCACCAAGGTATTGGTTGAAGGTGGCGAGCGGGTGCGTGTTACCAGGTACGAACTGGAGAGTGGTTACTTCGAAGCCCATTGGGAGCTGATTCCGGTGGAAGAAGAAGCCTCGGAGAAAGAACTGGAAGTCACCATGCGCTCGCTGGTTTCGCTGTTCGAGCAGTACGTCAAGCTCAATCGCAAAATACCTCCCGAATTATTGACCACCATGGCCGGAATTGAAGATGCCAGCCGATTGGCAGATACCGTTGCCGCGCACATGACCATTCGTCTCGAAGAGAAGCAGGTGTTGCTGGAAATGGGCAGTTCACGTCGGCGTATGGAACACTTGATGGCGCTGGTGGAAGGCGAGATCGATGTACTCCAGCTGGAGAAACGCATCCGCGGGCGGGTCAAAACGCAGATGGAAAAAAGTCAGCGTGAGTATTATCTGAACGAGCAGATGAAAGCCATTCAGAAAGAGTTGGGTGATATGGACGATGCACCCAATGACCTGGATGACCTGGCGCGCCGGATCAACGAATCGGGCATGTCCAAAGAAGCCGAAAAGAAAGCCAATTCAGAGCTGAACAAGCTGAAAATGATGTCGCCCATGTCCGCCGAAGCCACGGTGGTACGGAACTACATCGACTGGATGCTGAATGTTCCCTGGAAAAAGCGCAGCCGTATTCGTAAGAAGCTGGACGTGGCTGCAGCGGTTCTCGAAGAAGATCACTATGGTCTGGAGAAAGTCAAGGAACGGATTCTGGAATACCTGGCCGTGCAACAGCGCGTGAAGAAAATGAAAGGCCCGATCCTGTGCCTGGTGGGCCCGCCTGGTGTGGGAAAAACCAGCCTGGGACGCTCCATCGCCCGTGCCACCGGACGCAAGTTCGTTCGTATGTCATTGGGTGGTGTGCGTGACGAAGCCGAGATCCGCGGACACCGCCGCACCTACATTGGCTCCATGCCGGGCCGGGTGCTGCAGAACATGGCCAAGATCGGTACACGCAATCCACTTTACATGCTGGATGAACTGGACAAGATGTCCATGGATTTCCGTGGTGATCCGTCTTCTGCATTGCTGGAAGTACTGGATCCGGAACAGAACCACACCTTTGCAGATCATTACCTGGAAGTGGATTTTGATCTGTCCGAGGTGATGTTTATTGCCACGGCCAATTCGCTGAACATTCCAGGTCCTTTGCTGGATCGAATGGAAGTCATACGCATACCGGGCTACACCGAGGAAGAAAAACTCAATATCGGTCGCAAATACCTGCTGCCCAAGCAAATGGAGCTGCATGGTCTGAATGATGACGAACTGGCGGTCAGCGAACCGGTGTTGATGGACATCATTCGCTATTACACGCGTGAAGCCGGCGTACGCAGTCTGGAGCGCGAAATAGCCAAGATCTGTCGCAAAACCGTCAAGCGCCTGGCGCTGGGAAGTGATCGCGGGAAGATTACGGTTACTACCCGGACGCTGGAGAGTTTCCTTGGCGTGCAACGCTTCCGTTACGGTCTGGCTGAAGAGCACAATGAAATCGGGCAGGTCACCGGCCTGGCCTGGACGGAAGTGGGTGGCGAGCTGTTACGCGTTGAAGCCACCCTGATGCCGGGTAAAGGGCGTTTGACTCAAACCGGCCAGTTGGGCTCGGTGATGCAGGAGTCCATACAGGCTGCCATGACGGTGGTGCGCAGCCGCGCTGAATCGCTCGGTATCGAGTCCGGCTTCTATCAGACCTATGATGCCCACGTACACGTTCCTGAAGGCGCTACGCCCAAGGACGGGCCTTCTGCAGGCATTGCCATGTGTACGGCGCTGGTATCTGCACTGACGCGCATTCCGGTGCGTGCAGACGTGGCAATGACGGGTGAGATCACCTTACGCGGTAAAGTGCTGCCGATTGGTGGTTTGAAAGAAAAACTGCTGGCAGCGCAACGCGGTGGCATCCGCATGGTGCTGATCCCTGAGGAAAATGAAAAAGATCTGGTGGATATTCCCAAGGCGGTCCTTAACAAACTGGAAATACATCCGGTCTCAACCATAGACGAGGTGCTTTCTTTCGCGCTCACTGAAGAACCCAAAGCATTGCCTTCAACAATTGAGACGGAAAAAACGACCCGTCCGGATGCAGAAAATACGGTGGTAACCCACTGAGCAAAGGCTGTTGTGAGGTTTTTCAGTAAAATTTCTACCGGCAATCCGAACCGGGTTGTCGGTATTGATTCGACTTCTTTTCTCACACAATGAGTAGCTTGGCGCCATTACTTCAGTATTCACTTTTTGCTCCACCCGGATATGTGTTGCGCCGCTGCCAACAGCGTATTAGTATTCACGCACGGCTTGCAGGCCTTGATAGGCAAGGCTTTCCGAGACTTCTGAATTCTTTTTCGACGTTCGCTTCGGCCTTGAGGGTCCGGATATCATGTCTTGCAAAAGTCCGTTTTTATATAGCCTAACGACCACATATGGAGTGCTAGAATGAATAAATCTGAATTAATCGACGCAATCGCCGACAACTCTGGACTGTCAAAAGCAGATTCAGGACGTGCAGTAGATGCATTCGTCAAATCTGTAACAAAAGCATTGAAGAAGGGTGATACCGTATCTTTGGTTGGCTTTGGAACCTTCTCTGTAAGAAAACGTGCAGCCCGTACCGGACGTAATCCGCGCACTGGCGAAACCATTAAAATCAAGGCATCAAAAAATCCGGCATTCAAGGCTGGCAAAGCCCTGAAGGATGCCGTAAACTAGCGCGCCTTCAACAGGGGTGCTTAGCTCAGTTGGAAGAGCATCGCCCTTACAAGGCGAGGGTCGGCGGTTCGAGCCCGTCAGCACCCACCATGAATCTGCGGAGTGGTAGTTCAGTTGGTTAGAATACCGGCCTGTCACGCCGGGGGTCGC
>CAZRTG010000176.1:0-3544 GCA_964602895.1 uncultured Wenzhouxiangellaceae bacterium
TTGATTTTTGTACACGTAACGTGGACGAAACAAAATAATGGATAAGTAACTACAAGAAATTTAAGCGCCGCACACCGCAATCGCGACCGATAAGATATTGACGGCAATCAGCAACTATCCTTGGCATTCAATTCTGGCTTTAAACGTTAGAGGGTGGACGTTTGTGGACCCCGGATAACCCCTCGGAAAACCGCTATGCGGTTTCCGGGGTGACGATTTAAGGGATGTTCGGGAAACATTGTGGCAGGGCAGGCAGCTCACAGGCCAATTCCCAAGCCCTCCCTCAATCGCTAAAATCAAATCTTCAAATACGAATAATAATCTCATGCGCGTCACTGGCAAAATCACCCACTGGAATGCCGGCAGGGGCTATGGCTTTATCACGCCAAGCTCGGGGGCCAAGCAGGTGTTTGTGCACATCAAGGCCTTTGGTGGACGGCTGGCCAGGCCGGAACTCAACCAATTGGTAAGCTTTGTGCTCGCTACCGACCGGCAAGGCAGGCCCTGCGCTGAACGCGTGACGCTTACGGGCGAGAAGAACACGGATCGGTTCAGGCGTAACGACCGATCGCTGTATATTTGGGGCGCTTCCGCATTTCTGCTTTTGCTTGGCGTAGTGGTATTAGGCGGCATGTTGCCTTTGCCGGTATGGTTGGTCTATCTGGTCATGAGCGCTTTAACCTTCGCGGTGTATTGGTTGGACAAATCAGCGGCCGGCAGCAATCGTTCCCGCACACCGGAAAAAACGCTGCATTCGCTGGCCTTATTGGGTGGCTGGCCAGGTGCCATGATCGCGCAACAGGTGCTGCGGCATAAATCCAGCAAGGAATCCTTCCGTGCGGTGTTTTGGTTTACGGTGCTGATCAATATTGCTTTATTGGCCTGGTTGATGACCGATTCGGGCGCTGCTTTGCTGCAAGGAGTTTTGCAAGGGTTGTGAAGCTGGGATTTGATGCACAATAAGGGCATGGAGAAACGCCTGTTACCGGTTGTGCTGTTTTCTGTGGCCTATATGCTGCTGGCGGTTGCCTGGGTGGTCAGCCGTGGCAACAGCGAATTTCTGGCCTACATTGGCGTACTGCTGGTGATTGCAGGCGTGATCTGGTGGGTGCATCAATCCATCGACATTCCACTGAGCCTGCTCTGGTGCCTCAGCGCCTGGGGCTTGGTACACCTGGCGGGTGGATTGGTGATGATTCCTGAAACCTGGCCTCGCGGTGGCGAGACGGCGGTGCTGTATAACCTCTGGTTGTGGCCGGGTTGGCTCAAGTTTGACCAGCTGGTGCATGCCTACGGTTTTGGTATTACCACTTGGCTTTGCTGGCATGGCCTGCGTGCGGCTTTTGGAAAAATGGGTGTCCGGCCACAACCCACGCTGGGGCTGCTCACTCTGGCCGCGGCTGCCAGTACGGGCTTTGGCGCTTTGAACGAGGTGGTTGAGTTCGGTGTCACTTTGGTGGTGCCGGAAAACAACGTAGGCGGTTATGTGAACACGGCGCTGGATCTGTGTTTTAACCTGCTGGGGGCCTTGATTGCGGTGGTGTTGATCCGCTTGAGCGCAAGATCCAAGGCCTGAACTACGGCCGTTACATTCTTCTTCTGCGATTTGCTCACTTGAGTTGTAACTGTCTTCCAACGTATGTGTTTGGTTTGCTGAAAGGACGCGGGTTGTGCGGTGGCTCCGGATAGTGGCTGCGCCACTTCCGGGGTGACGGTCGGGTAGGGTGTAGACCATATCGACCAGAGTGTCGAGGTGGAAGCTCTCCATCTTGTCTTGCGCTAGAGTACTGACCCGAAAATCAAGTCAATTTCCTACTTGTATTGTGGCATTTAGTCCATGTGAATCACCCTTCTGATCTGGCAATTTGAATTCATGTCAGCAGTAATCTCACCGATTGAACACCTATACCCCAATGGGGTAGTATTGCTGTGATCTTCATCGAGACTTCCGTTTTCACCAAGCAAATCTCAAGGCTACTTTCGGAAGTCAGTTATCTATTGTTGCAAAATTGGATTTCAAGTCTGCCGGAACGCGGTGATTTGATCAAAGGCAGCGGAGGCTGTCGAAAAATTCGCTGGATGACGACGGGCAAGGGCAAACGGGGTGGAATTCGCGTGATCTACTATTGGGTGAGCGAGTATGACCAGATATTGATGTTGCTGGCTTATAGCAAGTCGGAATCGACTGATCTCAATCAAAAGCAAATCAGGTTGCTGGGAGACTTAGTAAAACGGGAGTTGCGGGGCTTTAATGAAACAACAACTTTTTGATGAATTGCTCGCTTCCGTGGGCGAGGCTGGAGATATCCTGCGTGGTAGCCGGACTGCGTCCCGAACATTTAAAGTGAAAGCCTTGAATGTGCGGGAGTTACGTCAAAGTCTGAATTTGAGCCAGTCTCAATTTGCGGCATTGATGCATGTCAGCATCAAAACACTACAAAACTGGGAGCAGGGTGTACGTGTCCCGGGCGGTGCGGCTGCTGCCTTGTTAACGGCTATCCGTAATGATCCGAAGCATGTGATTCTGGCATTAAATTCTGGGTAAGTTTCGAGTGGTCCCGGATACGGACTACGTCCGTTCCGGGATGACGGTTGGATAGGGCCCCGGATAGTGGCTGCGCCACTTCCGGGGTGACGATGCTATGCGGTTTCCGGGGTGACGATGCTTTGTGGTTTCCGGGGTGACGGTCTTTTGGTCTAGGCCGCTACCTTGATGGATACTTCCAGTCCCAGCCTGTGCGCTATGTCGACCAGGCTGTCGAGGCGGAAGCTTTCGATTTTGCCTTGCAGCAGGGCACTGACCCGTGGCTGAGTAATGAACAGCAATTCTGCAGATGCTGACTGTGTCAGATCGCGGGACGCGAGTTCCTGGCTGATCAGCATCATCAGTTCAGATCGCAGCTTGAGGTTTCGAGCCCGAATGGGGTCATCTTCGAGTGCGTCCCAAACGTTGTTAAACTTTGACTTTGTGTGCTTCATGCTTTTCCTGCGTTGATTGATTTCAGTGCCATACGTGCTTTATTAATGTCCATGGTCCGGGTTGCTTGAGTTTTCTTAACAAAGGCGTGCAGGACGACGATTCGATTCAAGTTGGCCGTGACATAGATTAAGCGGTACTGGCCTTCTGAACTGATTCGGATCTCTCGAACACCGCGACCAATCCTGGGCATAGGCCTCCAATTGATGGGGTCCAGTCCATGCTGAACCCGATCCAATTGATAACCTGCCTCACGCTTGGCTACATCTGGAAATCCACGTATCGTGGCCAGAGTATTGCCATAAAACTCAATTAGTTTCATGCATTATATAGCTAGATGTATAAATTGATCCATAGCCCTATCTTCTGAAACTGCGTATCAGCTCTATCTTGCGGGTGGTGTGTCGATCGTGTTGTAGGGAAATACGCCAACTTCATGTAAGAATTTGCAGCTGAAGAAGGCGAGCGCAACGCTAATTATCAGGTCTATGATTTGAGTGAAACAGAGGTGTTATGAGTGGCCCCGGATAGTGGCTGCGCCACTTCCGGGGTGACGTTCGGATAGTG
>CAZRTG010000176.1:3644-7339 GCA_964602895.1 uncultured Wenzhouxiangellaceae bacterium
TATGAGTGGCCCCGGATAGTGGCTGCGCCACTTCCGGGGTGACGTTCGGATAGTGCCCCGGATATTCGCAATGCGAATTCCGGGGTGACGTTGCTTTGCGAATTCCGGGGTGACGTTGCTTTGTGATTTCCGGGGTGACGGGCTGAGTAATGTCAGCCGGTTCTAATACTCGTCTATCAAGTCGTAATATATTACGAAATAATTAATTATATGATGTTAATTCGCAAAAAATTACGATATAGTCTATTATGAATTTATGATCAATATATCGTAATAAGTAACGATATAGGATTGTTTATTGAATTAACTCGTAATATGTGACGACTATGAAAATAACCGGCTTACTCACTGATGAGACCATTCTTGCTGAAATTGGCCAGCGTATCGCCGGGCGTCGGATTGACTTGCATTTAACCCAGGCTGCGGTTGCGGAGCAGGCAGGAATTGCCAAACGGACGCTTGAACGGATAGAGGCCGGGCATTCTTCACAACTGTCCAGCCTGATTCGGGTGTTGCGTGTGATCGATGCCGCAGCAGGGCTTGATGGTCTGGTGCCTGAAACAGGGCCAAGGCCGATGGAGCAATTAAAACAGAGTAAAAAAGCCAGGCAGCGGGCCTCAAAGCGACCCAAAATGAAGTCATCCGGTAAGCCGTGGAGTTGGGGTGACGACCCATGAGCACGGTTGCCGAAGTCAAACTCTGGGGAAAAACCATCGGCGCCGTCTCGCTGCAGGAAGGAGAGGAAGTAGCTGCTTTCGAATACGAACAGGAGTTTGCCGAAAGCGGGATTCAACTCTCACCCATTGTGATGCCGCTTTCACGGCGGGTGTACCGGTTCCCCGAACTGTCGCGACAGACCTTTATGGGCCTGCCTGGGTTGCTGGCTGATTCGTTGCCCGACAAGTTTGGCAACAGCCTGATCAATGCCTGGCTGGCATCGCAGGGCCGGCAACCGGGTTCATTCAACGCTGTTGAGCGCCTGTGTTACACGGGTGAGCGCGGTATGGGCGCGCTGGAGTTTGCACCTGCTATTGGCCCTGTGTCGAAGACGACACAACGCATAGATGTCGACAAATTGGTTGAGCTTGCTTCAGAAATTTTGACGCAGCGAAATGACTTGCACGCCTCATTTGCAGACAAAGAGAAAGAGACTGCACTCAGAGATATTTTGCGTGTAGGAACCTCTGCCGGCGGTGCCCGAGCCAAAGCCGTTATTGCCTGGAACCCAAAAACCAATGAAGTCCGATCCGGCCAGGTGAAAGCCGGCAAGGGCTTTGAATACTGGTTGCTTAAATTTGATGGCGTCAGTGGCAATAAAGACAAGGAATTGGAAGATCCGACGGGCTATGGCGCGATCGAGTATGCCTATTGTTTGATGGCAAGGGAATGCGGTATTGATATCAATGAGTGCAGGCTGTTTGAAGAAAACAACCGGCGTCATTTCATGACACGACGGTTTGATCGTCTTGACCAGGGCGAAAAGCTTCACATGCAATCCTTGTGCGCGTTGGCTCATTATGATTTCAATATGGCGGGTGCTTACAGCTATGAGCAGGCTTTGTTGATCATCCGGCAACTGGGTTTGCCCATGCAGACTATTGAACAGCAATTTCGACGCATGGTGTTCAATATCGTGGCTCGCAACCAGGATGATCATGTGAAAAACATCGCCTTTCTTATGGATAAGGCAGGCAACTGGTCACTTTCTCCGGCTTTTGATGTTACCTACAGCTTTAATCCTGCGGGCGATTGGACAGCAAAACACCAGATGACCATGAATGGCAAGCGCGATGATTTCAGGCTGGAAGATTTCAAGGCCTGTGCCCGTTCCGCGGCGATGAAACGTGGCCGTGCCGAGGCCATTGTTGCCGAGATACAGAATACGGTTTCAAAATGGCGTACGTTCGCAAAGGCGGCGGATGTGCAGGATGACGTGCGTGAGAGGATTCAGCGGACATTGCGGGTGACGTTCGGATAAACGCAAAACATCGTCACCCCGGAAAGCGCAAAGCGCTTATCCGGGGCACTTCCGGGGTGACGGTGCTTTGCGCTTGCCGGGGTGACGTTCGGATAGCGGTAGCGCTAATCTTCGGCCACTACGACGATGGGTTCTGCATCCAGTGGGGCTTCAAAAGCTATAAACAGAATGCATGGCTCTTCGCTGACGCAACGACCGTGATGGGGACGTTGCGCCGGGCCATAGGCATAGGTTCCCGCTGTTAGTGTGGTTTCATCCTGCCCTTCATAGGTGACATTAAGTACACCTGAGACGAGCACCATGCGCTCTGCCGAGGTATGTGTGTGTGCAGGGATATCTGAATTTCCGGCGACCTTGAAGAAAATATCCACATTCTCTTTGGCGGGATCGCCGTGCAGCACTGCAATGGCACAACCTTCCGGCATAAAAGGCGGGCAGGGGCCCCACTCAAGTTGTTCGCTGTCGGTTGAATGCGCCAGAGCCATTTCCGTAGCGGGTGCTTGCGCAAATGCGAGAGTGCTCAAAAGGGCGACTAAAATGAATCCTGACGATAATCTGCAAACAAAGGATGAACGAGTCAACATGGCGATCTCCTCATTACTGATGGCGGTTTGTGCGATCCACCCTACGCTTTGTCGTGATGTTTGGAAATAAAAATTCGGCGCCGGATTCGGCAGCCACTATCATAAAAAAATAACCCGGTTTGAGGCAAGACCGTGTTGTGCCTGCGGGTGTTCGGTTGTGAGCGAAGTGGTTGCTGTATCGGTGCAGTTGGACTCAAACCGACTGTCCAGAATTTTATTGGACCCGTTGGGTGAGGCACATCCGCAGAGGCGTTGGCATCGATTGGCGCCTGGCGCAGACTTTGCTTAGTGTTTCGGGCGTATGCCTGCGCGTAAATTGGGCCGCACTGGCAAGATCTCCATTACGGTATGAAGACCAATCAGGTAGTAGCCGGCGGTGCCTATCGTTTTGTGAATCTCTCTTAACGAGCCGTACAGGGCTATGTCCTGACCGATCAGCGAAGGCAATCGCACTCCAAAAATTAGGGTCGGGTTGCCCTTGGCGCTGACGGCAAACCAGCCGAGCAGCGGCATCCCGATCATGAAAACATAGAGCACTACGCGCACCCATCCGGCCAGGCGCATCTGCCAGCCCGGGATCGGAGGTTCGGTATACGGGGCAGATCCCATGAAGGCGCGTGTCGTGAGGCGTACCGCGACCCACAGAAGGATACCGAGGCCAAAAATGAGGTGCCAGGTCCTTAAATCCACCTCATACGTGCCGCCACTTGGGGCAAAGCCATACAACTCGATTGACCCATAGACGCTGACAATCAGCAGCAATAGCAGAAAGTGCATGCCAATCGGCAGTGAACCATAGCGCCTGGTGGTGATTCTCCAATTCATTTTGCTTCCCGATGAGTTACGTCTCTGCCTTTGCCAGGCCGGCTATAAGGCTACCCCGTCAGGAACGGGACGTTCCCGCGGGAACGTCCCGTTCTGATTCGAAGTTCACCTTGATTGCGGCATTCACATTACCTCCCAAAACGGCTCAGAGCCAGTGGATGGGAGAGCAAATGGATGACGATCTGGCTATTCTGGGGGTGTTGCAGTTGGAATTGTGGTCATGATTTTGGGGGAGACTCACATAGGACAGTCGCTTTGTGCAGCTTGAGCATGAAGCCTTAAACCAAGCGCCTTGGCAACTTTGAGAA
>CAZRTG010000177.1:0-7284 GCA_964602895.1 uncultured Wenzhouxiangellaceae bacterium
CAGTTGCCGTCTTCAGCGTGAATATCTCCGGGGATCGTTTTGGTTTGCCAGGTTGATTTGAGCGCATTGCCAGCCTGTTTCGAAAATGTTCTCTGGATGAGATTGCGATCAAATGTTTCATTAGTATAACATTATCGCATATACTCTCAGGCCCAATATTTTGATCCCGGTCAGCCTTGAGTTTGCCGGGTACACACAACTCGGGAAAATGACCATGGTGATTTCTACATTACTCGTTCTCAAATGGCTGCACATACTGGCCATGGTTTACTGGCTGGGCGGTGAGTGGGGTGTATTCCAATCCTCCTACTACGTGGTCAATCGCAGATTATCAATGGACGAACGCCGTCGTCATATGAACACGGCTTACAAGATCGATATCCTGGCACGCACGGGTATTCTTTTGCTGTTTCCACTGGGTTTTCACATGGGGCATTTTTGGGGTGTGCAACCTTTGGGTGGCATCTGGATTTGGGCCAGCTGGATATTTTTCGGTGTCTGGCTGGGAATTTGTTGGGGTGCATTTTTTAAACGGGAGACTGATCTTGGCATCAAGCTGACACTGATTGATGAGCGCATTCGCTTCGTGTTCATCCCATTGATATTTATCGCTGCTGTTGCATCCCTGTTGGGTTACGGGCCGTTTGAGGCTGGAACCATGCAGAAATGGTTTTCTACCAAGGTGCTGGTTTTCAGCCTGTTGTTGGTAATTGGCCTTAAGCTGCGCTTCGTCATGCGCGAGTGGACCATGCTGTTCCGTGTATTGGCGCAGGAACCGGACAATCACCAGGCCGAAGCAACCCTGGAAAAATCCATTAAGGTAGCACGGGGCCTGGCGTACATTTACTGGATTGGCATTGCCTCCGTGGGATTCCTCGGCGCCGTCAAGCCTTTCTGATTTGTCAGATAGACCTTTGTTCAATTAGCTACAGGAAAAAACTATGGCACACAGAACGATTCGCGGCACCATCCGCTACACTAGCAAAAAGCCGGAGCGTATGGACCAGGAACGGGGTCGTGAATACTTCACGCTGACACAACAGGCGGATGGCGTGGATGTGCTGCTGGCGCATTGCGAGATCGACGATGAGCCCAACGTGATCCGGGATGTTTGCATGGCCATCCGGCATACCGACTCCAGCCCGCTGGATTGCTCCGTGCGACTGACTGTGGGCAATCGTTTCGAAGGCAGTGGCTGGATGCGACTGGATGACACCCAGGCTGAATGCGAAACTTTCAATGCCCGTGACGGGCGTTTGAGTCAAACCATGGCGACCGGCGGCGATGTGCGGTGGCTGCAATCACATCCGATCATAGGCGATGCCCTGTTGATGAAGCTGTATGACCTGTCAAAAGGCCCTGGCAAAATTCATTTCCCGGAAATCTACCTGACCTCGCCCGACCACCGCGGCGCGACCGGACCGATGTTGTTCCGTACGGCATTTTCGCTGGTTTATATGGGTGAGGAAGAGGTAAGCGTGGCGGCCGGCACCTTCAATGCCCGGCATTTTCAGCTCGCCGATACCGCAGGCAACCTGCCGGAAGAGCACCCGCCTTATGAAGTATGGTGTACTGCAGATGATGATTACATCCTGCTCAAGGCAGGTGCCGGGGGTTATATGAAAACCCATTACGAACTGACCGAATTACAGCGCGACTGAGGCGAACAGTGAATGAAATGAAACAGGGCAAGCCCTTGGCCGGAGTGCGTGTGCTGGACCTGACTCACATGCTGTCAGGTCCCTATGGTGCCATGATCATGGCCGATCTGGGTGCTGAAACCATCAAGGTTGAGCCGCCACAGGGCGAAGGTACACGTAAACTGCTGGCCACGGATCCAAAGAATTCCCTGGACGGCTTTGGTGCCTATTACCTCACACTGAATCGCAATAAAAGCAGTGTGGCCATTGACCTCAAATCTCCCGAAGGTCTGGAAGTTTTTTACGATCTGGTGCGTAAGGCGGATGTCGTTATCAGTAATTTTGGCGTAGGCGTGCCCGAACGCCTGAAAATCGACTACGAAACACTGAACGCCATCAATCCGCGCATCATCACCTGCACGATAACAGGCTTTGGATCGGATGGCCCCAAGCCCAAGCGTCCGGCTTTTGACCAGGTGGCCCAGGCCACCGGTGGCGGTATGTCCATTACCGGGACGGATCCGGCGCATCCGGTGCGTTCCGGCATTCCCATAGGCGATTTGGGCGGCGGCATGTTTTCAGTCATGGGCATTTTGTCGGCACTGGTTGAACGCGGCAGCAGCGGCCAGGGCCAGCATGTGGACATTTCCATGCTGGATTGCCAGATTTCCATGCTCAATTACATGGCCACCATGTTTTTCCTCTCCGGCGAAGACCCATACCCCATCGGCAACTCACATTTTGTTCATGTGCCTTACAATACCTTTAAGACCTCGGACGGATTTATCGTGATTGCCGTTATCACCGATAATTTCTGGCAGAACCTCAAACAGGTTGTGCCCTGTGCCGAGTTTGAAGATACCAAATACGATACCCAACCGGGCCGCTGGGCCGATCAACACATGATCAACGCCAGACTCAATGAAGTGCTGTCTACCAACACATCGGCCTATTGGCTGGAACAGTTGGAGGAGAAGCGGATTCCCTGTGCGCCGGTGAACAAATTCAGCCAGGCGCTTTCCGATCCACAGGTGTTGCATCGCCAGATGGTTATTGACCTCAAGCACCCGGATGGAAAGTCCACCAAAGGGCCGGGCAACCCGATCAAGATGTCGCGCAACAATGAAGAGTCTTTCAGCGCTGCACCTCATATTGGCCAACAAACAGAGCAGGTTTTACGTGACATGCTGGGTTACGATCAGGCCGCTATCGCTGCACTGAAAGCGCAGGGGGCGATAGCCTGATGAGCGAGACCGTCATTGTCAACGATGTAGGGCCACGTGATGGTTTGCAGAACCAGCCAAAAATACTGGAGCCACAGCAGCGATTGCAACTGATCCGGTCGCTGCTGGATGCGGGGATGAAACATATCGAAGTAGGTGCATTTGTTTCGCCCAAGGCGGTACCCGCCATGGCCGGTGCAGACCAGTTGTTCGCGGGCCTGCCGGATCGCCCCGATGCCCGCTTTACGGCACTGATACCCAATATGCGCGGCTATGAACTGGCACGCGATGCCGGTGCAAAAAGTGTTTGCATGGTGCTTTATTCCAGCGAGGGTATGGCAGACAAAAATGCGCGCATGAGCATGCAACAGGCGGAAGATGCGACGGTTGCCATACTGGCATTGGCCAGGAATGATGGCATCCGGGTAACGGCGACCCTGTCGGTGGCGTTTGAATGTCCTTTCGACGGCAAGATCGATCCTGCGGTCGTCGAAGCCATGGCGGCACGCATGCTGGCGCAAGGTGCCGACGAAGTCTGCATTGCCGATACCATTGGTGCGGCCAACCCGGCGCAGGTACGCAGCATGGCCAGCCGTTTGGTGGATGGGCACGGCAACCAACAGCTCAGTTTTCATTTTCACGACACCCGTGCCATGGGTCTGGCTAACGTCTATGCTGCAGTGGAATCGGGCATACGCAGGTTTGATGCATCCATTGGCGGCTTGGGAGGCTGTCCTTTTGCGCCGGGAGCGTCTGGCAATGTCGCAACCGAAGATGTGGTGATGATGCTGCAGCAGATGGGATTTGAAACAGGAATCGATCTGTCGACCCTGTTGCAGGCCTCTGCCCTGGCCAGGGAATTGACCGGTACCGCGCCGGGCGGACGTGCATTACCCTGGTTGCGGCGGTATATAAAGTAGCTCTGAATAATTCATCCATGAATTCTCAGAGCGCGCAAAACAAAAAGTGTCATTTTTGTTTTGCTTCATTTTCAATGGCCTACTGTCATCGAAAATGTTGGCATATCCATGTGCCAAAGAAACTCTGAATAAATCAGAGTTTCCTTAAAGCAAACTGATTGATTGGACGAAATATGATTCAGCGGAGAACAACATGAGTTATCGATTGGGCGTTGATGTCGGAGGCACTTTTACCGATCTCCTGTTAATCAACGAGGAAAGCGGTGAAACCTTTATCGCCAAAGTGCCCTCAACGCCGAAGGATTCGTCCATTGGCGTATTGAATGGCGTGGTGCGAATCTGCGAAGAATCGGGCGTGGATCCGAAACGGGTGCATCGGGTCATGCATGGCACTACGGTTGCAACCAACGCCGTGCTCACCGGCAAAGGCGCCAGGGTGGGTTTGGTAACCACCAGCGGATACAAAATGGTGCTGCAAGTAGCGCGCTCGTTCTGCCCGGGTGGCCTGGGTGGCTGGGTGAGCTATGTGCCTGCCCCTTTGTTGGCACCTTTGGAGTTGACCATTGAGGCGGAAGAACGGATCGGCTCTAAGGGTGAAGTGATTCGACCCCTGGATAAGGACGCACTGCGAGCTGACCTGAAAAAGCTCAAAGCCACCGGCCAGGTGGAAGCACTGACCATTTGCTTTATCAACGCCTACGTCAGCGGCGTACACGAACAGCAGGCCCGTGAAGTGGCGCTGGAAATCTTTGGCGATGTGCCCATTTCCATCTCATCCGACGTGGTGCCGGAGTTACAGGAGTACGAGCGTACCGAAACCACGGTAGTGAATTCCTACGTGCGTCCGGAGGTCTCCAACTATCTCATCCACCTGCAGCAATCCCTGGAAGAGCTCATGGGTTCGGATGTCCAGTTATCCATTTTGCGCTCCGATGGTGGTCTGTCCTCATCACGAGCGGCAGCCGAATCCCCGGTTAACATGCTGCTGTCCGGTCCGGCGGGTGGCGTGGCGGGTGCTATCTATTTCACGCAGCGCGCCGGATATAACAATGTGCTGACCTTTGACATGGGCGGCACTTCAACCGACGTGGCGCTGATCCAGGATGGCAAAGCACGCATCCGTCGTGAAACGCGCATCGGTGACATTACCGTACGAGCGCCCTCGGTGGACGTGCGCACGGTAGGCGCAGGTGGTGGCTCCATTGCATTTGTGCCCGAACTCACCAAAGCGTTACGTGTCGGACCACATTCTGCCGGAGCCGAGCCAGGGCCTGCGTCATACATGAAGGGAGGCGTTGAGCCCACCGTCTGTGATGCCAACGTGGTGTTGGGTTATTTGCCTTCCGACGTACAACTCGGTGGCAAAATGGCCATCGACAAAAAGGCCGCCGAAACCGCGGTGCAAACCATTGCCGATGCCATGGGTATCAGCCTGATGGAAGCGGCCGAAGGCATCATCAAAATCGTTAACGAGTCCATGTTTGGTGCCTTGCGCCTGGTGTCCGTCGAGCAGGGTTTTGATCCGCGCGATTTTGCGCTGGTGGCCTTTGGCGGAGCCGGTCCGTTGCACGGTAATGCCATGGGCATATTGACCAACTCCTGGCCTGTGATCGTGCCCCCGGCCCCCGGTGTCTTGTGCGCTTATGGCGACGCGACGACTGCGGTGCAGGACGAAGCGTCCCGCACCTATGTTTCCAAGGCGGTCGACCTGACACCGCAACAGCTAATGGCGGACCTGGAAGAGTTACACCAGCGCGCTGCTGCTTCACTCAACGCCGACGGAATTCCGGAAGACAAGCAGGTCGTGACCTATCAGGCCGATCTGCGTTATGTCGGGCAGGCCTTCCAACTCACCCTGGACTTCACCGCCGAGGAGTTGTTGGATCAAGGCCTGGCACTGCTCACTGACAAATTCGATCACGAGCATGAACAGCTGTTTACCTTTGCCTTGGGTGAAGATCACGAACTGGTAATGATACGAGCCATTGTTCGGGCCAAATCACGAGCGATCAAGGAAGTTGAAATCGGTCGTCGCGGCGTCAGCCTTGAAGAGTGCAAAATTCATGATTCCCAATTCTACTACGAGGGCCGGACTTACGATGTGGGTATTTATGATCGTAACCTGTTGCATGACGGCATGATGGTTGAAGGTCCTGCCATCGTCAGTGAAATGGACTCGACTACCGTTGTTTTGCCCGGCTACCGGGCGACTGTAGATGCGATCGGCAATCTGCTGATCAATATCGTCCCGTAAGGAGGCTCAGAACATGCCAGCAAGAATTATCCAGACCAACGACGCCGCCTTTGAGCGTATCGAGCCGGATACCGTCACGGTAGACATTATTGAAAATGCCTTGCGCAATGCACGGGTGGAAATGGATGCGGTCCTGTTCCGCACCGCCATGAGCCCCGGTATACGCGAGCAGGGCGATTGCTTCCCCATGATCGCGAATCGCGACGGCAAGATGGTTGTGGGCCAGTTCGGCTCTTTTATCCATGGTTTTACTGAGGCTTATGATGTCGATATTGAAGAAGGCGACATCATTCTCACCAACGATCCGTATATGTGCAATGGCGCCGTTTCGCATTTGCCCGACTGGATTGTGCTGGTGCCGGTCTTCAAAGATGGCCGCCATATTGCCTGGTCGGCCATGTTCGGCCACATGTCGGATAATGGCGGCATGGTACCGGGATCCATTCCGATCAAGGCCGAAACCATCTACCAGGAAGGCATTCGCATTCCGCCCACCAAGCTGTACAAAAAGGGCGTGTTGCAGGAAGATCTGCTGGAACTGATCCTGCATAACGTGCGTACACCACAGTGGAACCGCTTTGACCTCAACGCACTGGTGGCCGCATGCAAAACGGCCGCCAAGCGCTGTGTGGAAATTGCCAACCGTTTTGGTGATGACGTGTTTTATTCCACCATGGAAATCATGCTGGAGCGTAATTACCTGGCGATGAAGGCCATTATCGAAATGATCGTGCCGGAAGAACCACGGGTGTTTGAGGATTATCTTTGCGACGATGGCGTCGGTATGGGGCCGTACAAAATCCGCTGCAAAATGTGGCGTGAAGGCTCCAAAGCCATTTTTGATTTTGAGGGCACCGACCCCCAGGCACAGAGCTCGATCAACTTCTATCTCAACGAAGACATGTTCAAAATGTTCTTCGGCTCTTTCACCATCAATCTGGTCGATCCACAGATCCTGTTTAACGACGGTTTCTATGATCTGGTAGATGTGCGTATACCCCAGGGCAGCTTGCTCAAGCCCAACTATCCCGCTGCGCTATCGGGCCGTACCCATGCACTGGGCCGGATATTTGATGTTATGGGTGGTTTGCTTGGCCAAAGCGCACCCGACGCGATGAATGCAGCAGGCTTTTCGGATTCGCCCCACCTGTTCTTTGCCGGCTATGACGAAAACGATGAATGGTTCCAACTGTTCCAAATCGGCTTCGGCGGTATTCCGGGCAGACCGGTGGGCGATGGCCCGGATG